>NZ_JBSFMT010000001.1:0-416498 GCF_053599695.1 Streptomyces sp. NPDC000878 | reverse complement strand
CACCGCCGACCACCAGCCCGCCTCCGTCACCGACCCGCTGGGCAACGTCCGGAAGTACACCTACGACGGTACGGGCAATGTCCTGCGCACAGCAGCACCCCGACGAACCTCTCCCCACGTGTTCCTCCGGCACCCACGAGATGCCGGGCTCGATCACGTTGCGGGGCGGAGCCTCACGCGGCGCCCGCGCCCACGATCTCGGGGATTCTGAACGGCTTGCCGCAGCCGCCGCACACGATCGGCGCCTGCGCCAGCACCGACGGGACGACGCGCACGTTGCGACCGCAGTCGCAGACGGCCTTCACGCGCACCCCGCCCCCGGAGGAGCCGTGGCGCGCGGCCGGGCCGCGGAAGGCGCGGGTCGTGTCGGCGGATGTGGCCACCGTGTGCGCCTTCAGGGCGCGCTGCAGCCGCTCCATGGTGGGGCGGTAGCGCCGCTTCGCCTCGGGGTTGAGCGTGACCAGTGAGAAGCCGCTGCTGGGATGCGGTTCCTCCGGGTGGTCCAGGCCCAGCTCCTCGGCGATCGCGAGGAATCTGCGGTTGTGGTAGCGGCCGGCCCGGGATGTGTCGCGTACTCCGCGGGCGGCGGCGATGCCATGGACTGCCTCATGAAGCAGTCGCTCGAAGGAGAGCGCGTGTCCGCAGGCGGACGACGACTCTCCGATCAGGGACTCGGGCGCGGCAAGATCGGGCAGCTCGGGGTGGTACCGCTGAATGTCGGCCCACGCCTGCGCCAGTTCTGCGGCGAGAACAGGTGGTGTCTGTGTCGTGCTCACGTAATGACAACGAGCCTGGGTGCCGCTGTGTTCCGATTCCGGGCCATCCCAAATAATTTGCACGTACCCGTCAGTTGCCGCTGATGCGTCCGGACGAGGGCGGGTGCGCTGATCTGCGGAGAAGCCTCACAGCTCATACCAAGCCGGTGCGTAGCCCCACGTACGACCCGGCGTGTAGACGCTGTCCGCACGCCGGGGCACCTGTGGTCGTCCGGTACGCAAGAGGCCTTTCGGTCGCTCTCGTCCGTACCTCAGTAAGCGCGCGCGACGATGGCGACGTTACCCGGTGCGTCATCGGCGTCCGGCACCGACCCGTCCGCGGCGACCAGACACCGTACGGTCACCGCGTGCTCGCCCAGCCGGGCCTCGCCCTCTTCGCCGAGCACCGCCCAGGGGATGCGCGCCCAGCCGCCGCCGGTCGCCACCTCGACGGCCTCCTCGAACGTCGACACGTCCGACGTACCCGACTCCCGGCGCTCGCGCGACTGGGCCAGCAGCAACGCCTGGTCCTCTTCGAGGACAGTGGGCAGCAGTCGTACGAGCGTGTCGAGGGCCACCGGCTCCTTGCCGCCCGGAATGCGGCGGACGAGCATCGCCGTGCCGCTCTCCAGGTCGCGGGGGCCGACCTCGATCCGTACGGGCACGCCCTTCAGCTCCCAGTCGACGGCGCGGCGGCCGAAGGGCACGTCAGTGCGGTCGTCCACGTGGACGCGTACGCCCGCCGCCTTCAGCCGGTCGCCGAGTTCGCGGACCTTGGCCAGAACCGCGTCGTCGCCCTTGATCGCGAGGACCACGGCCTGGATCGCGGCGAGGCGCGGCGGGACCCGCAGGCCGTTGTCGTCGCCGTGCGCCATCACCAGGGCGCCGATCATGCGGGTCGTCGAACCCCAGGACGTCTGCCAGACGAGTTCCTGCCTGCCTTCCTTCGACAGGAAACTGGTGTTGAACGCCTTGGCGAAGTTCTGGCCCAGCTCATGACTGGTGGCCATCTGAAGGGCCTTGCCGTCGCCCATCATGGCTTCGAGGGTGAGCGTGTTGATCGCGCCGGCGAAGCGCTCCTTGACCGTCTTGCGGCCGGGAACCGTGTCCATCGCCAGGACGTTCACCATGAAGTCCTCGTAGACGCTCCGGTGGATGTGCGCGGCGAAGGCGCGGGCGTCCTCCTGGGTGGCGTGCGCGGTGTGGCCCTCCTGCCACAGGAACTCCGTCGTCCGGAGGAAGAGCCGGGGCCGCAGTTCCCAACGCACCACGTTCGCCCACTGGTTGATCAGCAGGGGCAGATCGCGGTAGCTCTGCACCCACTTCGAGAAGTAGTCGTTGATGATCATCTCGGAGGTCGGGCGCACCACCACGGGCTCTTCGAGGTCCTTGCCGCCGCCGTGCGTGACCACGGCCAGCTCCGGCGCGAAACCCTCGACGTGCTCGGCCTCCTTGGCGAAGTACGACTGCGGGATCAGCAGGGGGAAGTACGCGTTCTGCGTACCCGTCTCCTTGATCCGCGCGTCCATCTCGGCCTGCATCCGCTCCCACAGCCCGTACCCGTACGGCCGGATGACCATGGAGCCCCGCACTGGGCCGTTGTCGGCCAACTCCGCCTTGCCGACCAGATCCTGGTACCAGCGGGGGAAGTCAATTGCCTGAGGCGTGAGTACGGGTGCCTTTGCCATGACGCGATGCTACGGGCCCACGTTGCCGGCATGTGAATTCTTTTCGTGAGCACAGCCGGCGCACAACCTCGGCCCCACAACCCCTGGACGGCGGGTCGGGGGCGCAGTTACCTGGCATACGGGGGAAGTGCGAGCGCACTGCACGGGGGCCACCACATCGGGAACAGCGACAACTCTCGGCGGATTGGGGCGCTTTCGATGACACCTACGCTCGTGCGGCAGCACCTGCCTCACGCGGGTCCTACGACTCGCGTGGACCTGTGCGCACGCGCGCGTGACTGGTCGGAGATCCAGGAGCGGATGCTCGTACCGCTCTACGAGACCGTCTACGAACGGCTGGAAGTGGGCACCGGCACCCGACTGCTCGGCCTCGGCTGCGGCTCTGGCCTGGCCCTGCTGATGGCCGCCGCGAGAGGCGCCGCCGTCACCGGTGTCGAGGCCTCGTCACCCGAACGGCTGACCCTCGCGCGGGAGCGCTTACTGCCCGAATCGTCGGGCACGCGCGCGCGTGCCGACGCCCGGCTCGTGGCGAGCCTCCCCATGGACGCGGACGCGCCCCCGTACACCCTGGTGACCGCGTTCGAGCCGATCGGCTCTCTCACGGGCGACTCCGAAGGGCTCGCCGAGACCCTCGCGACGGTGGTACCGCCAGTCGAACGGGGCACGCCCGTCGTGCTCGCGGGCTGGGGTCCACCGGAGCGCTGCGCCACGTCGGCCGCGCTGCGGGTCGCGACCCGGCTCGCGGATCCACTGCGCGTCACGGGCAGCTGGCGCCCCGCGCTCCGCGACGACCTGGAGGAGGTCGCCCAGCGCGCGGGCCTGCGCCCGGACGGCTCCGGACGCGTGGCATGCCCGTTCGGGTACGCCGACCTGGGCAGCGCGGTACGAGGGCTGCTGTCGACGGGACTCTTCGACGCGGCGATCACGGCGACCGGCCAGGAACAGGTCGACAAGGAACTCGCGGAGGCGCTGCACCCGCACCAGCGGCGGGACGGAACGATCTGGATGCCGAACGTCTTCCGGTACCTCATCGCCCGGACGGCGTGAGCCGGCTCAGACGTCCTTGCCCAGGCGCGCGACACCGGCGACCCGGTACGCCTCGGCCTCCTCCAGCGTCTCGTTCTCCAGCAGGGCCGTGGCCAGCGCGTCCAGTTGGACCCGGTGGTCGCGGAGCTTGCCGCAGGCCTCCTCGTAGCACTCGTCGACGATGCGCCGCATCTCGTGCTCGATCACGTCCAGGGTCTGCGGAGCCGCCGAGAGGCCGTACGCCTGCTGGGCGTCGTTCGGGAGCGCCGAGAGGCGGCCGACCCGCTCGCTCATGCCCCAGCGCGCGACCATGCCCCGCACGATATTGGTCACCTGTTCGAGATCGTTCTCCGCACCCGTGGTGATCACACCGAACACCACCTGCTCGGCCGCCATACCGCCCAGCGCACCGATGATCCGACCGCGCAGATACTCCTCCGTGTACGCGTATCTGTCGGAGTCGGGGGTGGAGAGAGTGACCCCGAGCGCCCGCCCCCTGGGCACGATGGTGATCTTGCGGACCGGGTCGGCGCCCGGCTGGAGCATGCCGAGCAGGGCATGGCCGCTCTCGTGGTACGCCGTGCGCCGACGCTCCTCGGTCGGCATGACCAGGGGGCGTTCGGCGCCCAGCTGCACCTTCTCCAGCGCCTCCGACAGATCGGCCTGCGTGACCAGCTCCTGCTGCCGCTTGACCGCGAGCAGCGCGGCCTCGTTGGCGAGGTTGGCCAGTTCGGCGCCGGTCATCCCCGGCGTCGTACGAGCCACCTGGGCCAGGTCCACGTCCGGGGCCAGCGGGATCTGCCGGGTGTGGATCTCCAGGATCGCCTCACGGCCACCCCGGTCCGGGGGCGAGACGTTGACGACCCGGTCGAAACGGCCAGGCCGGGTCAGCGCGGGGTCCAGGATGTCGGCGCGGTTGGTGGCGGCGAGGACGATCACGCCCTCCGAACCGGAGAAGCCGTCCATCTCGGTGAGGATCTGGTTCAGGGTCTGCTCACGCTCGTCGTGACCGCCCATGCCGGAACCGCCCGCGCGGGCCCGCCCGATGGTGTCGATCTCGTCGATGAAGATGATCGACGGCGCCACCTTGCGGGCCTCCGCGAACAGTTCCCGTACCCGCGAGGCACCGACACCCACGATCATCTCGATGAACTCCGACGCCGAGGCCGAGAAGAACGGCACCCCCGCCTCACCCGCGACGGCCCGCGCGAGCAGCGTCTTGCCGGTACCGGGCGGACCGGCCAGCAGCACACCGCGCGGCATCTTGGCGCCCATACGGCGGTAGGCGTCCGGGTTCTTCAGGAAGTCGACGACATCGTTCAGCTCACCCTCGACCTCGTCGATGCCCGCCACGTCCGCGAACGTCGTGCGCTGCGCCCCCGGCTCCAGTTCGACCGGCTTCGGCGGCGCCTTGCGCCCCAGCATCCCGCCCCCACCGCCCAGCCCCGCGCTCATCCGCCGCGCGATGAACACCCACAGGACGACCAGAAGCAGCATCGGGGCCAGCGAGATCAGCAGGTTGACCAGGAAACTGCGCTGCTGGACGACCGGCTCGGCCGTCACGGTGACGTTGTTCTTGGTCAGCTGCTCCCAGAGCTGGTCGTCCGCGAACTCCGGGCGCTGCGTCTTGAACTTGGTGTACTTGCCGTCGCCCTCGGGGTTGTCCTGGGCCTTCTTCAGCTGGCCCTGGATCGCGTCGCCCTTGGAGTAGATCTTGCTGACGTTGCCGTCGGCGACCTGCTTGCTGAACGCGGTGTACGAGATCGTCGGCTCGTCACCGTCGTTGAAGAAGGACAGCACGAGGTTGGCGATGAGATACACGACCAGGGCGGCGAGGATCAGATTCCACCAGCCGCCCCGCATCCGCCGCCCACCGGGTGACGGCTTCGGTGGCTCCTCCTCCGGAGTGCCCTCGGAACGCCACGGCTGGTCGGGGGCCTTGCGCGGCGGCACAGGGTTGGTCATATGCGGACGTTACGACACACCCCGGGCGCGGGCACGCGCAGAACGCACGAGGGCGCCCCTCTGGCGAGGGGCGCCCTGAACGACGTACGGACTTGTCGAATCAGCCCATGAACTTCTTGAACTCGTCCGGCAGCTCGAAGTCCTGGCCGGCCTGCTGGCCCGGCAGACCGAACGCGCCGCCCGGAGCGCCCTGGGCGCCTGCGGCCTTGCGCGCGGCCTCCTCCTGCTCCTGCTGCTTGCGCTTCATCGGGTTGCCGGAGCGCTGCTTGCCCTTGGCCTGCTTGGGCTGCTTCTTCGACCGGCCGGGCCCGCCGCCCATGCCCGGCATCCCGGGCATCCCCGGCATGCCGCCGCCCTGGGCCATGCGGGACATCATCTTGCGGGCCTCGAAGAACCGCTCGACCAGGCCCTTGACCGCGCTGACCTCGACACCGGAACCCTTGGCGATACGGGCGCGGCGCGAGCCGTTGATGATCGTCGGTTCCTGGCGCTCGGCCGGGGTCATCGACTTGATGATGGCCGCCGTACGGTCCACATCGCGCTCGTCGAGGTTGTTGATCTGGTCCTTGATCTGCCCCATGCCGGGCAGCATCCCGAGCAGCTTGCTGATGCTGCCCATTTTCCTGACCTGCTCCATCTGGGCCAGGAAGTCGTCCAGGGTGAAGTCCTGGCCCTTCTTGGACGCCAGCTTCGAGGCCATTGCCTCGGCTTCTTCCTGGCTGAACGTCTTCTCCGCCTGCTCGATCAGGGTGAGCAGGTCACCCATGTCGAGGATGCGGGAGGCCATCCGGTCGGGGTGGAAGGCGTCGAAGTCGTCGAGCTTCTCGCCGTTCGACGCGAACATGATCGGCTTGCCGGTCACCGAGGCGATGGAGAGCGCGGCACCACCACGGGCGTCCCCGTCGAGCTTCGACAGGACGACACCGTCGAACCCGACACCGTCCCGGAAGGCCTCGGCCGTGTTGACGGCGTCCTGACCGATCATGGCGTCGACGACGAAAAGGATCTCGTCGGGCGAGACCGCGTCCCGGATGTCCGCGGCCTGCTGCATCAGCTCGGCGTCGATACCGAGGCGGCCTGCGGTGTCCACGATCACGATGTCGTGGACCTTGGTCTTCGCGAACTCCATGGAGTCCTTGGCGACCTTGACCGGGTCCCCGACCCCGTTGCCCGGCTCGGGCGCGTAGACGGCGACCCCGGCCCGCTCGGCGACGACGCTGAGCTGGTTGACGGCGTTGGGGCGCTGGAGGTCGGCGGCGACGAGGAGGGGCGAGTGCCCCTGGTCCTTGAGCCACTTGCCCAGCTTGCCCGCGAGGGTGGTCTTACCGGCACCCTGGAGACCGGCCAGCATGATGACGGTGGGCGGGTTCTTGGCGAAGCGGAGGCGCCGGGTTTCGCCGCCGAGGATCGTCACCAGCTCGTCGTTGACGATCTTGAGGACCTGCTGGCTGGGGTTGAGGGCCTTGGAGACCTCGACCCCCATGCTGCGTTCCTTGACGTTCTTGATGAACGTACGCACGACGGGCAGCGCCACATCCGCTTCGAGGAGCGCGATACGAATCTCGCGGGCCGTGGCGTCGATGTCCGCCTCGGAAAGCCGGCCCTTGCCCCGGAGCGTTTTGAAGGTGGCTTGGAGGCGATCGGAGAGAGTATCGAACACGGCGGCGTCGGTCCTCGGAGTCGGGGGCAGAGTGGGCTGTTCTCCAGGGTATCGGGCCCTGCAAGCAAATCGTCCCCGCCTGCTGATTCAGCAGGCGGGGACGGAAACCTGCGGAGGCAGTCACCCCCGCAGCATCTCCTCCAGCTTCCGCGCCACCAAAGACGCCTCGTCCCCCGGCAGAGGCGCGCCCTTGGCCGTGGTCACGTAGAACGCGTCCACGGCATTCGACCCCAGCGTGCTGACATGCATGCTCCGCATCCGCACCCCCGCGTCCTCCAGTGCCTGTCCGATCCGGTGCAGCAGCCCAGGGGCATCCTGTGCCCGCACCTCGATCACCGTGGCCAGGCGGGAGGCCGTCGGATGGACAGTCACCCGGGCCGGCGGGGCCACCACGCCCCGGCGGCGCGGGTAGGCCGCGTCGCGTTCGGCCAGGCGGCCCGCGATGTCCAGGGAGCCGTCCAGGGCCCGTACGAGGTCGGCGCGGAGGCGGGCCGCCTGGGGCAGGGAGCCGTACTCCGCGGCTACCCGCCAGTCGAGGAGCAGGACCGCGCCCTCGACGCCGTCGGGAAGCTCCAGTGCGCGCAGTTCCGCCGTGCGGACCGTCAGCCGGTGCATCGCCAGCACCCCGGCAACTGCGGGCAGCACCCCCGGCTGGTCGGGTACGGCGATCAGGAGTTCCACGCCCAGCGGCTCGGGATCCCCGGAGGGCTCCTCCTCGGCCGATGCCTCCGCCGGGGGCTCCGTCTGGGCGCGCAGCGACAGGACCGGCCCCCCGGTCGCGATCGCCTCGATGGCGAGCCGTTCCTGTTCGGCGGTGGTCGCGGCGGCCTCGGGTTCCTCGGGGGCGTCCCCGGAGAGCACGGCGGCGACCCGTTTCACCAGGTCGGCGACGAGCGAGCCGCGCCAGGTCGACCAGGCGGCCGGACCCGTGGCCAGCGCGTCGGACTCGGTGAGCGCGTGGAGCAGTTCCAGGGTGCTCTGCGAGCCGACCGCCTCGGCGACCGAGCGCACGGTGGCCGGGTCCTCCAGGTCACGCCGGGTGGCGGTGTCGATCAGGAGCAGATGGTGACGTACGAGAGTGGCCAGCACCGCCACGTCCGCGCGGTCGAAGCCGATGCGGGCGGCGACATCCTTGGCGATGATCTCGCCCGCGACGGAGTGGTCGCCGGGCCAGCCCTTGCCGATGTCGTGGAGCAGCGCGGAGACGAGGAGGAGGTCGGGGCGGCTGACCCGGCGGGTGAACTCGGAGGCGCGGACGGCCGTTTCGATGAGGTGGCGGTCGACCGTCCAGATGTGGACGGCGTTGCGCTGCGGGCGGCAGCGGACGCGCTCCCAGTCGGGGAGGAGGTGGGTGATCAGGCCCTCGGCCTCCAGCGCCTCCCAGACCTCGATGGTCGGGCGGCCCGAGCCCAGCAGCGTCACCAGTTGTTCGCGGGCTTCCGCCGGCCACGGGGTCGGCAGCGGGCGGGCCGCCACCGCCATGCGGCGGACCGCGTGCAGGGAAAGCGGGAGGCCCGCCTGGGCGGCTGCGGCGGCGGCGCGCAGCGGGAGTACGGGGTCGCGGTCGGGGCGGGCGGCGCGGGCGAGCACCACCTCGCCGTCCTGCTCGACGACGCCCTCGGCCAAGGGTGAACGTTCCGCCACCGGTTTGCCGCCGCCCAGCATGGCGCGCAGGCGCGGGCGTACGGCGCGTGATCGCAGCACGCGCCCCACCTCGCGCCAGGTGACGTCACTGGCGTACGACACGACGCGGGCGGCCTCGTACACCTGCCGCAGGAGTGTGTCGGCGTCGAGGAGGCCGAGTTCGGCGGCTACCTGGTCCTGTTCCTGGAGGGCGAGGCGGTCGGTGGCGCGGCCGGTCGTGAGGTGGAGGGCGTCGCGGACGTCCAGGAGGCGGCGGCGGGCGTCGGTGAGGCCCTCGCGCGGGGCGTCGGCGAGCCAGGAGGCCGCGACGGCGCGCAGGGCGGTGGCGTCGCGCAGGCCGCCGCGGGCCTCCTTGAGGTCGGGTTCGAGGAGGTACTGCAGCTCGCCCTGGCGTTCGGCGCGCTCGGCGCAGAGTTCCTGGAGTTCGGGGAGGCGTTTGGGGGCCTGGTTGCGCCAGTCGGCGAGGACGGCGGTGCGCAGGCCGGCGGTGAGGCCGAGGTCTCCGGCGAGGTGGCGGGCGTCGAGCAGGCCCAGCTGCACCTTGAGGTCCTCGCCGGACACCTTGCGAGCCTCGGACTGGGTCCGGACGGAGTGATCGAGGGCGAGGCCGAGGTCCCAGACGGGGTACCAGAGGCGGTCGGCGAGGGCCGCGACCGCGGCGGAGTCGCTGCCGTCGTGTAGGAGGAGCAGGTCGAGGTCGCTGCGTGGGGAGAGTTCGCCTCTGCCGTAGCCGCCGACGGCGACCAGGGAGACTCCGCGCAGTCCCTCGGCGCCCGCCGTGAACAGGCCGGTCAGCCAGTCGTCCGTCAGTTCGGCGAGGGCCGCACGGCGCGGCGGCCCGGACCGCACCCCCTCGGTGAGGAGGCGCAGCCGGGCCGCCGCATAGCCGCTGGGTCCCGAGTCCTCTGCATCCTTACGCACGTTCGTACTCGTCACCCAGCGACTCCTGTTCTTTTTTCCTGCCTCAGAGCGCGTCCGGGCCGCGCTCGCCGGTCCGGACCCGGACGGCCGTGTCGACCGGGAGGGACCAGACCTTGCCGTCACCGATCTTGCCGGTCCGGGCCGCCTTGACGATGACGTCGATCAGGCCCTCGGCGTCGTCGTCCTCGGCGAGGACCTCGATACGGATCTTGGGAACGAGGTCGACCGTGTACTCGGCGCCGCGGTAGACCTCGGTGTGGCCCCGCTGACGACCGTAGCCGCTCGCTTCGGTGACCGTCAGACCGTGGACCCCGAAGGCCTGGAGGGCCTCCTTGATCTCGTCGAGCCGGTGGGGCTTCACAACGGCGGTGATGAGCTTCATGCGTCCACCTTCTTGGCAGTGCCCTCAGCAGGGGTCGGCGAGGAGGTGAAGCCCGAGCCACCGCCGGTGCCGCTGAAGTCGTATGCGGTTTCGGCATGCTCGGCCTGGTCGATGCCGGCCACCTCGTCGTCCTCGGTGACGCGCATGCCGATGGTCTTGTCGATGAGGAAGGCGAGGACCGCGGAGGCGACCAGGGAGTAGCCGAGGACCGCGAAGACGCCCGCGCACTGCTTCCAGAACTGGTCGAGGCCGCCGCCGTAGAAGAGGCCCTGGACCTCGGACTGGCCCTTGCCGCTGGCGAAGAAGCCGATCAGCAGGGAGCCGACGACACCGCCGACGAGGTGGACACCGACGACGTCGAGCGAGTCGTCGTAGCCGAACTTGTACTTGAGGCCGACGGCCATGGCGCACAGCAGACCGGCGATGGCGCCGACGGCGATCGCGCCGATCGGGGAGACCGCGCCGCCCGAGGGGGTGATGGCGACCAGACCCGCGACCGCGCCGGAGGCGGCGCCCAGCGTGGTGAACGCGCCGTGGCGGATCTTCTCGTAGACAAGCCAGGCGAGCATGGCGGCGGCGGTGGCGACCTGCGTGTTGACGAACATCAGCGAGCCGACGCCGTCGTCGTTGCCGAGCCACGAGCCGGCGTTGAAGCCGAACCAGCCGAACCAGAGGAGACCGGCGCCGAGCATGACCAGCGGGAGGCTGTGCGGGCGCATCGGGTCCTTCTTGAAGCCGACGCGCTTGCCGATGACCAGGATCACGCCGAGCGCCGCGGCACCCGCGTTGATGTGGACCGCCGTACCACCGGCGAAGTCGATGACGCCCAGCTCGAAGGCCCAGCCGCCCGCGCCCCACACCCAGTGGGCGACGGGGAAGTACACGACCGTGGCCCACAGGGCGACGAACAGCGCCCACGCGGTGAACTTCACGCGGTCGGCGAGCGCACCGCTGATCAGGGCGGGCGTGATGATCGCGAACATCATCTGGAAGACCATGAAGGCCAGGATCGGGATGGTGTAGCCGTCCCACAGATCGGCGGTGCCGATGTCACTCAGACCGACCCAGCCCGAGGTCCAGCCGATGAAGCCGCCCTTGTCGGTGCCGAAGGCGAGCGAGAAGCCGTAGAGCACCCAGAGGATCGTGACGATCCCGATGCTGATAAAGCTCATCATCAACATGTTCAGAGTGCTCTTGACCCGGACCATGCCGCCGTAGAAGAAGGCGAGTCCGGGGGTCATGAGCAACACCAGGGCTGAACAGATCAGCATGAACCCGGTGTTCGCGGCAGACAGCGTGGGAGCGTCTGCGGCTAGCGTGATGGCGGCTGATGCCATCGGCGTCTCCTCGTCATTGGTACGGCCCCGTGCGGGCGAAGCCTGAGCGGATTGAGGGGTGGGCCGGTTATGCGCCAGAGATTGGCGCAGCGCCGTTTCGGTCGACGCCCCTCGATGTTTCGCCACAGTGACGAAGGTGCCTTGCGTGTTACGGATCGATGAACTGCCAGATGTCGGACGCGCCGATCGTTATCGTGGCGCAACCTTCGCCCAGGGCGGGGGACCGACCGCGGCGGGCCTTCCGATGACCTGGCGGGGGAGCCGAGTCGGGCTGTTCGGGAGGGCCTGCCGCGGCCGGGGTTCCGGGGGTTCAGACCGCTTCGGCGGTCTCGGGCAGATCGATCGCGAGCTGGTCGGTGAGGTCGACGACCTCGGTGAGATCCCCGAAGTCGCGTACGGCCGTGTCGACGGTTTTTCGGATACGAGTGTTGACGCGCTCGGAGCGCACCTTCTTGGCGATTCCCATGGCCTCCGCGGCCAGCACGGTGGCCTGTTCGGGCTCCCGCTGGAGGAGGTGGACGGTGGCCATGCCGATCAGGTTCAGTGCGTACGACCGCTGGTGATCGGTGTCCTTCGCGAACAGGTCGACGGCGTTGCGCATGAGGGGCTCGGCGAGGGAGGCGTAGGTGGGGCTGCGGCCGGCGACATAGGCCAGGTCGCGGAAGGAGTGGGAGTTCTCGCCGTACAGCTCGGCCCGGGAGAAGAAACGGATCCAGTCGGGGTCGGGCTCGTCCCAATCGTGTACGTCCGCGAACGTGTCCTCGGCCATCCGCACCGCCCGCTTGCACTTTCCGGGCTGTCCCATATTGGCGTATGCGCGTGCCTCCATCGCATACAGCATGGCCTGGGTGCGGGGGCTCGCGCAGTCACGGCTGCCGTACTGCCCGAGATGGATCAGTTCGAGGGCGTCGTCCGGCCGGCCGAGGTGGATCATCTGGCGGCTCATGGACGACAGGATGTACGAGCCGAGGGGCTTGTCCCCGGCCTCCTTGGCGGCGTGCAGGGCCAGCACGAAGTACTTCTGGGCGGTCGGCTGGAGTCCCACGTCGTACGACATCCAGCCGGCGAGTTCGGCCAGCTCGGCGGCGACCTTGAACAGCTTGCGGGTGGTGGCCTCGGGCTGGGGCTCCTGGAGGAGGTCGGTGACCTCGTGCAGCTGTCCGACCACCGCCTTGCGGCGCAGACCGCCGCCGCACTGGGCGTCCCACTGCCGAAACATGGCGGTGGTGGACTCCAGCAGCTCCAGCTCGGGCGGGGAGAGCCGGCCGGCCCGGCGTGCGGCGGACGGGTGCTCGGGTTCCTCGGGCGGGGCGGGGGGCACGGGGACGAGCCAGCGCTGCATGGGCTCGATCAGGGTCGGTCCGGCGGAGAGGGCGAGGGCGGTGCCGAGGAAGCCACGGCGGGCCAGCATCAGGTCGCTGCGGGAGAACTCGCTGAGCAGGGCCACGGTCTGCGGGCCCGTCCAGGGCAGGTCGACGCCGGACGCGGACGGTGACTGGCGGGCGGCGCGCAGCCCCAGGTCCTCGACGGAGACGACACAGCCGAAGCGCTCGGAGAACAGTTCGGACAGGATGCGCGGGATCGGTTCGCGCGGGTTCTCCCCGTCGAGCCAGCGCCGGACCCGTGAGGTGTCGGTGGAGATGTGGTTGGCGCCCAACTGGCGGGCCCGGCGGTTCACTTGGCGCGCCAGCTCGCCCTTGGACCAGCCGCTGCGCACGAACCACGAGCCGAGCAGCTCGTTCGGGCGCTTGTCAGCGCCAGCCGAGGTCGTCGTGCTTCCGCCGTTGCCGCCCACTGGAACGCCCCCATCCCTGAGACCACTTGTCGCCGAGTGCGCCAAGCCCTATCAGAATGCCGGTAAATAGGCTTCGCGTCCGGCGGTTCTCACCCTTCGAACGGGAAGCCGACTTGCCTCCGGCATACCCACAAGCGCATGTGCCCCCAGGCCTCGTGCACTCAAAGTAATCCTACGATCACGGCTCCAGCCATGGGGATCCAGGAAACGCCACCATTCGCCACCCCTTCGAATGAACTCACGGGTGGCTGCACAGGATTCACTTGACAGAGGACAGCCGGGAGTGGGCGGAACGATGCACACGAGGGCGCACGCCGCCCAGCGCACTACCCGCGGTACTTCCGGGCGCCGACTGAAACAGGTGATGGCGGGCAGGGCTGTCGGGCAGTCGGAAACACAGGGTTACGTTCCACGTGCATCTCGTAACCACCGGTGCGTCGGACCCGTTGGAGGGGGCATGGGCTTCACGATCGGTAGCAGCCGGGGTATCCGCGAGATCCGGCCCGGCACGCGCCGCCGCGGCCGGTCGTCAGAGTGCACCGCCGTGGCCGAGTACACCGGCCTCTGGGGCTGGGACGTGGTGGCCGGCGCCCGCGCGGCGGGCGGCGCCTGCTCCTGCGGCCTGCCGGACTGTCCCACGCCGGGCGCCCACCCGCTGGGCTTCGCACCCCGGGTCGCGGCCGGCGCCACGCTCGACGAGGTCACGGACACCTGGGGCCAGTTCCCCGGCGCCTCGGTGATGCTCCCCGTGGGCCGCGCCTTCGACGTGATCGAGGTCGCCGAACCGGCCGGCCGCCACGCCCTGGTGCGCCTGGAGCGCATGGGCATCCCCCTCGGGCCGGTCACGGCCACCCCGCAGGGCCGTGCCCAGTTCTTCGTCGCCCCCGGCGCCGCCACCGAACTGCCCCAGCTCCTCTACCGCATGGGCTGGGACGACGCGACCCTCGACCTGCACGGCCTCGGCGCCGGTACGTATCTCACGGCGCCCCCGTCCGACCGGGGCGGCCTCGGCCCGGTCGCCTGGCTGCGCCCGCCCGCCCTGGACACGGCGACGAAGCCTCCGGCGGCGAGGCTGCTGCTGGGAACGCTGGCCTATGTGGCGCACCGGTCGCGGGCGTAGCTCCGACGCGCTCGACGCCGAACCCCGACTCACACGACGAAGCGCCCGTTCCCAACTGCACCTTGGGACGGGCGCTTCATGCTGCACCGTTCGACGGACCACCACCCCTGAACGTTCACAGGTGGTCCAGGAGTTCAGTCGCCGATAAGTGCGTCAACGAACGCCTCCGGCTCGAACGGAGCCAGGTCGTCGGCCCCCTCGCCGAGCCCGATCAGCTTCACCGGCACGCCCAGCTCGCGCTGCACGGCGATGACGATCCCGCCCTTGGCGGTGCCGTCGAGCTTGGTGAGCACGATGCCGGTGATGTCGACGACCTCGGCGAAGACACGGGCCTGGACGAGCCCGTTCTGCCCGGTCGTGGCGTCGAGCACGAGGAGCACCTCGTCGAGCGGGGCGTGCTTCTCGACGACGCGCTTGACCTTGCCCAGCTCGTCCATGAGCCCGGTCTTGGTGTGGAGCCGCCCGGCGGTGTCGATGAGAACGACGTCGGCACCGGCCTCGATGCCTTCCTTGACCGCGTCGAAGGCGATGGAGGCGGGGTCGCCCCCTTCAGGACCACGCACCGTACGGGCCCCGACCCGGTCGCCCCAGGTCTGGAGCTGGTCGGCGGCGGCGGCCCGGAAGGTGTCGGCGGCACCGAGGACGACGTTCTTGCCGTCGGCGACGAGCACGCGCGCGAGCTTGCCGGTGGTGGTGGTCTTGCCGGTGCCGTTGACACCGACGACCATCACGATGCCCGGGGTGTCGAGGGGCGAGTCGGTGTTCACGACGCGGTCGAACCCGGGTTCGAGGATCTTGAGCAGCTCCTCGCGCAACAGCGCGCGCAGCTCGCCGGGGGTCCGCGTACCGAGCACCCGCACGCGCTCGCGCAGCCGCTCGACCAGCTCCTGGGTGGGCAGGACACCGACGTCGGCGGTGAGGAGGGTGTCCTCGATCTCCTCCCAGGTGTCGTCGTCGAGGTGCTCGCGCGCGAGCAGCGTGAGCAGCCCCTTGCCGAGCGCGTTCTGCGACCGGGAGAGCCGGGCGCGCAGCCGGACCAGCCGCCCGGCGGTCGGCTCCGGTACCTCGATCTCGGGAGCGGAGGGAGGCTCCTCGACGGCGACGGCCGCGCCGTCTCCCGCCTCGGGAAGATCCACCTCCTCTATCGTGCGGCGCGGTTCGTCGCGCGGCGTCTCGGCCTCGTCGCCGACGTGCGGCTCGGCCGGAGGGGCGGTGAGGTCGGGTGTCGTGGGGGGCGCCGGGGGCAGCGGCTTCTTCCTGCGGCTGCCGACGACGAGCCCACCGAGCACACCGAGCACGATCACGGCGATGACTACAGCAAGGATGATGGTTTCCATAGCCTGTCCAGTATGGCGTGACCTACCGCCCGGACGTTCGTTGCCCACACGGGGCCGCAGGCACCACCGGGCCGGGCTGGTCCGCCGTCCGACCTCACGTCGGCCGGGAAGCCCCCAGGGGCGGAGTCACAACGGCACCAGTATGCGGAAACCGTCGGGTATGCGGAGCAGCATCCCCAGGGGGTGTCACGGCCCATCCGGTGGGCCGCGACACCCCCTCCCCTTACCCCTGGCCATCTGACACACCGTCAGCTAATCTCCCCCGGCACACCCGCCGGAAGGGACCCCCATGCCCGTCACCGTCGTACGTTTCAACCTGGTCGCCCCCGACGCCACCCCCGCCGACCTCCGCGCCCGCTACCAGGCCGCGATCGAGATGGCCGCGTACGCCGACGCCCACGGCATCACCACCGTCCAGACCGAGGAGCACCACGGCGTCGCCAACAACTGGCTGCCCTCGCCGTTCGCCTTCGCGGGAGCCGTGTTCGGGGCGACGCGGCGGATCGCGGTGACCGTGTCGGCGGTGATCGGCCCGTTGCACGACCCCTTGAGGCTCGCCGAGGACATCGCCGTACTCGACCTCCTGAGCGGCGGACGGCTGGTCACGGTCGCCGGGATCGGATACCGGCCCGAGGAGTACGCCCACTTCGGCGCCGACTGGAAGCGGCGCGGCAAGCTCCAGGACGAGCTGCTGGAGACCCTCCTCAAGGCCTGGACCGGGGAGGAGTTCGAGTACCGCGGCCGTACGGTACGGGTCACTCCGCGCCCGTGCACCGACCCGCACCCGCTGCTCCTGGTGGGCGGCTCGTCGAAGGCAGCGGCAAGGCGCGCCGCCCGTCTGGGCCTCCCCCTCTTCCCCAGCGCACACCTGCCCGAGCTGGAGGCCTACTACAAGGAACGGCTCGTCGAGTACGGCACCGAGGGCTGGACGATGATGCCGGCCGCCGAGACCCCGCTGCTGCACATCACCGAGGACCCGGACCGGACCTGGGCCGAGCACGGCCACCATTTCCTGCACGAGGCCCGCACATACGCCTCCTGGCAGTCCGGCGACATCCGCTCCGCCGTGAAGTCGGCGGCGACGACGGTCGAGGAACTGCGCACCGAGGGCGTCTACCGGATCCTGACGCCGGAGGAGTGTGTGGCGCAGGGCCTGGACAACTACGTGCTGCATCCGCTGTCGGGCGGGATGCCGGTGGAGGAGGGCTGGCGGAGCCTGCGGCTGTTCGGGGAGCGGGTGGTACCGGCGCTGGCGGCCTGACGTACCCGCCCCGGAACAGGAGAAGCCGCCCCCGGCTCGGGCAGTGGCCGAGCCGGGGGCGGCGGGGGTACGAGGAGGAGGGCAGCGGGGACTTGGCCCTCCTCCCCGAGTCATGCGGGAGGTGTGGGTTACCCCATCTCCTCCAGCGTCTTGCCCTTCGTCTCCTTGACGAACCGGAGCACGAACGGGATCGAGAGCGCCGCGAAGATCGTGTAGATCACGTAGGTCGCGGAGAGGTTCCAGTCGGCCAGGGACGGGAAGCTCGCGGTGATGGCCCAGTTGGCGATCCACTGCGCGGCGGCGGCCACACCCAGGGCGGCGGCGCGGATCTTGTTCGGGAACATCTCGCCGAGGAAGACCCAGACCACGACACCCCAGGAGAGGGCGAAGAAGAGGACGAAGATGTGGGCGGCGACCAGGGCGATCCAGCCCTGGGTGGCGGGCAGCTTGCCGTCGACGAGGTCGAAGGAGAAGGCCCAGGCCTCCAGGGCGAGGCCGACGACCATGCCGACGGAACCGATGAGCGCGAGCGGCCGGCGGCCGATCCGGTCGACGAAGATCATGGCGATGACGGTGCCGACGATGTTGATGATCGACGTGGTGAAGGAGTAGAAGAACGACTCCGTCGGGTCGACGCCGACCGACTGCCAGAGCGTCGAGGAGTAGTAGAACGCCACGTTGATACCGACGAACTGCTGGAAGACCGAGAGCCCGATGCCGATCCAGACGATCGGCTTGAAGAAGAAGGTGCCGCCGAGCAGGTCCCGGAAGGTCGACTTGTGCTCGCTCTTCATGGCGTGCTCGATCTCGGCGACCCGGGCGTCCATGTCGATCCCGTCGCCCTCGACCTCGCGCAGCACCTCACGGGCGCGCTCGTCCCGGCCGACGGAGATCAGGAAGCGCGGCGACTCGGGGATCGCGAGGGACAGCAGCCCGTACAGCACCGCCGGTACGACCATCACACCGAGCATGACCTGCCAGGCCTCGACGCCCAGCAGCTCGCCGCGCTGGTCACCGCCGGCCGCGTTCAGGATGCCCCAGTTGACCAGCTGCGAGATGGCGATGCCGACGACGATCGCGGCCTGCTGGAAGGAGCCGAGCCGCCCCCGGTACGCGGCCGGGGCGACCTCAGCGATGTAGGCGGGGCCGATGACGGACGCCATGCCGATGGCGAAGCCGCCGATGATCCGCCAGAAGGCGAGGTCGTACAAGGAGAAGGGCAGCGCGGAGCCGACGGCGCTGATCGTGAACAGCACCGCGGAGATCTGCATGCAGCGGATACGGCCGATGCGGTCGGCCATGCGTCCGGCGGTGGCGGCGCCGATGGCACAGCCGATCAGGGCGACGGCGATGACCTGGGCCAGAGCCGCGGAGCCGATGTCGTAGCGGTCCCGGATGGCCTCGACGGCTCCGTTGATCACGGCGCTGTCGTAGCCGAAGAGGAAACCGCCCATCGCAGCCGCCGCCGCGATGAAGATGACGTGCCCGAGATGCTCGGGGTGAGCCGTCACGGCTCCTGACTTGAGTGCCTGCTCACTGCTGGTCACGTACAACTCCTCGGGCCACCGGCAACGCCGCCGGTGTGGGGGCGGCCCTTCCAGTGGCGCACAGCGTTGCGCTGCCCACCACCTGAAGGTAAAAGCAACGTTTCCGAGAATATGCCTTCAAGTTTCGCAGTCAAGAGGGGGGTATTACGGCGCGTGAACCCGCAGGCGACGACCTTGCGTTCAACTATTGAAGAGATAATGAAGGAGCTGGGGAGCTAGCGAAGGCGCTGACTGATGACCTTCGACACGCCGTCGCCCTGCATGGAGACTCCGTAGAGCGCGTCGGCGACCTCCATCGTGCGCTTCTGGTGCGTGATCACGATCAGCTGGGAGGCCTCCTGCAGCTCCTGCATGATCCGGATCAGCCGCTGGAGGTTGGTGTCGTCGAGCGCGGCCTCGACCTCGTCCATCACATAGAAAGGGCTGGGGCGCGCCTTGAAGATCGACACCAGCAGCGCGACCGCCGTCAGCGACCGCTCACCGCCGGACAGCAGGGACAGCCGCTTGACCTTCTTGCCCGGGGGCCGTGCCTCCACGTCCACGCCGGTGGTGAGCATGTTGTCGGGATCGGTCAGGATCAACCGCCCCTCACCGCCGGGGAACAGCCGGCTGAAGACGCCCTCGAACTGCACGGCGGTGTCCCGGTACGCCTCGGTGAAGACCTGCTCGACGCGCTCGTCGACCTCCTTCACCACTTGCAGCAGATCGGCGCGCGTCTTCTTCAGGTCCTCAAGCTGCTCGCTGAGGAACTTGTGGCGTTCCTCCAGTGCCGCGAACTCCTCCAGGGCGAGCGGATTGACCTTGCCGAGCTGCTGGTAGGCCCGCTCGGCCGCCTTGAGGCGCTTCTCCTGCTCGGCCCGGTGGAACTGCTTCGGCTGGTTGCGCGGATGCTCCGGGTCCTCGGGCAGCTCTTCCCCCTCGGCAGGGAGCGAGGGCGGCACCAACTGATGAGGACCGTACTCGGCGACGAGCCCCTCGGGCTCCACGCCCAGCTCCTCCAGCGCCTTGGTCTCCAGCTGCTCGATCCGCATGCGCTTCTCGGCGCCGAGCACCTCACCGCGGTGCACGGAGTCCGTCAGCTTGTCGAGTTCGGCCTTGAGGTCACGCCCCTGACCGCGAGCGGCGGCCAGTTCCTGTTCCCGCCGCGCCTTGGCGGCATCGGCGGCGACCCGCTCGGCCTCGGCCCGCCCGAGCGACACCTCGACGTGCGCGAGCAGTTGCCGGGCCCCGGAGGAGACGGCTTCGGCGACGGCCGCCTCGTGTCTGAGCCGCGCCCGCCGCTGCTCGGCACGCGCGCGTGCCTCACGTTCGGCACGGGCGGCCCGGTCGAGCGAGTCGGCCCGTCCGGCCAGCCCCTTGACCCGCTCCTCGTGCGTACGGACCTGGAGCCGGGCCTCCATCTCGGTCTGCCGCGCATTGGCGCCATCGGCGGCGAGCCGATCCCGCACCCCCGTATCAGGCTCCTCCTCGACGGGCATCTCCTCGACGACGGCCAGCCGCTCCGCAAGTTCCTCGGCATCCTGTACGGCCCTGTCGAGCGCCTCCTGTGCCCGCGCCGCAGCCGCGGTGGACCTCTCGGCCTCTCCGGCGGCACCCCTGGCCTGCCCGGCGAGCCGCCCGAGCTGCTGGGCGACGGCCGACTTCTCCCGGTCGGCGGCCCGCCGCCGCTCCCCCAACTCCTCGACGAACGCGGCACACTCCTTGCGCCGCTCCCCCGCAAGCTGCTGCGCCCCGGCCAACTCCTCGCACCGCACGGCCAGTTCGTCGAGCTGGGCGGCGGCCTCGTCGACGGAGGCCTGCACCTCCAGCAGACTCGGCACCCCGGCGGACCCACCGTGCGCGAAGTGGGCGCCCAGCAGATCCCCTTCAGCGGTCACGGCGGTCAACTCCGGCCGCGCGTACACCAGTTCCTCAGCGTCTTCGAGCGTCTCCACAACCACGATCCCACGCAGCAACCGCCGTACGGCGGGCATGAGTTCGACGGGCCCACGAACGAGATCGGCGGCGAGGGGAGGCGCAATACGCCCGCTGCCCTGGGCGGGCGCGGCGCCCTGTCCGCCGACAGCACCGGCATCGCGGGCACCGCCGGAGGCGGTACCACCGCCCGCACCCGGCCCTCCCGAACCCGGCCGCCCGACGGCGTCGACGGCCCGTCCACCACCGAATCCGGCGCCCTCGGCACCGCGTCCTCCCCCGAGGTCCGAGCTGTCCCGCACGGGCACCGCGGCACCGGGTCCGCCGCCGGACACCTCACCCACAGGACCGAGGAGGCCCCCCGACCGCCCTCCGACACCATCCGCAAGACCCGCCAGGTCACTTGACCCCGCGCCCGGTTCCCCCACCACACCTGGTACCGCCTCCGGCGAACCGCCCGCAGAGTCCGAGCCGGCGCCCAGCCCCTCACCGGCCCCCGGACCGGTATCCCCAGCGTCCACCGAGCCAAGCGCACCCGACTCCCCCGCCACGCCCGGTGCCGTCTCCCGCGAACCGCCCACAGGCCCCGAGCCGGCGCCCAGCCCCCCGCCCGGCTCCCGGCCGACATCCGCAGAAGCCGCCAAGCCGCGCGCGCCCTCGCCGTCCGCAGGACTCACCGAGGCACGCCCACCGGCCTCGGGCGAACCACCCTCAGAGCCCGAGCCGACGTCCAGCCCCTCACCAGCCCCGCGACGACCGCCACCCACAGCACCAGGCCCACCTGCACCCGGCTCCCCCGCCGAACCCCCGGACCGCCGCAGCCCACCGGCCTCCAGCTCCGGCGCCCCCGCCAACAGCAGGGAAGCGCGCCCCCCGTCCTGCTTGCGCAGCAGGCGGATCGCCGCCGCTGCCGCGGCCGGGGTCGTTACCGCGATCGCGTCCGCTGCCGCGCCGAAGGCGGCGGCCACGGCGACCTCGTGGCCCGGGGTGACCGTCAGGAGTTCGGCCGCCGGGCCGAGCAGGCCGGTGAGGCGGTCCTGGGCGGCCAGGAGCGCGCCCGTGCCGTCCTTGCGGCGCAGGCCGAGGGCGAGGGCCTCGTGACGGGCCTGGGTGGCGGCGCGTCGGCGTTCCGCTGCCGTGGCCGCTTCGCGGGCTGTCGAAAGGGCCGCTTCCGCGTCCGCCAGGGCCGCCTTCGCCGTGTCGTGGCGTTCCGCCAGGTCCGCGTCGCCCGCGTCGAGGCCGTCGACCTCGGCCTTCAGGATCTCGTACTCCTCCTGGGCCGCGACCGCCCGTGCCTGGGCCTCGTCACGGGCGGCGGCGAGACGGTCGATCTCTGCCTGGGCGCTGGCCGCGCGTGAACGGGCCGCATTGACCTGGCCGTTCAGCCGGGCCAGGCCCTCGCGGCGGTCGGCGATCGCACGGGCCACGTCCTTCAGGCGCCGTTCCTCGACCGCGAGTTCGCGCTCCAGTTCGGCGCGGTGCGCGACCGTGTCCTCCAGCGCGTGCTCGGCCGCCTCCAGGGCCGCTTCCAGCTCGGCCTCCTGCTCACGGATGCGCGCGGCCTCGCGCTCCATGTCCTCGGGCTCGCGGCCACGCCGTTCCTCGGCGGGGGCGGAGGTGGCGCTCTTCACACGCGCGTCGGCCAGTGAGACGGTGCCGCGCACACGTTCGGCGAGCTGGGACAGCTCGTACCAGGTCTGCTGGGCGCGCTGGAGGCGCGGGGTGAGCTGCCGTACCTCGTCCTCAAGGAGCGCCTCGCGCTGGAGGGCCTTCTTCAGTTCGGCCTCCGCCGACTCCTTGCGCTCCTTGAGCGCGGCCTCGTCCGCGACCTCCGTCCGAAGCGCGGCCCGCAGCCGTACGAGGTCGTCGGCGAGGAGCCGGAGCCGGGAGTCACGCAGGTCCGCCTGGATCACCGCGGCCCGGCGGGCGACCGCCGCCTGCCGCCCCAGCGG
Organism: Streptomyces sp. NPDC000878; assembly: GCF_053599695.1. Classification (NCBI taxonomy): domain Bacteria; kingdom Bacillati; phylum Actinomycetota; class Actinomycetes; order Kitasatosporales; family Streptomycetaceae; genus Streptomyces; species Streptomyces sp. NPDC000878. Next base: position 394,194 of record NZ_JBSFMT010000001.1, on the reverse strand, counting down.
CTTCAGCTGGCGCCGCAGTTCGTCGGTGAGGTCCTGGACGCGGGCGAGGTTCGCCTGCATCGCGTCCAGCTTGCGCAGCGCCTTCTCCTTGCGCTTGCGGTGCTTCAGTACGCCGGCCGCCTCCTCGATGAAGGCGCGGCGGCCCATCGGATCGGCGTGCAGTACGGAGTCCAGCTGGCCCTGGCCGACGATGACGTGCATCTCGCGGCCGATGCCGGAGTCGGAGAGGAGTTCCTGGATGTCGAGGAGGCGGCAGGTGTCGCCGTTGATCTGGTACTCGCTGCCACCGTTGCGGAACATGATCCGCGTGATGGTGACCTCGGCGTACTCGATGGGCAGCGCGCCGTCGGAGTTGTCGATGGTGAGGGACACCTCGGCGCGGCCCAGCGGCGGGCGCCCGGTGGTGCCGGCGAAGATGACGTCCTCCATCTTGCCGCCGCGCAGCGACTTGGCGCCCTGTTCGCCCATGACCCAGCTGAGCGCGTCCACGACGTTGGACTTGCCCGAACCGTTGGGCCCCACGACACACGTGATGCCCGGCTCGAACCGGAGCGTGGTCGCCGAGGCGAACGACTTGAACCCTCGGAGGGTCAGGGCCTTGAGGTGCACGCCGCTGGACTCTACCTTCCGCCGGTATGTCACACGATGAACCCCCGCATACCCCGCGGTTTCACGGATGAACGTGCAGGGCACACCAGACGTTAAAGAGAGTGCAAGCGCTTGGGGAAGCACGGAAGCATCCGCAGAGGCACCGAAGCACCGGGGGAAATAAAGAAGGGACGCCGAAGCGTCCCTTGCAATACTCTGGCCAAAATCTGAACTCTGACAACTTAGCGGTTGATACGAGCAGCCAACCACTGCGTGTCGCGACCGATGCAGTGATCAGGTGAGCGCGGGCTCCGCCTGGCGTGCGTCGATGCTCTCGAGAAGCGAGTCGTGAGAAGCGGCAGCCGTCAGCTCGTCGTTCTCAGCCTGGATGCGTCCGAGTTCGGATTCCAGGTCCTGTACGCGCTGCTGGAGCCGTCGCATCTCGGCGAGGAGTCGCGGGTCAGAGCCGCCGACGTAACCGAGAAGCGCCTTTGCCATGATTGATGGTCCTCCACACTGAGTGACCGACCGAAGCGGTGTGGGTCGTGAGGGAATCGCACCCGCGATGCTTGGCACTCTGGAGTTCTTGCCGACGTTCGTGCTGCCGTTCTTACATGCCAAACAGCTAAGGTGCGCGGGGCTTTCAGCGTCTCACCAAAAAGTTTGACGGTCAACACGATCACGCCCTGTATTGGCGGGCGGCACCGTGGCGCACGGCCCCCGTGGGGCGGCGCTGCGACTCCGGCGGGGCCCGCGGGCGTGCCGACAAGCGTTTTCTGCGGAGCCTGCCACGACCTGCGCTTCTTGGCAACCACCAGGCCGTTTCTGCTGTGGACAGGTGCGCGTGGCATGTCCACGGACCGCCGCCTGGGCCCCTTTACAGAACCCTCTCAGCGGATGGCGAAGCCGTCGTAGATCCGGCGAGGTGTGTCCCAGATCTCGGTGACGCCGTCCACGCGGCCGGGCGTGTCGCTCCCCCGCAGCCAGTCGAGCAGTCCTTCACAGCCCGGACGGGGACCTTCCGCGACCACTTGCACCCGTCCGTCGTCCAGATTGAGAGCAAAACCACTCAGGCCGCCGATCTCCAGAGCCTTCGCCCGCGTGAACCAGCGGAAACCCACACCTTGGACGCGTCCGCGCACCCAGGCAACCAGCCGTACATCCTCGTTCATGGGTGCACGCTAACGGGCCAATGTCTCTCTCAGCACTTGCTCCCCTTGCGCCATGGGGTACCGTCCCCACCCAACGAATCTCATATGAAACTCACTCGATCGAGTGAGTTACCCGGACCGCAAGGACGAGGAAGGCCAAAACATGGGACGCCACCGACGCTCCGCCGCCGGCCGCGCCGCCACGGGTCGCGCCACGGGGGTCACGGAAACATACGATTCGGGCACGGGCGGTTACGGATCCGATCACGGACCGTACGACTCCCAGGTCCCGCCCACACACACTCCGCACACCGCCTACAGCACGCTGTGGGAGGACGCGCCCACGACCGTGGGCATCGCCCCCTATCTGAACCCCGAGGCGCACTCCGAGGCCTACGCGAGGAGCGACGCCTACCTCTTCGCCCCGGACGACACCGGCGCCCACGGGGCGGTGCACGGCGACGGCCCCTTCGACGGGCCGGGCTCCGGTGGCACGCGCCGCCGCAAGAAGCGGTCGTCCAGGCCGATCCGTACGGGCCTGCTGGGTGTCTCCGCCGCGGTCGCCCTGGGCACCGTCGCGGTCGCCACGGGCGTGCTGCCCGGCGGCGACAAGTACACGGTCGGCGGCGGCAGCAGCGGCGACAAGGTGCAGGCCGCGGACTCCCCGACGAACGACGAGACCCAGCAGGGCGGTACGTCCGGCAGCGCCGACACGGACCGTGACAGCGGTACGTCGACGAGCCGCGACGCGGACCGGGACACCTCGTCCCCGTCTCCGTCCCCCTCGACGTCGACCGCGTCGGCGGCCCCGACGACCAAGGCTCCGCCGAAGAAGACGGCGGTCACGCCCAGCGAGGCACCGAAGGCGACTCCGACGCCCACGCCGACGAAGTCGAAGGAGAAGCAGCAGTCCTCCGCCCCGATCACGGTGTCCGCGGAGGCCGCCGCCGAGGCGGAGGTGCTCAAGCTCGTCAACGAGGAGCGGGCGAAGGTCGGCTGCAGCGCGGTGTCCGCGAACAGCGCGCTGCGGGAGCTGGCGGAGGCGTTCAGCGACGACATGGCCGCCCGGGACTTCTTCGACCACACCGACCCCGACGGGCTCTCGCCCTGGGACCGGGCGGACAAGGCCGGCATAACCGACCTCGGCGGCGAGAACATCGCCCGGGGCCAGGCCGACGCCGCCGCGGTGATGGAGGCCTGGATGAACAGCCCCGGCCACAAGGCGAACATCCTGAACTGCGACTTCAAGACGCTGGGAGTGGGTGTCCACCTCGGTACGGGCGGCCCCTGGTGGACGCAGGACTTCGGCTACTGACCGGCAGATCCGCCGCCGGAACCGGCCGAGCGACCCGAAGATTGCACTAACTGCCGGTTAGCGCAATCTTCAGGTAAGCGCTGCGCTCGCGTACGCTGGGGTCATGATGAACGCCACGGAGGAGCAGAACAGCCTCCCCTACGACGTGTTCGCCAAGGCCTGTCCGTCGCGCGGCACGCTGGAGCACGTCACGGGCCGTTGGGGCGCGCTCACACTCGGCGCCCTGCAAGAGGGCTCGCTCCGCTTCAACGAGCTGCGCCGCCGTGTCGACGGCGTGAGCGAGAAGATGCTCTCCCAGACCCTCCAGGCCCTGGAGCGCGACGGCCTGGTCCACCGCGAGGCCCAGCCGACGAACCCGCCCCGCGTGGACTACGAGCTGACCCCCCTGGGCCACGAGGTCGCCGAGCGCCTGCTGTCGCTCATCCACTGCGTGGAGGGCCAGATGGACTCCGTACTGGCGGCTCGCGAACGCTACGACACCGCGCGCGGGACCCTCTGACACTTCGGACAGAAGTAGCTGGACCGGTTCATCCAGGGACGGCGGAGCATCGGCGTCGCACACCGCTTGCAGGGCAGTCCCTCGCGTCCGTACGCGTCGAGCGAGCGGTCGAAGTACCCTGATTCGCCATTGACGTTGACATACAGACTGTCGAAACTCGTGCCGCCCACGGCCAGCGCCGCGTTCATCACATCCCGTACATGGCCCAGGAGTTCGGCCGTGCGCGGGCGGGTGAAGCCGGCGGTCGGACGTTCGTAGTGGACGCGCGACCGCCAAAGGGCCTCGTCCGCGTAGATGTTGCCGACGCCGCTGATCAACGACTGGTCGAGCAGGGCCCGTTTGATGGTCGTACGCTTCCGGCGCAGCGCCTGATGAAAGGCCTCGTCGTCGAACAACGGGTCGAGGGGGTCGCGCGCGATGTGGGCGATGACATCGGGCAGCCCGTCGGGGGTGTTGTCGTGCAACGACAGCCCACCGAAGGTGCGTTGATCGACGAACCGCAGCTCGGTGCCGAGGTCGTCGGCGAACCGCACACGAATACGCAGATGCTTCTCATCGACGGCATCATGCGGCTGAACCAACAGCTGCCCACTCATCCCGAGATGCGCCAGCACCGACTGCCCACTGTCCTCCAACGGCAGCCACAGATACTTCCCGCGACGACTCGGCGCACCGATGCGATGCCCTTTGAGGCGGTACGTGAAGTCATCGCCACCGGCGATGTGCCGCCGCACGGCCCGAGGATGCAACACCTCGGCATCAGCAACGGTCCGCTGGGCCACCCACCGAGCAAGCCCCCGCCGCACGACTTCAACTTCAGGCAACTCGGGCACAGAAACCCCCTGCTTTTAGCTTTTGGCTTTTAGGGGCGCGGGGGACTGCGCGACAAGCCACAACGAGCCCGCAGCCGAAGAACAAACCAAAGAACACCAGTGCCCGTCCCGCCAGGGACAAGCACTGGTGCACACAACCTCAGGCAGAGGTGGAGGAAGACGCCTCAACGTCATCCTCAACAGGCACCGCAGCCTCAGCTGCGGCCACAGCCACCGCCTCAGCGGCAGCAACCTTCGCACGTTCATCCGCATCAGCACGGATAGAACGCCAGGCCGATTCCGCAGCCTGCTGCTCCGCCTCCTTCTTGCTGCGGCCGGTGCCGGTGCCGTACGAGACGCCTCCGACGCGGGCGGCAGCAGTGAAGGTCTTCTCGTGGTCCGGACCGGTCTCCGTGACCAGGTACTCGGGGACACCGAGCCCTTCGGTCGCGGTGAGTTCCTGGAGACTGGTCTTCCAGTCCAGGCCGGCACCGAGGTTCGAGGACTTCTCGATCAGCGGGTCGAAGAGACGGTGAACAAGTTCACCCGCCGCGTCGAGACCCTGGTCGAGATAGACAGCGCCGATCACCGCTTCAAGGGTGTCGGCGAGGATGGACGCCTTGTCCCGCCCGCCCGTGCCCTCTTCACCCCGGCCGAGCCGGATGAAGGAGCCGAGTTCGAGCCCACGGCCCACCTCCGCGAGCGCACGAGAATTAACCACCGCGGCCCGCAGCTTGGCCAACTGGCCTTCTGGGAGGTCGGGGTGGGTGCGGTACAGCGTGTCCGTGACCACCAGGCCGAGCACGGAGTCCCCGAGGAACTCCAGCCGCTCGTTGGTGGGCAGACCGCCGTTCTCGTACGCGTACGAACGGTGGGTCAGCGCACGCACCAGAAGGGCGGACTCCAGCTGGTAGCCGAGCCGCCCTTCCAGAAGCGTGTGGGACGAGGCCGTGTCCGCCGTTTTCTTCTTGGCGGTCGAGTCCGCCTGGGCGTCAGACATGAAGCCTCTCACCAGCCGCTCAGACCTCGAGGACCTGGCGCTTGTTGTAAGTGCCGCAAGACGGGCACGCGATGTGCTGCAGCTTGGGCTCCTGGCAACGCTCGCACGCAACCAGAGTGGGGACCGCAGCCTTCCACTGCGACCGGCGGTGGCGCGTGTTGCTGCGCGACATCTTCCGCTTCGGAACAGCCACGGCTACTTCTCCTGCTTCTCGTCGACGCCCGCTTCCGCGTCGGCGCCGCTGATCTCGTCCTTCTCGCCGGGTTCGAGTGAACCTGCGAGTCCCTGCAGTGCCGCCCAACGGATGTCGACGGCATCGTGGTGGTGGTCCGGGTCGTCCGCCAGCCGGGCTCCGCACTGGGAGCACAGGCCGGGGCAGTCGTCCTGGCACACCGGCTGCATCGGCAGTGCGAGCACCACCGCATCACGCAGCACGGGTTCGAGGTCGAACAAGCCGTCCTCGATGAAGAGCGTGTCCTCGTCTTCCTCGGCGTCGTCGGCCGGTTCCGCTTTCACACGGCCCCGGTCGTCGGCGTCAGGGTACGAGAACATCTCCTGGAAATCCGCTTCGAGCTGCTGCTCAAGCGGCTCCAGACACCTTACGCACTCCCCCTTGGCGCGTGCACGGGCGGTGCCTGTGACAAGCACACCTTCCATGACCGACTCCAGGCGGAGTTCGAGCTCCACCGGCGCGCCTTCCGGCACTCCGATGACTCCCTGGATCCCGAAATCCTTGGGAGCGTCGATCTCACGGGTCAGGCGCTGCAGCGCGCCAGGACGCCGCCCCAGCTCGTGTGTGTCGAACACAAGAGGGTTGCGGTGGTCGAGGCGGGCGTTCAGAGCCATTCCTGCTTTCGATCTTCGATGCTCGGCTGCCCGTCTTCCGGGCAGCGGTGATCGCAGAGGTACACGCGACCGAAGAGCCAGGATACTGGACCTTCCGCCCACGGCCCAATCCGGTCCCCTCGGGGGCACTTAGGGGGCGCTTACTGCCCGCCGCGCCCCTGCTCGTAGGCGCGCAGCTGCTCGGCGCTGATCATGGTGGTGTCGAAGAAGCTGGTCTCGTCGAGGGCGTGCGGCTGCTGCGGCTGCTGCTGGTCGTAGGCGGCCTGCTGACCGTCGTAGCCCTGGTAGGCGTAGGGGTCGGCCGACTGGTAGCCGTACTGGTCCTGCTGCTGGGCGTACGCCTGCTGGTAGCCGCCGTACGGGTCGGCGGGCTGCTGGTAGTCGTACTGGTCCTGCTGGCCGTACTGCTGCTGGGCCGGGATCTCCGCCGCCCGGGGCTGTACCCCCAGGGAGTCCGGGGAGTCGGCGAGGTCGGCCAGGTAGTCGGCGTCGCTGGTGTGCTGCCTGGGGCTGCCGTCGTCGTCCTGGCCGAGGGCGCCGAGGTCGTCGGAGGCGATACGGCCGTGCAGGGTCTGCCGGCCTCGGCCGACCGCGTCCAGGGTCTTGGCGAGGACGGCCTCGAAGGCGCCGAGCTTCACGTCGACGTATTTGTCGGCGTTGAGACGCAGGGTCTCGGGGTCGTGGCTGCGCTCGGGGGCGTCCTCGTCCTCGTAACCCTGGTCGTCGAGGCCGGGGCCGGTGCCGAGCAGCTTCTCGCGGCCTCGGCCGACCGAGCCGAGGGTCTTGGTGAGGACGACCTCGAAGTTGGCGAGCTTGGAGTCGACGTAGTCGTCGGCCTCGGCGCGGACGTCCTCGGCCTCCTTGCGGGCCTCGGCGAGGATGCGGTCCGCCTCGTTCTGGGAGCGGCGGGCGACCTCCGTGTCGGAGATCAGCGAGCCGCGCTCCTCGTGGGCGGTCCGGATGATCCGGTCGGCCTCCTGACGGGCCTGCTCGACCAGCTGTTCCCGGTCGCCGATCAGCTCCTGTGCCTGCGCGAGGGAGCCGGGCAGGGCCGCGCGCACCTCTTCCAGCATCGCGAGCAGGTCGGCGCGGTTGACCACGCACGAGGCCGACATGGGCATCGACCGGGCACTGGAGACCGAGGAGACGATCTCGTCGAGCTTCTTCTGCACGTCCACCGTGTGCTCGCCACTCTCTACAGCTGTGATGAAGACGGACGGGTCGACTGTACGACTCCTGTCGCCCCGCCCGACACCGAGTGACGGTTTGTCAGTTCTTCGTCAGCCCGATCGCCGGGCCGTGGTCAGTCCGTCGGTCAGTCCTTCTTGAGGCGGCCGTCGAGGGCTTCCAGGACGAGCGGCGGCACGAGGTGGGAGACGTCCCCGCCCCAGGCGGCCACCTCCTTGACCAGCGAGGAGGACAGGAAGCTGTAGGTGGGGTTGGTCGGCACGAAGAGCGTCTCGACACCGGACAGACCGTTGTTCATCTGGGCCATCTGGAGTTCGTAGTCGAAGTCGCTGACAGCTCGCAGGCCCTTGACGATGGCCGGGATGTCGCGCTGCTTGCAGAAGTCGACGAGGAGGCCGTGGAAGGACTCGACCCGGACGTTTCCGAACTCGGCGGTGACCTGGCGGATCAGGTCGATCCGCTCGTCGATCTCGAACAGGCCCTTCTTGGACTTGTTGATCATGACCGCGACATAGACCTCGTCGTACAGACGGGAGGCGCGGGAAATGATGTCGAGGTGTCCGTTGGTGATCGGGTCGAACGACCCGGGACAGACGGCGCGGCGCACTAGTGATCCCTCGCTCTCCGGTCCGGTCATCGTGCGTCTTCGCACGTAGAGGCGGCGCGACCGTACCAAAACGTTCCCTCGCCGTAGCGACGGGCCCGGAGCGCTTCGAAGCCGTCCGGCCACCCGAATTCGCCGCCTCTGGTGCTGCGCTCCACGGTGACGAGGGCTTCGGCCGCGAGCCAGCCCCCGGCCCGGAGTGTGAGCAGGATCTCGCGAAGATCGTCGTCCGGAACGGCGTACGGCGGGTCGAGGAAGACGATGTCGTACGGCTGTGTGGACGCCGTCTGAACAACCTGTTCCGCCTTGCCCGCCCGGACCTCGGCGCCGGGCAGCCCGAGCGTCTTGACGTTCTCGCGGACGATGCGGGCGGCGCGGGCGTCGGCCTCGACGAGGAGGGTGTGGCCTGCGCCGCGGCTGAGCGCCTCCAGGCCTACGGCGCCCGAGCCGGCGTAGAGGTCGAGGACGCGTTCGCCGTCCAGGGGGCCGCCGAGGAGGGCTCGCCAGGTGGAGAAGAGGCCCTCTCGGGCGCGGTCGGAGGTGGGGCGTGTGCCGGTGCCCGGCGGGACGGCTAGGCGTCGTCCGCCGGCTGTGCCGGCGATCACGCGGGTCATCTGGGGTCCTTGTCCGTGGCCGTGAGGTGGTTGCGGATCCAGTTTCGCAGGAGGGGGTGGGGGGTGCGCTGTGGTGTTGGCGACTGCGGGTCTGTGGGGGCTGGTCGCGCAGTTCCCCGCGCCCCTGGGGGCGCCCCTGCGGGGCTGCCCCAGGCAGCACCAGCCCCCAAGGCCCGGCGTCGAAGTGACTCATCCCTTGTCCAGGTACTGCTCCCTCTCCTCGTCCAGCAAGGCATCAAGCGCCGTCCGTAGACCGGGGAGGTTCTCCAGTTCAGGATCCGCCGCTACGACCGCCGCCGCCTCCTCCCTCGCCTCCGCGATGATTTCCTCGTCGTCGATGACGGTGAGCATCCGTAGGGAGGTGCGGGCGCCTGACTGGGCCTGGCCCAGTACGTCGCCCTCTCTGCGTTGTTCGAGGTCGATGCGGGAGAGTTCGAAGCCGTCGAGGGTGGCCGCGACGGCGTTGAGGCGCTGGCGGGCCGGGCTCGCCTCGGGCATCTCACTGACCAGGAGGCAGAGACCGGCGGCGGAGCCTCGGCCGACGCGGCCCCGGAGCTGGTGGAGCTGGGAGACGCCGAAGCGGTCGGCGTCCATGATCACCATCGCGGTCGCGTTCGGCACGTTGACGCCGACCTCGATGACCGTGGTGGCCACCAGGACGTCCGTCTCCCCGGCGGCGAAGCGGCGCATCACCGCGTCCTTGTCGTCGGGGTGCATCCGGCCGTGCAGGATCTCGACCTTCAGCCCCTGGAGGGGGCCCCGGGTGAGTTGCTCGGCCACCTCCACGACGGCGAGGGGCGGGCGCTTCTCGGCCTCGTCCTCGGGGGAGGCCTTCTTCTTGCCTGACTTCCCGGCCTTCTTCGGGTCGGCGGGTTCGTCGACGTCGTCACCGATGCGCGGGCAGACCACGTACGCCTGATGGCCGTTGCCGACCTCCTCGCGCACGCGCTCCCACGCGCGCGCCAGGAAATGGGGTTTGTCGGCGGCCGGGACGACATGGCTGGCGATCGGCGAGCGGCCGGCCGGGAGCTGGTCCAGGACCGAGGTCTCCAGGTCGCCGAAGACGGTCATGGCGACCGTGCGCGGGATGGGCGTGGCCGTCATGACGAGGAGATGCGGGGGCTGTTTGCCCTTGCCGCGCAGGGCGTCGCGCTGTTCGACGCCGAAGCGGTGCTGTTCGTCGACGACGACCAGGCCGAGGTCGTGGAACTGGACCTTGTCCTCGATCAGCGCGTGTGTGCCGATCACGAGTCCCGCTTCGCCGGTGACGAGGTCGAGGAGCGCCTGGCGGCGGGCGGCGGTGTTCATGGAGCCGGTCAGGAGGACCACCTTGGTGGCCTTGTCGGCACCGCCGAGCATCCCGCCCTCGGCCAGCTCGCCCATCATTTCGGTGATCGACCGGTGGTGCTGCTGGGCGAGCACCTCGGTGGGCGCGAGCATCGCGGCCTGGCCGCCCGCGTCGACGACGGCGAGCATGGCGCGGAGGGCCACCATCGTCTTCCCGCTTCCGACCTCACCCTGGAGCAGCCGGTGCATCGGGTGTTCCGCCGCCAGGTCGTCGAAGATCTCCTTGGAGACCTTCTGCTGGCCCTCCGTGAGGGTGAAGGGCAGTTTCGCGTCGAAGGCCGTGAGGAGGCCGTCCGGGGTGGGCCTGCGGGGGACCGCCGGGAGTTGGGCGTCCGCGTGGCGGCGGCGGGCCAGGGCGACCTGGAGGACGAACGCCTCGTCCCACTTGAGGCGGGTGCGCGCGTCCTCGATGTCCGCCTTGGTGTGCGGACGGTGGATCTTCAGGAGGGCCTCGGGGAGGGTGGCCAGCCCCCTGCCCTCCCGGAGGGAGGGGGGCAGCGGGTCGACGGCCTCCTGGGCACGCTCCAGGACCGTCTGCAGCGACTTGGCGATCTTCCAGGACTCCAGCTTCGCGGTGGCCGGGTAGATCGGGATCAGGGCGCCCGCCCAGGAACCGACCGTCTCCGCCGCCTCGTCGCTGTCGCCGCGCAGCAACTCGTACGCCGGATGCGCCAGTTGGAGGCGGCGGTTGAAAACCGAGGCCTTGCCGGCGAACAGGGCACGGGTGCCGGGGAGGAGTTCCTTGTGGGGTTTGTGGACTCCATGGCCGAAGAAGACCAGTTGGAGCCGGCCGCTGCCGTCCGTGATGGTGACTTCCAGGCGTTGGCCCTTGCCCCCTCGGGCCTTCGAGGAGGCGAAGGTGTGCAGGCGGGCGTCGGCCACCTGAGCGACCACCGTCACGTGTTCGTCCATGGGGAGGTCGGCCAGGTGGGTGAGCTGGCCCCGCTCCTCGTACCTGCGCGGATAGTGGTGCAGGAGGTCGCCGACGGTGAGCAGGCCGAGGTGCTCGGCCATCACCTTCGCGGTGGCGGGGCCGAGCACCTTTGTGAGTGGTTCTTCCAGTGCGGGCACGAGATCCATTGCACACCACGCCACTGACATTGCCGTATACGTATGGGGAATCCGCTGGTCAGACGGCTCGTTCCGGGCCTAGGATGGCGCGCCACCGGCCATCCCCCGCGGTCACCGCCTCACCGGGACCGCCCGACCCCGCGCCGTCGCCAGAACCTGGTCCCCCCACCGGCGCTGCGACGATGGACTCCCAGACCTCACAGTCATCCCAGGCATCCCAGTCACCGCATACGTTCCAGGTCGACCTGCGCGGCCTCGTGGACCTGCTCTCCCATCACCTCTACTCCAGCCCCAAGGTCTATCTGCGCGAGCTGTTGCAGAACGCCGTGGACGCGATCACCGCCCGGCGGGCCGAACAGCCCGACGCCCCGGCGCGGGTGCGGCTGTACGCCGAGGGCGGCACCCTGCGGGTCGAGGACTCCGGGGTCGGTCTCACCGAGGCGGACGTGCACAACCTGCTGGCGACGATCGGCCGCAGCTCCAAGCGGGCGGACCCCGGCGACATCCAGGAGGCGCGTTCGGAGTTCCTCGGCCAGTTCGGCATCGGGCTGCTGGCCTGTTTCGTCGTGGCCGAGCGGATCAGGGTCGTCAGCCGCAGTGCCCGTACGCCGGACGCACCGCCCGTGGAGTGGACGGCCGCGGACGACGGTTCGTACACCGTGCGTACGCTGCCCGACGACGCCCGGCCCGAACCGGGCACCACCGTGCACCTGGTGGCGCGGCCCGGGGCCGGCGAGTGGCTCACCGAGGCGCGGGTGCTGGCGCTGGCGCGGGACTTCGGGTCGCTGCTGCCGTACGACGTGCGGGTGGGCGACGAGGCCGTCACCGATCTGCCCGCGCCCTGGAACCGTCCGTACCCGTCGCCCGCCACCCGAAGGGTGGCCCTTCAGCGGCACTGTCACGACCTGTTCGGGTTCTCGCCGTTGGACTCGATCGACCTGGACGTGCCGCTCGCGGGGATCCGCGGGGTGGCGTACGTCCTGCCGTCCTCGGTGAGTCCGGCGCAGCGTGCGAGCCATCGGGTGCACCTGAAGGGCATGCTGCTCACCGAGCGGGCCGAACAGCTGCTGCCCGACTGGGCGTTCTTCGTGCGGTGCGTGCTGGACACCGACAGTCTGAGGCCGACGGCCTCGCGCGAGTCGCTGTACGAGGACGAGACGCTGGCCGCCGTACGGGAGGCACTGGGCGAAAGGATTCGCTCCTGGCTGACCGGGCTCGCCGCCGGTGATCCGGAGCGGCTGGCCACGTTCCTGTCGGTGCACCACCTGGGCGTCAAGTCGCTGGCCAGGCACGACAAGGAGATGCTGCGCACGATGCTGCCGTGGCTCCCCTTCGAGACGACCGACGGGCAGCTGTCCCTGGAGGAGTTCGCACAGCGGCACCCGGTGGTGCACTTCACCCGGAGTGTCGAGGAGTACCGGCAGGTCGCGCCGATCGCGTCCGCGCAGGGCGTCGGTGTCGTCAACGGCGGCTACACGTACGACAGCGAGCTGATCGAGGCGCTGCCGTCGGTGCGCCCGGGGACCGTGGTCGCCGAGCTGGACGCCGACACCGTGACCGCCCACCTGGACGCGGTCGACCCGGCCGAGGAACTGGCCCTGTCGGCGTTCCTGGGGGCCGCGCGGGCCAAACTCGACCCCCTGGGGTGCGATGTCGTGCTGCGCGCCTTCCATCCGCTGTCCGTGCCCGCGCTGCACCTGGACGACCGGGCCGCCCGGCACGAGCAGGCACGCGCGGAGGCCGAGGAGCAGGCCGACGACCTGTGGGCCGGCATCCTCGGCTCACTGCGGGGCAGCGCCCCGCGCGCGCGGCTGGTGCTCAACCATCTCAACCCGCTGATCCGGAGGATCAGTTCCCTGGACGACCCGGAACTGATCGGCACCGCCACGGAGTCCCTGTACGGACAGGCTCTGCTCATGGCGCAGCGCCCGCTGCGGCCCGCGGACTCCGCGCTGCTGAACCGTGCGTTCATCGGCCTCCTGGAGTGGGCCACCCACAGCGATCCCACGGAGGACGGCCGGCGATGAACGAGATCAAGGACTTCGACGCGCTCCGCGAGGCCATGGCACTCAACGCGGAGCAGCCCGAGGGACCGGCCCGCAACGCGCGCGCGGAGCAGCTGCTGGTAGAGGCCGAGAAGCTGAACATCCCGCTCGCCGTGATCGAGGCGCTCGGGCACCAGCTGAAGGCCTACAACTACAGCTCCGAGAAGGACCGGATGTTCGTCCCCTTCGCGCGTCTGCTGCGCATGTGGGACGAGCGGCCCGAGGACTTCGACGAGTACGAGGTCCACACGCTGCACTGGGTCTTCAAGTGGATGACCGCGGGCATGCTGGACCAGCCGCACATCCCATTGGCCTCCATCGAGAAGTGGCTCGGCGAGATGGAGCACCGCTACCGGCTCGCCGGGCACTCCGAACGGGCCGTGCGCGGCGCCGAGTTCAGTGTGGCCGCGCATGTCGGCGACCTGCCGCGGGCCGAACGGGCGTACGCCGCCTGGCTGGCCGCCGACCGCGACAGCATGGCCGACTGCCACGCCTGCGAACTGCACAGCCAGGGCTGGTGGCAGGCCGAGCGGGGAGCGGACGCGGAGGCGCTCGACCTGTGGCGGCCGGTCCTGGAGGGCGAGTTCACGTGCGCCCACGAGCCGCACACCGTCCTGGCGTCCTCCCTGGGCCCGCTGCTGCGCCTGGGCCGCCTGGACGAGGCCCGCGCACACCACCTACGGGGTTTCCGGCTGGTGCGGCCCATGGAGAGCATGCGGGGCGCGTACGGGGACCACGTCGAGTTCTGTGCGCTGACCGGGAACGAGGCACGGGGCCTGGAGCTGCTCGCGGAGCGTCCGGCGTACTTCACGGACTCCGGGCAGCCGCGCAGCCAGATGGACTTCATGGCCGCCGTGGCCCTCCTGATGGACCGGCTGACCGGCCTGGGCATGGGCGCCCAGTCGGTGCCAGGACCGGCCGGGCGTGCCTGGACGGCCCGCGAACTCGCCGTCCACGCGCGCGAGGAGGCTCTTTCGCTCTCCGCGCGCTTCGACGCCCGCAACGGCACGTCGTACGTCGGTGAGGACGTCCGCGCGCGCATGGCGCAGGTTCCCCTGGTGGACCGGCTGCCGCTGGGTGTGAGGGCGTCCGGCATCCCCGCGCCCCGCAGGGCGCCCGTGGAGTCCGTGTACACCCCGGACACCGCCGGGCAGCAGGCCGACGCCCCCGGCGACCTGTCCGCGCTGCTCGCCGAGGCGCGCCGGATGTCGAACGGTCTGCTCCCGCACGCGATGGAGGCGTGGGCGGCCGTCTCCCGGGCCGCCGAGGGCGCCGAGCTATCGGTGGCCGACCAGGCGGAGATCGTCGACCACAAGGCCATGGAGGGCGGTCCTGAGGGCATCACGCTCTTCGAGCGGGCCGCCGAGCTGTACGCCGAGGCGGGCGACCCCGGCGAGGCCCTGGCCGCCCGCGCCCGCGCCGCGTACGCCCGCGCCCTGGAGGGCGACATCGACGCGGCCCTGGACGCCGTCTCCGAGCCGTACGAGGAGGTCCTCGCCCTCTACTCCGACGAGGGCACCGGCGTACGGCAGGCCGCGGCCGTCCTGATGGGGCGCGCCCGCATCCTCATGCGCCAGGTCGAGGAGACCGGCACCGACCGGTCCCTGGCCGCCGCCGAGAACGCCGTACGGGAGCTGCTGGCCCTCGTCGACGGGCACGCCGGGGACGACGTACGGCTCGCCTCACGGGGCGCGGAGGCACAGGCCATGCTCGGGGAGCTGGCGACGCGCGCCGGGGACCTGGAAGGCGCCGCGGAGCTGTTCACCTGGGCCACGGACGCGTTCGTCGCGGCGGGACTGCCGTGGTTCGCGGTGGAGTACGAGGCCCGGCTGGCGGGACTCGCCCACCATCTCGGCGACATCGCCGGGGCCGAGCGGGCGCTGCGCGGGGCCCTGGAGCACGGTGGGGCGTATCTGGAGGCGGCGGGCCACGCCCAGCTGAACCTCCAGCTCGCCGAGATCCTCGGGGCGCGTGACGAGGTCGGCGAGGCCGCGGACCACGCCCTGGAGGCCGCGCACTGGGCCGACGAGGCGGGCGAGGGCCCGACCCTGGGCGCCTGGGCCCGGCATCTGCTCGGCGGTTTCCTGCTGCGGCAGGGCCGGTGGGCGGAGGCGGCCGAGGTGCTGGAGTCCGCGCTGCCCGACCTCGGCGCCGAGACGCACGGCGACGGGGCGGTCGTCCAGACGCTGTGGTGGCTCGCCGACTGTCTGGGCGAGCTGGGCGAGCACCGCGAGTCGGCCGAACGGCGGTTGAAGGCCGCGGAGATCGCCCGCCACTGGCCGGAACAACAGGACCACGCGACCCTCGCCCACCTCGCCGCCGAGTCCCTCGGCCAGGCCGGGCTGCCCGCCGAGGCCGACCAGGCCTACGAACGCGCCGGCGACCTGTGGCGCTCGCTCGGCAATGTGCACGGGCTGGTGCGTGCCCTGCGCGCCCGCGCGTGGCTCGCGCTGCGCACGGAAGCGGGCCTGGCCGGGGCCCGGCGGCGAATGTCGGACGCGGTCCGTGAGTGCGCCGAGGCCCTGTCGGAGGCGGAGGACCTGGAGTCCCGCGAGCAACTCGGCGCCGAACTCGCCCACACCCACCGTCAGTTCGGCGACCTGCTGGCCCGTTCGGCCACCGAGGACGCCGAGGACGGTGCGATCGAGGCGGCGTTCGAGGAGGCGCTGGCGCAGATGAGAAAGGCGATCGCGGTGTTCTCGTCGTTGGGCGAGGAGGGCCTGCACGGCCGCACCGGCGCGGAGCTGGCCGCGGGCTGGCTGGAGGCGGACCTGAGCCGGCCGGGGGAGGCGGCGGCACGCGCGCGGGGGGTACTGCGGGCGTACGGGGGCTCCGCCGGGGAGTCGGACGCCGAGACGGTGCGGGCGCGGCGGGCGGAGGCGGAACAGATGCTGCAGCTGATGGAGGAGCAGGAGGCGGAGGCGGAGTAACTGACCCCGAGTTTCCTTCGCCCCCGCCGCCCCTACCCGTCCCATCCTTCTGGGGGCTGCGCCCCCAGCCCCCCCCTTTCGCGCTGAACGCGCTCGTCCTCAAACGCCGGACGGGCTGACTAACCCAGCCCGTCCGGCGATTGAGGACAAGGCCCGTTCAGGGCCGGCGCGGGGGTTCGGGGGCGCAGCCCCCGAGGGATGGGAACGGGTAAGGGCGGCGGGGGCGAAACAAAGCCTCCCCTCGCTCACTCCACCCCGATGAGCAGCAACGCCCCCTGCCGACCGCCCCGGTACACCACCGTGTCCACGGCCAGGTACCCCTCCCGGACCCTCGCCTCCAGGTGCCCCGCGATCGCCTCCGGTGCCTCGTCCCCCAGGACGAGGGTGACCATCTCGCCGCCCGCCTGGAGCATGCGGTCGATCACCGCCTCCGCGGTGGCCGTGACGTCCGAGCCGATCACGGCGACGTCGCCGTCGATGAGGCCGAGGACGTCGCCGGTCTGGCAGATCCCCGCCATCGTCCAGGACTGGCGTTCCGCGACGGCGAGTTCGGCGTACCGGGTCGCACCGGCCGCCGAGGTCATCGCGACGACGTCCTCGTCGAACCGGCGTTCCGGTTCGTGCACGGCGAGCGCGGCGATGCCCTGGACCGCCGAGCGGGTCGGGATCAGGGCGACCCGGATGCCCTCCGTGCGGGCCTGTTCGGCGGCTGCGGCGGCGGTGTGGCGCAGGTCGGCGTCATTGGGCAGCAGCACCACCTCGCGCGCGTGGGCCCGCCGTACGGCCTCCACAAGCTCCCCGCTCGCGGGTGGCTCGCCGGGCCGCGCGAGCACGATGGTGGCGCCGGCCTCGCCGTACAGCCCGGCCAGCCCCTCCCCCGGCACGACGGCCACGACCGCTCGCTGCACCCGCTCCCGGGGTGGTCGTCCGGCGCCCCCGGTGTGTACGTCGCCGACCCCGAAGTGCGTGATCCGGATCCGGTAGGGCCGCCCCGCCTCGACGCCCGCCTCCACAGCGGCACCGGCGTCGTCGACATGGACGTGGACGTTCCACAGCCCGTCACCGCCGACCACCACGAGGGAGTCCCCGAGCCGGTCGAGCCGCTCCCGGAGGCGCCCGACGGCCGCGTCCTCGGCCTCCAGCAGGTAGATGACCTCGAAGGCGGGACCGGAGGCGCCGTCATCCCCGTCCGCCCCGTCCGCACAGTCGGCCGGCGTCTCAGGGGCGTCGAACCGAACCGGCACGCGCACGCGTACCGCCCCCGCACCCCCAGGCGCCTCCCCCTTGAACGTCTCCACCAGCGCCCCGAGCACCGCCACCAGCCCCCGCCCGCCCGCGTCGACGACGCCCGCGCGCCCCAGGACGGCCAGCTGCCCCGGGGTCGCGGCCAACGCGGCCGAGGCACCCTCGTACGCGGCTCTGGCCACCGTCCCGCAGTCGCCCTCCGCCTCCGTCGCGGCGTCGGCGGCGGCCGAGGCGACCGTGAGGACCGTGCCCTCGACCGGGTGGGCCACGGCCTCCCGGGCGGCGTCGGCCGCGTGCCGCAGAGCCAGGCACAGGCCGGGGCCGTCGATGTGAGCGCTCTCACCGCCCGCCTCGCCGCCTGCCTCACCGTCCGCGTCGGTGGCCAGCACCTGGGCCATGCCGCGCAGCAGCTGCGCCAGGATCGTGCCGGAGTTGCCGCGCGCCCCTATCAGCGCGCCGTGGGCCATCGCCCAGGCCGCGTCGGCCAGCGTGGGAGCCCCGGAGGGACCGCTCGCGCCCACCCCCGCCTCGTGTCCGGCGAACGCCGCCTCCACCGCCGCGTACGCCGACTCCAGCGTCAGATACAGGTTGGTGCCGGTGTCGCCGTCGGCCACCGGGTAGACATTGATCGCGTCGATCTCCTCGCGCGCCCGCCCCAGCGCGGCCAGCGCGAGTCCGCACCAGGTGCGGACCGCGAGAGCATCGAAGAATGTCTGCGGCACCTGCGGCACCTGTGCCTCCTTGAGCTGCTGGACGTGGCACGCAGCGTAGACCCCGGGTGAATGCCGGGTGGCCCGGGGCGGGAGCGAGGCCCTGATCAGCCATGGTAGTTTCGTTGTACTGGCGCAGTCGTTGTATGCTGCTCCGGTTGCCCGATCGAGACGGCCATCCCAGATGGTCTTCGCACATCGGGCCTTCTCCCTGGCACCGCCACTCAGATCCTACGATCCTGATCCAGGCATGCCGGGATCAACCCGTAAGAGCATCTGAAGTCTTTGGAGTGACCCGTGGCTGCCAACTGCGACGTCTGCGGCAAGGGGCCGGGCTTCGGCAACGCCATCTCGCACTCGCACCGCCGTACCCCCCGTCGCTGGAACCCGAACATCCAGCGCGTACGTACCGTGGTCAGTGGGACGCCGAAGCGCGTGAACGCTTGCACCTCGTGCATCAAGGCCGGCAAGGTCTCGCGCTGACGCTCAGCTAGCGCGCGGCCACTGCTGGTTCGCTGCTCAGAGCCGGTCCACCTCGGTGGACCGGCTTTTTGCCGTACCCCAGCGCAACTACGCCCGGAAACGCCACCCGTGGTCCACCGGCCCGATCCCGCCCCCCAGCGCGAACCCGGCCGCGATCGCCCCGGTGACGTACTCCTTCGCCGCCGTCACCGCCACCGGCACCGACTCCCCCTTCGCCAGCCCCGACGCGATCGCCGACGCCAGCGTGCAGCCGGTGCCGTGTGTATGCCGGTTGTCGTGGCGCGGGGCCCGCAGCCAGTGTTCCTCGGAGCCGTCCGTGAGCAGGTCCACGGCCTCGCCGGGCAGATGTCCGCCCTTGATCAGCGCCCACTTCGGCCCGTACGCCAGCACGGCCGCCGCGGCCTCGCGCAACTGACCTTCCGATTCGACCCGTACGCCCGTGAGCTGGGCCACCTCGTCGAGGTTCGGCGTCGCCACGGTCGCCACCGGCAGCAGTTTCGTCCGTACGGAATCCAGTGCGGAGGCGGCCAGCAGCGGGTCCCCGTGTTTGGAGACGCCCACCGGGTCGACGACCGTCGGCACGCCCGTCGCCGCGATCAACTCGGCGACCGCCTCGACCAGTTCGGCCGAGGCGAGCATCCCGGTCTTGACCGCCTGTACGCCGATGTCGTCGACGACGCTGCGGTACTGGGCCCGCACCGCCTCCACCGGCAGCTCCCAAGCGCCCTGTACGCCGAGGGAGTTCTGCGCGGTGACCGCCGTGAGCACGCTCATGCCGTGCACGCCGAGGGCCAGCATCGTCTTCAGGTCGGCCTGGATTCCGGCGCCGCCGCCGGAGTCGGAGCCCGCGACCGTCAGCACGCGCGGAGGCACTGTCACGAGAGGCACGGTCACGACTCGATGTCCGCGAAGTGGTCCCAGCCGCCCTTGCTGGTCCAGGGGGCCCCGTCGACCGTCACCTGGGGCAGCGCGGAGGGGTTGAGGACCTCGCCGATCACCTTCCAGCGGGCCGGCAGCTTCACGTCCGGCGGGAAGGTCGCCACGATCGCGTGGTCCTCGCCGCCGGTGAGCACCCACTGCATGGGGTCGACGCCGACGGCCTGCCCGATGTCGTTCATCTGGGAGGGGATGTCGATCGCGCCCGAGCGGATGTCGATCCGGACCTTGCTGGCCTCGGCGATGTGCCCGAGGTCGGCGATCAGCCCGTCGCTCACGTCGCACATCGCGGTCGCGCCGAGGCCGGCCGCCGCCGGGCCCGCGTGGTACGGCGGTTCGGGGCGGCGGTGGGCCTCGACGAAGGCGCGCGGCGAGCGGAAGCCGCGCGAGAGCACCGCGTGCCCGGCCGCCGACCAGCCCAGCCAGCCGGTCACGGCGACGACGTCACCGGGCCGGGCGCCGCCCCTGATGACCGGCTCGTGGTTGCGCAGATCGCCGAGCGCGGTGATGGAGACCATGATCGTGTCCCCTCGTACGACATCACCGCCCACCACGGCCGCGCCCGCGACCTGGCACTCGTCACGCAGACCGTCCATCAGTTCGACGGGCCAGGTGACCGGAAGATCGGCGGGGACGACCAGGCCGAGCAGCAGTGCGGTCGGTACGGCGCCCATGGCGGCGATGTCCGCGAGGTTCTGGGCAGCTGCCTTGCGGCCCACGTCGTACGCGGTGGACCAGTCGCGGCGGAAGTGCCGCCCCTCCAGGAGGATGTCGGTGCTCGCCACGACCCTGCGGTCGGGCGCGGCGACCACGGCGGCGTCGTCGCCGGGGCCGACCCGGACCGCCGGGGTGGTGGTGAGCCGGGAGGTCAGCTCCCTGATGAGCCCGAACTCCCCCAGCTCTCCCACAGTGCCCTTCATAGACGTACGTCCCCTTCTGGTGCTGTCCCCGTTGCTGTCCGTGTTGCCGTCCGTGCCCGGTCGCGAGGCCCCGTCGGCCTCGGTACGGTCGAGGTGACCGTCAACCTGTGCTTCGTGCGCACCCCGGCGCGGGTGCCCCGGCCGCCGCGGGTCTCCCCCTGGCGCGCGGCGACGCGATACCGTGGCGTTCCTTTTCCCCACATGATCCTCGTGGCCGCCCTGGAGGTTCCGTGGTACAGGCGTACATCCTGATCCAGACGGAGGTCGGCAAAGCGTCGACCGTCGCCGACACGATCAGCAAGATCCCGGGGGTGATCCAGGCCGAGGACGTGACAGGACCGTACGACGTGATTGTGCGCGCCCAGGCCGACACAGTGGACGACCTCGGCCGCATGGTGGTCGCGAAGGTCCAGCAAGTGGACGGCATCACCCGCACGCTGACCTGCCCGGTGGTGCACTTGTAGCCCCCGTCTACCCTGTGCCGGTGCGCTTCTTCTTCCGTCACCGGCCGCTCGCTCTGCCCGTGCTCGCCGTGTTGATCGTCGTCACGGGCTGCTCCTCAGCAGACGACAGCGCCTCGGTCACGGTTCCCGAGCCGGACGGGAAGGCCACGAAGCTGTGCCGGAACCTGGACGAGGCGCTGCCGGCGAAGGTGGACGGGCTTGACCGGGACGACCCCGAGCCCCGGTCCGCACTGACCGCGGGCTGGGGCAGCCCGGCGATCATACTGCGCTGCGGTGTCGTGAGGCCGCCCAAGATGACCGACCCCAAGGTCGCCACCGGGGCGGATCCTGATGCGGTGGGGGGTGAGGTGAACGGGGTCGGGTGGCTGATGGAGAAACGGGACGACGGGTCGTCCCGGTTCACTACGTCCTCGCGGCTTGCGTATGTGGAGGTGACTGTTCCGTCGGGGCGGGACACCTCGGGGGCGCTTGTTGATCTGGCTGCCGCTATTAAGAAGACGGTTCCTGTGGGGATTGCCGACTAGGCGCCATCTTTGACCTGTTGCGTTGTCGGGTGCGGGTCCGTCGTGGCTTGTCGCGCAGTTCCCCGCGCCCCTGAAGGGGCGCTCTACCTCAGGCCCGTTGACCTGCGCAGGGCCGCCTGCACCAGGCGATCCACCAGTTCGGGGTAGTCCACTCCCGTCGCCTCCCACATCCTCGGGTACATGGAGATCGGGGTGAAGCCCGGCATCGTGTTGATTTCGTTGATGACGAACTCGCCGTCCTCCGTGAGGAAGAAGTCCGCGCGGACGAGGCCCTCGCAGGATGCCGCGTCGAAGGCCTCCACCGCGAGGCGGCGCACCTCCGCGGTCTGGTCCTCGGTGAGGGGGGCGGGGACGATTCCGTCGGCCGCGTCGATGTACTTGGCCTCGAAGTCGTAGAAGGCGTGCGCCTGTACGGGCGGGATCTCGGCGGGTACGGAGGCACGCGGGCCGTCCTCGAACTCCAGCACCCCGCACTCGATCTCGCGCCCGCGCAGCGCGGCCTCCACGATGATCTTCGGGTCGTGGCGCTGGGCCTCGGCGATCGCCTCGTCGAGGCCGCTCAGTTCGTCGACCTTGGTGATGCCGAACGACGATCCCGCGCGCGCGGGTTTCACGAACAGCGGCCAGCCGTGCTCGCCGGCGAAGTCGATGATCTTCTTGCGGGCGGCCGACTCGTCGCGCTCCCACTCACGCGGCCGGATCACCACGTACGGACCGACCTTGAGGCCGAACGACGTGAACACCCGCTTCATGTACTCCTTGTCCTGGCCGACGGCCGAGGCGAGCACGCCCGCGCCGACGTACGGGACACCGGAGAGTTCCAGCAGACCCTGGAGGGTGCCGTCCTCGCCGTACGGGCCGTGCAGCACGGGGAAGACGACGTCCACCTCGCCGAGGGCCTTGGGCACCGATCCCGGTTCGCTGTAGACGACTTCGCGGTTCGCGGGGTCGACGGGGAGGACCACGCCGCCCTCGCGCGACTCGGCGAGTTCGTCCACGTTGGGCGCCTTGCGGTCGACGATCGCCATGCGCTCCGGTTCGTCCGCGGTGAGCGCCCAGCGGCCGTCCTGGGTGATGCCGATCGGCAGGACGTCGTACTTCGTCCGGTCGATGGCACGCAGCACGGCGCCGGCGGTGACCACGGAGATCCCGTGTTCGGAGCTGCGCCCGCCGAAGACGACGGCCACGCGCGGCTTGCGGGACGGCTGCTCGGGGCTCTGGGGGAGGTTCTCGGTGCTCATATCGCGTTGAGAGTACCCGGTGGTAGGGCGCTGAGTCAGCGCCCACAGACCCCTGTTGCTCAGCGTCGTTCGGGCTTGGCGCTGCGCGACATCAGTTCCTTCAGGGCGACGACGGGCGGCTTGCCCTCGTGCACGATGCCGACGACCGTCTCCGTGATCGGCATGTCGACGCCGTGCCTGCGGGCCAGATCCAGCACGCTCTCACAGGACTTGACGCCCTCGGCGGTCTGCTTGGTGACCGCGATGGTCTCCTGGAGGGTCATGCCCTTGCCGAGGTTGGTGCCGAAGGTGTGGTTGCGGGACAGGGGCGAGGAGCAGGTCGCCACCAGGTCGCCCAGGCCCGCGAGTCCGGAGAAGGTGAGCGGGTCGGCGCCCATCGCGAGGCCGAGGCGGGTGGTCTCGGCGAGGCCACGCGTGATGAGCGAGCCCTTCGCGTTGTCGCCGAGGCCCATGCCGTCGGCGATTCCGACGGCGAGGCCGATCACGTTCTTGACGGCGCCGCCCAGTTCGCAGCCGACGACGTCGGTGTTGGTGTACGGGCGGAAGTACGGGGTGTGGCAGACGGTCTGGAGGCGCTGGGCCACGGCGTCGTCCGTACAGGCGACCACGGCGGCGGCCGGCATCCGGGCGGCGATCTCCCGGGCGAGGTTGGGGCCCGTGACGACCGCGATCCGGTCCTGGCCGACCTTCGCGACGTCCTCGATGACCTCGCTCATCCGCATCGCGGAGCCGAGTTCGACACCCTTCATGAGGGAGACGAGGACCGTGTCGGGGGCGAGCAGCGGCGTCCACTCGGCGAGGTTCCCGCGCAGGGTCTGCGAGGGGATGCTGAGTATCGTGAAGTCGGCGTCGCGGGCGGCTTGTGCGGGGTCGGTGGTGGCGCGGAGGTTCTCCGGGAGTTCGACACCGGGGAAGTAGTCCGGGTTCGTACGCGTGGAGTTGATCGCCTCGGCGAGTTCGGGGCGACGGGCCCACAGGGTCACCTCGCAGCCGGCGTCGGCGAGCACCATGCCGAAGGCGGTCCCCCACGATCCCGCGCTGAACACCGCCGCCTTGACCGGCTCGCTCACTTGCCCTGCCCCTCTTCCTGAACTTCCCGTGCCTGTGCTGCTTCCGGTACCGCTTTCAAGGCGTCCAGCGCGTGCTGGGCGTCCCGTGCGTCCTGCGCGTCCTGTGCCTCTTCCGCGGCGGTGCGGCGGCGCTGCTCGATCCGCTCCTGGCGCGGGTCGTACGGCGTCTTCGGCGCCTTCTCGCCACGGATGTCCTCCAGCTGGCGGGTGACCGCGGCCATGATGACCTCCGTCGCCTCCTTCAGGAGGTCGGGGCTCATCTCCTTGTCGTAGAACCGCGTCAGGTCCACGGGCGGGCCCGCGAGGACGTGGTGGGTCTTGCGCGGAAGGGCGTTGAGCTTTCCGGCGTACGGCGGCAGCAGTTCGTTCGCGCCCCACTGGGCCACCGGGATCACCGGGCACTTGGTCTGCAGGGCGACCCGGGCGGCGCCGGTCTTGCCGGTCATGGGCCACTGGTCCGGGTCACGGGTGATGGTGCCCTCGGGATAGAAGACGACACACTCACCGCGCTCCACGGCGTCGATCGCGGCGCGAAAGGCGCTCAGCGCGTCGGTGGTCTCGCGGTACACGGGGATCTGTCCGGTACCGCGCATCATGGTGCCGACGAATCCCTTCTTGAAAAGCCCGCTCTTCGCCAGAAAACGCGGAACACGGCCGCTGTTGTACTGGTAGTGCGCGTAGGCGAAGGGGTCGGCGTGGGAATTGTGGTTCACCGCGGTGATAAATCCGCCCGCCGCCGGAATGTTCTCCATTCCGCGCCAGTCCCGCTTGATCAGAACCACCAGCGGCGGTTTGCAGATGACCGCAGCAAGGCGGTACCAGAAGCCGATTCTGCGGCGGGGCACGCGGACACCTTCCTCTAGGGCCTGGGCCAGGACCTCCGGCCGGTTGACCTGGGGGCCGCACAAGTGTCGCCCCAGGCTTCCGGTCTGTCGAGAACACCGTACGCCCCGGCACCGACACCGCCGGATGGGCTTTGATGACAGCCAGGTGACAATGGATGCGACCGGGAGAGCGCCGGGTGAGCAGCCGGGGTGGGCGAGGGAGGTACGGAACGCTCGTGCAGTGGACAGTGGTCATACCCCTCAAGCCCCTGGCGCGGGCCAAGAGCAGGCTCGCGGACACCGCCCACGACGGGCTCCGCCCCGGTCTGGCCCTGGCCTTCGCGCAGGACACGGTGGCAGCGGTGCTCGCCTGTACGGCGGTCCGCGATGTGGCGGTCGTCACGGACGACGCCCTCGCCGCGCGCGAGCTGGCGGCGCTGGGCGCCTCGATCGTCCCCGACGAGCCCCTGGGCGGCCTGAACGCCGCTCTGACGCACGGAGCGGCGGTCGTACGTACGAGGCGGCCGGACAGTCCCGTAGCAGCCCTGAACGCCGATCTGCCGGCACTGCGCCCCCTGGAACTGGCCCGGGTCCTGGACGCCGCCGCCGAATTCCCGCGCGCTTTTCTCGCGGACGCGGCCACCGTCGGCACCACTCTGCTCACCGCGAGGACCGGCCAGGAATTGTCTCCGCATTTCGGCCCGCATTCCCGGACCCGCCATCGCGACTCCGGCGCCGTGGAAATCGGACTCACGACGGTGAATTCCGTACGCCAGGACGTGGACACCGGCGACGATCTGCGGGCGGCGCTCGCCCTGGGGGTGGGGGCGCGGACGGCGGCCGTGGTCGAAGGGCTGCTGATCGCGGGCCAGTAGGCTGCCGCCATGCAGGCGACCGCGTACACGTACGACGCCGAGACGCGCAGCGGCAGTGTGCTGCTCGACGACGGCACCCCCGTCCCCTTCGACGCGCCGGCGTTCGACGCGGGCGGGCTGAGGCTGCTGCGACCCGGGCAGCGGGTGCGCATCGAGGTCGAGGAGACCGAGGGAGCGACAGGGGTCGCGGACGGCCCCCGGATCACACTTGTCACCCTGCAGACCTTCTGAGCGGTCCCTGATGAAGTCGGGGCCGCGACAGCACCCCCTCAGGGGCGCGGGGCTGTATCGATCTGCGGCTCCGCCGCGGGGCGCGACAAGCCCCCACCGGCCTGCGGCGAAAAACGAACCGCGCACCCCCTGAACACGCCGCGGGCCGGACTCCCCGAGGGAGTCCGGCCCGGCGCGTGAGTGCCCTCGCGCCCCTACTTGCTGCGGGCGGTGGCCTTCTTGGCGGTGGTGGTGCGGGCCGCCGTCTTGCGGGCGGGGGCCTTCTTGGCCGTCGCCTTCTTGGCCGGGGCCTTCTTCGCGGCGGTCTTCTTCGCCGTGGCCGTGGTCTTCTTGGCCGCCGCGGACTTCGCGGTGGTCTTCTTGGCCGTGGTCTTCTTCGCCGTGGCCGTCGTCTTCTTGGCCGGCGCCGCCTTCTTGGCGACGGTCTTCTTGGCCGCCGTCGCCCGCTTGGCGGTCGTGGCCTTCTTCGCCACGGCCTTCTTGACCGTTGCGGCAGCACCGCCGCCGGTCAGGCTGCCCTTGGGCGCCTTCTTGACCGCGACCTCGCCACCACGCGGGAGCTTCTTCGAGCCGCTCACCAGGTCCTTGAAGCCCTGGCCCGCACGGAAGCGGGGGACGGAGGTCTTCTTGACCCGAACCCGCTCGCCCGTCTGCGGGTTGCGGGCGTAACGGGCCGGACGGTCGACCTTCTCGAAGGAACCGAAGCCGGTGACCGACACCCGGTCCCCGCTGACCGTCGCGCGGACGATGGCGTCCAGGACCGCGTCGACCGCCTCGGCGGCCTGCTGACGGCCACCGACCTTGTCCGCAATGGCTTCTACGAGCTGCGCCTTGTTCACGTCTTCCCCTTCGGAGACATTGCCAGAACGAAAGTGTTCAAGCTTTTTCGCACGTTAGGCAGATATATACCGCAAATCAAACACGAAACGGGCTAATCACCCTTGTGCCGCAACGAACTCGGGCTGTCACGGAGCTCCTCAGCGGTCCTCGTCGGGGAATCGACCCTCGTCGAGGTCCGCCGTGAAGCGTTCCAGCCGCCTTGTCGCATCGGCGAGATCGTGCTTGGCCGCGGCCGTAATGACCAGCAGCTTCCGGGTCAGCGCCATCCGTACGCCCTCCGGGACTTGCAGTGCGCGCACTCTTGTGTGCGCTTCCTTGAGTTGGGCCGCGACCGCCGAGTAGAGCTTGAGTTGGCCGTCGTGTTCCATGCACAGATTGTGCCATCTGGGGCGAGTTGTCGCCTGCTCAGGGGGCAACTGCCACCTCAAACGGCCTTCCGCGCCTGCTTCCCAGGCGCGCTGTCAAGACCCGGGTACCCAATCAACACCCTTTCTAACGTGGGGAGTTGAGAGGGCTCGGGACGGGGCGCAAGGGGGCCCGGGGGCAGAAACAGCTGTACCCCCAATCGTGGCGATCGGGGGTACAGACGGGGTGTTGCCATGGCCGAAACTCGACTTGCGAGCGGCAGCGGACCTCGGAAGGGTCCTCAGACTTTGAGCGTCCACGGCTTGTGCGAGGGTCGCTTCGCCTCGTACGAGACGATCTGGTCCTCGTTCTGCAGAGTGATGGAGATGTCGTCCAGCCCGTTCAGCAGCCGCCAACGGGCGTTCTCGTCGAGTTCGAAGGCGGCGGTGATGCCCTCGGCGCGCACCTCGCGGGCCTCCAGGTCGACGGTGATCTCGGCCTCGGGGTCGTTCTCCGTCAGTTCCTGGAGCGCGTCCACGATCTTCTGCTCCAGAACCACCGTGAGCAGGCCGTTCTTGAGCGAGTTGCCACGGAAGATGTCGGCGAAGCGCGACGAGATGACGGTCTTGAAGCCGTAGTTCTGCAGCGCCCAGACGGCGTGCTCGCGCGAGGAGCCGGTACCGAAGTCAGGGCCGGCGACCAGGACCGACGCGCCCTTGCGCTCGGGCCGGTTGAGGATGAAGTTCTCGTCCTTGCGCCAGGCCTCGAAGAGCCCGTCCTCGAAACCGTCCCGCGTGACCTTCTTGAGCCAGTGAGCAGGGATGATCTGGTCGGTGTCGACGTTGCTGCGGCGCAGCGGGACGGCCCGGCCGGTGTGCGTGGTGAATGCTTCCATGGCTGATCAGACTCCAGCGGGCGTACGGGTGTCGGCGTCGGACAGGTCGGCCGGGGAGGCCAGGTGGCCCAGTACGGCCGTCGCGGCGGCGACCTGCGGCGACACCAGGTGCGTACGGCCGCCCTTGCCCTGCCTGCCCTCGAAGTTGCGGTTGGAGGTGGACGCGGAGCGCTCACCGGGGGCCAACTGGTCCGGGTTCATGCCCAGACACATCGAGCAGCCCGCGTGCCGCCATTCGGCGCCGGCCGCCTTGAAGACCAGGTCCAGGCCCTCGGAGACGGCCTGCAGACCGACCCGCACCGAACCGGGGACGACCAGCATCCGTACGCCGTCGGCGACTTTGCGGCCCCCGACGATCTCGGCGGCGGCGCGCAGATCCTCGATACGTCCGTTGGTGCACGAACCTACGAAGACGGTGTCCACCTTGATGGAGCGCAGCGACTGCCCGGCCTCCAACCCCATGTATTCCAGGGCCTTTTCGGCGGCGAGGCGCTCCGAAGCGTCTTCGTACGAAGCCGGGTCGGGGACGGCGGCCGAAAGCGGCGCGCCCTGACCGGGGTTGGTGCCCCAGGTGACGAACGGCGAGAGCGCGGCGCCGTCGATGACGACCTCGGCGTCGAATTCCGCGTCGTCGTCGGTGCGCAGCGTCTTCCAGTACTCGACGGCCGCGTCCCAGTCGGCGCCCTCGGGCGCGTGCGGGCGGCCCTTGAGGTACTCGAAGGTGGTCTCGTCGGGGGCGATCATGCCCGCGCGGGCGCCGGCCTCGATCGACATGTTGCAGATGGTCATCCGGGCCTCCATCGAGAGCTTCTCGATGGCGGGGCCGCGGTACTCCAGGATGTAGCCCTGGCCGCCGCCCGTACCGATCTTCGCGATGATGGCGAGGATCAGGTCCTTGGCGGTGACGCCGTCGGGCAGTTCACCGTCGACCGTGATGGCCATGGTGCTGGGGCGGGCCAGCGGCAGCGTCTGGGTGGCCAGCACATGCTCGACCTGCGAGGTGCCGATGCCGAACGCCAGCGCGCCGAAGGCGCCGTGCGTGGAGGTGTGGGAGTCGCCGCAGACGACGGTGGTGCCCGGCTGGGTCAGCCCCAGCTGCGGTCCCACGACGTGGACGACGCCCTGCTCGACGTCGCCCAGCGGGTGCAGCCGCACACCGAAGTCGGCGCAGTTCTTGCGCAGCGTCTCCAGCTGGACCCGGGAGACCGGGTCGGCGATGGGCTTGTCGATGTCGAGGGTCGGGGTGTTGTGGTCCTCGGTCGCGATGGTGAGGTCGAGGCGCCGCACCTTACGGCCGTTCTGGCGCAGGCCGTCGAAGGCCTGCGGGCTGGTCACCTCGTGCAGCAGGTGCAGATCAATGAAAAGGAGGTCGGGCTCGCCCTCGGCGCGCCGGACGACATGGTCGTCCCAGACCTTCTCCGCGAGTGTCCTACCCATCGCTTTCCCTCCAGGCCGGCCCGTGCGGGCGCCGGCCCAATTAGATAGAGATCTTGTGGAGGCGACCGCCCATACCCCTCGTCCGGACATCCGCCACCGGGCCCGTTGGTCGGCGGGCCGCTGTGTCTTCCAGAGTGGCGCGTTCCACGGGAAAATGAACTTGCGTTTCACAGAGTGAGACGCGAGTATCGTTTCATGGACAACAGTAGCGGCGTCGGCGTTCTGGACAAGGCAGCCCTTGTCCTGAGCGCTCTGGAGTCCGGTCCGGCCACCCTCGCGGGACTGGTCGCGGCGACCGGACTGGCACGACCCACGGCACATCGTCTCGCCGTGGCTCTGGAACACCACCGGATGGTGGCGCGCGACATGCAGGGCCGTTTCATTCTCGGCCCCCGCCTGGCGGAACTGGCGGCGGCAGCGGGCGAGGACCGCCTCCTGGCGACCGCCGGCCCGGTGCTCACGCACGTCCGCGACCTGACGGGCGAGAGCGCGCAGCTCTACCGCCGCCAGGGCGACATGCGTATCTGCGTCGCCGCGGCCGAGCGCCTCTCGGGCCTCAGGGACACGGTCCCGGTCGGCTCGACGCTCACGATGAAGGCGGGCTCGTCGGCCCAGATCCTGATGGCGTGGGAGGAGCCGGAGCGCCTGCACCGCGGCCTCCAGGGCGC
This sequence comes from Streptomyces sp. NPDC000878, assembly GCF_053599695.1. Lineage (NCBI taxonomy): Bacteria > Bacillati > Actinomycetota > Actinomycetes > Kitasatosporales > Streptomycetaceae > Streptomyces > Streptomyces sp. NPDC000878. The sequence goes on along the minus strand of NZ_JBSFMT010000001.1, from coordinate 364,476 downwards.
CCGCTTCACGGCGACAGCGCTGTCGGGCGTACGACGCCGGGGCTGGGCCCAGTCCATCGGCGAGCGCGAACCGGGCGTCGCGTCGGTCTCGGCCCCCGTCCGGGGCCCGTCGAACCGCGTGGTGGCGGCAGTCTCGGTCTCGGGCCCCATCGAACGCCTCACCCGCCACCCCGGCCGCATGCACGCCCAGGCAGTCATCGACGCAGCCGCCCGCCTCTCGGAGGCCCTGCGCCGCACGGGCTGAGCAAGAAGGACGTACGCCCTCGGGAGTCGGCAGGCCTCAACGCCGCGGCAGGCCGCTTCATCGAGGGCACTTCTTTGTCAGGGGCGAGGTCACCAACCCAGGGGCGCGGGGCTGTATCGATTTGCGGCTCCGCCGCGTGGGCGCGACCAGCCACAGCGGACCCGCACTCAGTACACAGCGGAACCCCTAGGGCACCGACCGATGAGCGAACCGCTCCTTGCCGGAACGCCCACGCTTCTTCACCGGCAAACACCCCATGCCCCGCAGCCAGCCCAAAGGCTGGCATACGGCTCACACGACCCCTCAGGCACCGACGTACGTCTCGTGCCACAACCGTTCCTGTGAACTGAGCGGACGTGAGCCCGTCCAGCCGCACACCCCGAACGGTCTTGGGCGCACTGGTCCCCGGCGTACTCGACCCCGGGGCGGCGACACGCATCCTGTGCGTGGTCCGGGCCCGGGAGGCCCCCGCGGCCGGAGGCCGCTGATGGACACAGCCCTGTGCGACCTGGCCAAGTAGGTACGGCCAGAGGCGACGGGGAGGGGCTGAACCATCCTCTGGTGGAGCAGGGGCCCCGCACGCTGACGCCGTACCCGGTGTCCCAGGTCGCACGACCACGTTAGCCCGATCAGCCCAGGGGATCGCAAGCCCGCAAGCGGACGATCACACGATCGAGCGAATCCGACCACCGCGTGCTTGGATCGTGCCGTTGTCCGAGGAAAGGCGCAAGGGATGCGGCTGGCGGAGTTGAGCGAGCGCAGCGGTGTGTCCACCGCGACCATCAAGTACTACCTGCGCGAAGGCCTGTTGGCGCCTGGCCGGCAGATCAACACGACGACCTCGGAGTACGACGAGGGCCATCTGCGCCGACTGCGTCTGGTGCGCGCGCTGATCCAGGTGGGCCGTATCCCCGTCGCCACCGCCCGTGAGGTGCTCGGCCATGTCGACGACGAGTCCCTGGGCCGTACGATCCGCCTGGGCGCGGCCCTGTGGGCGTTGCCGCAGGGCACCGAGCCGGACGAGGAGGACCCGGCGGTGGTCGCCGCCCGCCGGGAGGTGGACCGGCTGCTGACGAGCCTCGGCTGGGAGACCGCGCGTGAGCTGAGCCCCCTCTCCCCCGTGCACCGCTCGCTGGTGGTGGCGGTGGCCGCGCTGATCCGGCTGGGCTATCCCTGGGACGCCGAACTGATGGCGCCGTACGCGGAGTTGATGCACCAGGTGGCGAGACGGGACCTGGACTACCTGGAGACGCACGCGTCGGACGCGGAGCGGGTGGAGACGGCGGTCGCGGCGACAGTGCTGTTCGAGCCGGTGCTCACCGCACTGCACCGGCTGGCCCAGGAGGAGGAGTCGGCACGGCGGTACGGGCTGTAGGCAGGGGAAATGCAGAGTGGCCCCCCGCCGAAGCGGGGGGCCACCTGCACTGACGTACCCCCGACCGGATTCGAACCGGCGCTACTGCCGTGAGAGGGCAGCGTGCTAGGCCGCTACACAACGGGGGCGTGGATCTTGCAGGCGATTAGAACGACACCACCGCAGATCCGAGCTGGTCTACCTGGACTCGAACCAAGAATGACGGTACCAGAAACCGTAGTGTTGCCAATTACACCATAGACCAAGGCACTTCAAGGTAAAGCGTACCCCCGACCGGATTCGAACCGGCGCTACTGCCGTGAGAGGGCAGCGTGCTAGGCCGCTACACAACGGGGGCCCTAGCGATCCTGCATGAGAGTCAGTGGGTGCGACCCTGGCTGACCCTCCGGGAAGGATCTGTACCCCCGACCGGATTCGAACCGGCGCTACTGCCGTGAGAGGGCAGCGTGCTAGGCCGCTACACAACGGGGGCCTGTGTGGATTCTGATCTCCACGGGTGCAGATTTGAAGCAATCTGCGAGCTGGCCTACCTGGACTCGAACCAAGACTAACGGAACCAGAAACCGTCGTGCTGCCAATTACACCATAGGCCACTGGAACGCCAGCCCCTGCGGAGCTTTTGTTCTAGCTTGCACCTCCGGTTCCCGGCCTTTCGGCCCGCTCTCCGGCGGCGCAGGAAGAACATTACCCGAAGGTGGACGGCGCTCCAAAACGGGTATCGGCGCCGAGGAGCGCGGGGAGTTCGGCGAGCGAGGCGATCCGGTGCGGGCCTTCGGGGGCCTGCTCCGCGCCGACGAGGCCGTCGCGGTCGATCCACACGGACAGCATTCCGGCGTCGACGGCACCCCGTCCGTCGATCTCCGGGTGGTCGCCGACGTACGCCACCTGCTCCGGAGGCAGGTCCAGGGCGGCGCAGGCCGCGTGGAAGGCCTGGGCGTCCGGTTTGTGGACGCCCAGCTCGGCCGCGCACAGGACGGACTCGAAGCGGTCGCGGACGCCGAGCACGCGCAGCTTGCGGTCCTGTACGCGGATGCTGGAGTTGGAGAGGACCCCGTGCCGGTGGCTGGTGGCGAGGAGGTCGAGGACGGGCAGCACGTCCGGGAAGAGCGCCCAGGCGGCCTCGTAATGCCCGATGTAGCGGTCGAACCAGGCGTCGGCCTCGGCGTCGGTCAGCTCCTCGCCCAGGAACATCCGCACCCGCTCCCGGCGCTGCCCCAGGAAGTCGATCTCCCCCGCCGCGAACCGCGCCCACTGCCGGTCGGTGACCTCCCGCCAGCGCACGAGAGCCTGCTCGACGGTCGCGTACGCATCGAGCAGCCCCTCGGCCACGAGCTGCTCCCGCATACCGGCGCGATCCGCCGCGGTGTAGTCGAAGATCGTGTCGTCGATGTCCCAGACCACAGCGCGGATCGTCATGACACCGACGGTACCGGCAGACGCCGGAGGGCGGCGCCCCGACCGGGTGCCGCCCTCCCAGCTGCCGTACTACGCCGCCAGCTTCGCCAGTGCCGCGTCGATCCGTGTCAGCGTCTTCTGCTTGCCCAGGACTTCCAGGGACTCGAAGAGGGGCAGGCCGATCGTGCGGCCGGTGACGGCTACGCGGACCGGGGCCTGGGCCTTGCCGAGCTTGAGGCCGTGGGCCACGCCTGCGGCCAGGACGGCCTCCTTCAGGGACTCGGGGGACGTCCAGTCGGCCGCCTCCAGCTTCTCCCTCGCCGTGATCAGGAGCGCGTCGCTGCCTTCCTTCATCGCCTTCGTCCAGGACGCCTCGTCGGTGGCCGGCTCCGGGAGGAACAGGAAGTCGACGTTGTCCGTGATCTCCGAGAGGACCTTCAGGCGGGTCTGGGCGTGCGGGGCGATCGCCTGCCACTTCGCCTCGTCGAAGTCCTCCGGCGACCAGGGCGCGAAGGGCGCCTGGAGCCAGGGTGCGCAGCGCTCCGTGAAGTCCTTCACGTCCAGCAGCCGGATGTGGTCGGCGTTGATCGCCTCGCACTTCTTCAGGTCGAAGCGGGCCGGGTTGGGGTTGACGTCCGTCACGTCGAAGGCGGCGACCATCTCGTCGATCGTGAAGACGTCCTGGTCGGCCGAGAGCGACCAGCCGAGGAGGGAGAGGTAGTTGAGGAGTCCCTCGGGGAGGAAGCCGCGCTCCCGGTAGAGGTTCAGGGACGACTCGGGGTCGCGCTTCGAGAGCTTCTTGTTGCCCTCGCCCATCACGTACGGCAGGTGGCCGAAGGAGGGGATCTGCTTCGCGATGCCCAGCTCGATCAGCGCCTTGTACAGGGCGACCTGCCGCGGCGTCGACGACAGCAGGTCCTCGCCTCGCAGGACGTGCGTGATCTCCATCAGCGCGTCGTCGACCGGGTTCACGAGCGTGTAGAGCGGGGCTCCGTTGGCTCGTACGATCCCGTAGTCCGGAACGTTCTCCGGGAGGTACGTGATCTCGCCGCGGACCAGGTCCGTGAAGGTGATCGTCTCGTCGGGCATCCGGAAGCGGACGATCGGTGTGCGGCCCTCGGCGGTGTACGCGGACACCTGCTCGTCGGTCAGGGCGCGGCAGTGGCCGTCGTACCCAGAAGGCTTGCCGGCCGCGCGGGCGGCGTCGCGGCGGGTGTCCAGCTCCTCCGTGGAGCAGTAGCAGTAGTACGCGTGGCCCGCTTCCAGGAGCTTGGCCGCCACGTCCTTGTAGGTGTCCATGCGCTGCGACTGGCGGTACGGCGCGTGCGGGCCGCCGATCTCGGGGCCCTCGTCCCAGTCGAAGCCCAGCCAGCGCAGCGAGGACAGCAGCTGCTCGTACGACTCCTCCGAGTCGCGGGCCGCGTCGGTGTCCTCGATGCGGAAGACGAACGTGCCGCCGGTGTGGCGGGCGTAGGCCCAGTTGAACAGGGCCGTACGGACCAGGCCCACGTGGGGGTTACCGGTGGGCGACGGGCAGAACCGTACTCGGACGGCGGGGGCGGGTGCGCTAGCCACGCTTGACAACCTTGTTGGTGAGAGTGCCGATGCCTTCGATGGTGACGGCGACCTCGTCGCCGACGGTGAGCGGTCCGACGCCTGCCGGGGTGCCCGTGAGGATCACGTCGCCGGGGAGCAGCGTCATGGCCTCGGTGATGTTGACGATCAGGTCCTCGATGGAGTGGATCATCTCGCTGGTGCGGCCCAGTTGGCGCTGTTGGCCGTTGACCGTGAGCTGGATCGTGAGGTCGGAGGGGTCGAGGTCCGTCTCCACCCAGGGGCCGAGGGGGCAGCTGGTGTCGAAGCCCTTCGCCCGCGCCCACTGCTTCTCGCGCTTCTGGACGTCCCGCGCGGTGATGTCGTTGGCGCAGGTGTAGCCGAGGATGACGTCCTTGACGCGCTCGCGCGGGACCTCGCGGCACATCCGGCTGATGACCACGGCGAGTTCGGCCTCGTGGTGCAGTTCCTCGGTGAAGGAGGGGTACTGGATGTCGTCGCCGGAGCCGATCACCGAGGTGGACGGCTTGAAGAAGGCGAACGGGGCGTCGGGCACCTCGTTGCCCAGTTCCCGCGCGTGCTCCGCGTAGTTGCGGCCGTAGGCGACGACCTTGTTGGGGAGCACCGGCGGCAGCAGCCGGACCTTGTCGAGGGGGACCTTCGTGCCGGAGAGTTCGAAGTCGGCGAACGGGATGCCCTTGATGATGTCGAGGACTAGTTCGTCCGGCTTGTCGCCCTCGACCGCGCCGAAGGCGACGTTCCCGTCGATGGAGAATCTGGCGATGCGCACGGGATTCCTGCGCCCCTCTGCTGGTCCGGCTGGAGTCTGACGCTCCAGGCTAACGCGCCGTGGACGGGCGCCTCGCGCAATAAGGCGAGGGCGCCCGTGACCTTCGTACCGCCGGAAAGCGGGTACGAGGGGCAGAGGCGCCCTTGACACACAGGCATTCACAGGGGCCGCCCTGAACAACCGGGCGGCGCTCGTGCGTACTACTCGGCGACGGAGGCCGCGACCGGGGCTTCCATGAGGATGGTGCGGCGGGGGTTGGCGGTCTGGGTGGGGAGGTCTACGGCGTGTTCCGGCTGCTCGACGGGCGTCAGTTCGTCGGCGTCCGTGAGGTGGGCCAGCGTCGTGCGCCGCGGGTTTGCGATGTTGCGGAACATCGTCGTCGTCTTCACTGTTGTAGTCCTCGACCCTGTCGTGTCCGGGCGCTCGGCGGGGCGGAGAGCCGTCGGCCGTGCGCGGGTTGTCGGATTTGCCATCCCTGTAAAGCGTCAGGCTAAACATCCGATTCCCTGGGTAAGTCACGGAGACCCCTTGAACGGCGTGTGAGTTTGCTCACGAGCCCATGGGCAAACCGGTCAATTCAGGCCTCCAGCGTCCCCCTACGAAACGGACATTGCTTCACTGAAGCCCTCATTCCGCTCCTGATCATGGCGACCTGGACACCACGACTATCCATGCGACTCGTGGAATTTGGTCCGTTATGCAACGGATCGCTCCACACGCCTCGTGACGCACCGCTCACAAGGCGTCATCGTCGTCACACCGTGACCCATTGGCCTTGTTGGAGATCCGGCACTGTGCTGGAATTCCACGGACCGCCGCGGGATACGAGCCGGCGCACAGGGGGCGCGAAGCAGCGCCGAGCGGCGGCACGTAAGGGGGAACCAGCGCCGGGTTACTCAACGACCACCATGGGGGGCGTATTTCAGGGCGCCCCCTATACGCCGACACCGTCCGTCCGTTCACGCGGAGGGGCGCCTGGTCCAGAGGTTGCGACGCTAGTGCAGGGACGTTTCAAGAGGGATGGCAGCGCTTCGGCGGAGCCGGAGCCACACAACGGAGCCGGTAACGGTTCCTCCCCCCAGCACGCCCAGAACCCGGGCCAGGCAGCTCTGACCGGCGACAACGGCGAGCGGTCGACGCGCCTCGGCAGTGGCGCGCCCGGCGGACCGGGCGGACCCGGCGGCAAGGGCGCGGTCACCGGCCCTCCCGCGCCCGCCGCGCCACCGGTGAAGCCCGCCAAGGGACCGAGCGGCCCCGGTACGCGAATAGCTCTGCGCAACTGGCGTATCTCGACCCGTCTGGTCTCGCTGCTCGCGCTCCCCGTGGTCGCCGCGACCTCGCTCGGTGCGCTGCGCATCAGCGACAACATGGACGACATCCAGCAGCTCGACAACATGCGGCTGCTGACCGACATCACCAAGCAGGCGACCGAGCTGTCCGCCGCGCTCCAGGAGGAACGCGACCAGTCGGCCGGTCCCCTCGCCCACGGCGCGCCCGCCAACGACTACAGCGTCAAGGGCGTACGCGAGAAGACCGACCGGGCCCTCGCCAACTTCATCGACGGTGCCGAGGAGATCGACACCGCCAGCAAGAGCGGCAACCTGGAAGGCGTCCGCGACAGCCTGGTGGGTCTCGTCGGTGAGCTGGCGAACCTCAGCGAGATCCGCAGCAGCGCCTACGAGGACCGGGACAACTCGACGCAGACGGTCGAGTCCTACCACCGGCTCGTCACCCAGCTGCTCGACCTCTCCCAGGACATGGCCGAGGCGACCAGCAACCCCGAGATGATCACGCGCACCCGCTCCCTGGCCGCCTTCTCCTCGGCCAAGGAGTACGCGTCCATCCAGCGCGCGGTCATCGCGGCGGCGCTGCCCGAGGACAACAAGACGGTCGGCGACCTCTCGGAGAACGACCGGCTCTACGCCGACTCGGCGCTGAGCAGCCAGGACTCCGAACTCCGGAGCTTCAAGAGCATCTACGGCAACGGCGCGGAGGAGCTTCTCCAGTCGATCGACGAGGGCAACCCGACGATCACCGCGGCCGACCTCTACGCCAAGCGCATCCTGCAGAGCAGGGACGGCATCCAGGGGCTGCAGAAGCGCTCCTACAAGGACTGGATCGACGACGACTCGGCCAAGATCCTGCAGATGAAGAAGATCGAGCTGACGCTGCTCAACGAGATGGAGCAGAAGGCTCGTGAACTGCGCAACGAGGCCGAGCAGGAAGCGATCGTCTCCGGTGCGCTGATCCTCCTCGTCCTCGGTGTCTCGCTGGTCGGCGCGTTCGTCGTCGCCCGGTCCATGATCCGCTCGCTGCGCCGGCTCCAGGACACCGCGACCAAGGTCGCCCAGGACCGGCTGCCCGAGCTGGTCAAGCAGCTGTCGGAGTCGGACCCGCAGGACGTCGACACCTCCGTCGAGTCGGTCGGTGTGCACTCCCGGGACGAGATCGGCCAGGTGGCCGCGGCCTTCGACGACGTGCACCGCGAGGCCGTCCGCCTCGCCGCCGAGCAGGCCCTCCTGCGAGGCAACGTCAACGCGATGTTCACCAACCTCTCGCGCCGCTCCCAGGGCCTCATCCAGCGTCAGCTCTCGCTCATCTCCGAACTGGAGTCCCGCGAGGCCGACCCGGACCAGCTGTCCTCCCTCTTCAAGCTCGACCACCTCGCGACCCGTATGCGCCGGAACGGCGAGAACCTCCTCGTCCTCGCCGGTGAGGAGCCAGGCCGCCGCTGGACCCGTCCGGTCCCGCTGGTCGACGTGCTCCGCGCCGCCGCCTCCGAGGTGGAGCAGTACGAGCGCATCGAACTGTCGTCCGTGCCGACCACCGAAGTGGCCGGCCGGGTCGTCAACGACCTCGTGCACCTGCTCGCCGAGCTGCTGGAGAACGCCACGTCGTTCTCCTCCCCGCAGACCAAGGTCAAGGTCACCGGTCACGCGCTGCCCGACGGCCGCGTCCTGATCGAGATCCACGACACCGGCATCGGCCTCTCGCCCGAGGACCTCGCGGCGATCAACGAGCGGCTCGCCGCACCGCCCACCGTGGACGTGTCGGTCTCCCGCCGCATGGGTCTGTTCGTGGTCGGCCGCCTCTCGCAGCGCCACGGCATCCGGATCCAGCTGCGGCCCTCCGACTCCGGTGGTACGACCGCGCTGGTCATGCTCCCCGTCGATGTCGCCCAGGGCGGCAAGAAGCCCGCTCCGGGCAAGCCCGGCCAGGGTGCTCCCGCGGGCGGTCCCGCCGCCGCGCAGGCCGCCGCCGGTGTGGCCGCGGCCCGCCGGGGCGCCGGCCAGGGTGCTCCCGCCGGTGGCGGACTCCTCGGCGCCGGTGGTGCTCCGCGCGGTCAGGTCGGCTCCGGCCAGGGACCGCGGGCCGCGCTGCCCGGCCGGGACGCGGGCGGTCGCCCGGGTGGACCGGGCGGAGCGCCGCGTGGACCGCAGGGTCCGGGCGCCCCTCAGCAGGGCGGCAGGCCGGCTCCGGCCGGTGCGGGTGCGGGCGGTCTGAGCGGCTTCGGCGGCCAGGCGCCGGGTGCTCCGCAGGGCATGCAGGCCGCCGGTGGCTTCGGCGACGTTCCGGGCGCGCGGCAGGGCCAGGACGCCTTCGGCAACAACACCTCACGTCAGGACGGCTTCGGCGGCTCGCGTGGCCCCGTACCCCCGCAGCGCCCGGAAGGCCAGGGCGGCGGTCGCCGTCCGCAGCTTTCGCCGCGTGGCGGTGCGGCGCGTCCGGAGCTGCCCGGCGGCAACGGCAACGCGCCGTCGCGGCCGAGCTGGAGCGACGAGAACGCGCAGCCCCCGGTGCCGCGTGCCTCGCTGGACACCCCGCGCGGTCACGAGGAGCCGGACTCCACCTCGCGGATGCCACGCATCGACAGCCGCCAGGACCCGGCCGCGACCTCGGAGATGCCGGCGCTTCCGCGCATCGACGATCTCCAGAACCCGGCCGCCACCTCCGAGTTCGCCCGCCCCGACTTCAACGCCCCGCGTCCGGGCGGTCCTTCGGACACCGGTCAGTTCGCCGGCCCCGGCTTCGGCCCCGCCGACACCAACGGCCAGCAGAACACCGGGTCGTTCGTCCGCTCGGACGTCTTCGGCACCCCGCCCGGCGGCCAGCAGAGCCCGCAGAACCCGTCGCACAACGGGCAGTTCACCCCGCCCTCGTACGACAACGGTTCCACGGGCCAGTTCCCCGCGCCGACCGGGTACGACTCCGGCTCGACCGGCCAGTTCCCCGCGCCGCCGGCCCCCTTCGACAGCCGGGGTCCGGTGCCGCGCCGCCAGCAGGACCCGTCGTCCACCGGCCAGTTCGAGCGCCCGCAGCCGGGCGCAGGGCGTGGCCCCGGCGACCTCGGCGGCTCACGTCCGCCGGTCCCGCCGCGCCCGCCGCAGCCGGAGGCACTGCCGCCGGCCGGCCCCGGTGACGGACGGACGCCGCTGTACGACACCCTGGAGACCAACTGGTTCCACGGGCAGGGTCAGCAGGGCGGCCGACCGCAGACCAACGGCAACGGCGTCAGCAGCAACGGCGTCAGCAATGGCAACGGGAACGGTTCGGCTCCCTCGCAGCCGTCCTCCGCGCCGACTCCCCCGCGTCCGGCGACCGCGCCGACCGCGACCAGCTCCTGGCGCAGCTCGCCCAACGACGAGCTGATCCGGCAGGCCGAGCGCGTCCGCCAGCCGGCCGCCGGTGGCGTCACGACTTCCGGCCTTCCGCGCCGGGTCCCGCGTGCGAACCTCGTACCGGGTACGGCTCAGCAGCAACAGCACCAAAGCGGTCCTGCGGTCTCACGCGCGCCCGATGACGTGCGCGGCCGGCTGACCAATCTCCGTAGGGGCATCGCCCAGGGTCGGCAGGCCGGTACCGGCTCCGACCAGACGGGCAGCTTCCCCAGCCCCACTCACCAGCAGGAGCGTTAGTTGAGCCAGATGAGCCAGGCGGCACAAAACCTCAACTGGTTGATAACCAACTTCGTGGACAACACCCCGGGTGTGTCCCACACCGTCGTCGTGTCCGCCGACGGTCTCCTTCTGGCGATGTCGGAAGGCTTCCCGCGGGACCGCGCCGACCAGCTCGCCGCCGTCGCCTCCGGGCTCACCTCGCTCACCGCGGGTGCCTCGCGCATCTTCGAGGGCGGCACGGTGGCCCAGACGGTCGTCGAGATGGAGCGGGGTTTCCTCTTCCTCATGTCCGTCTCGGACGGATCGTCTCTGGCGGTCCTCTCCCACCCGGACTGCGACATCGGCCTTGTCGGCTACGAGATGGCGCTCCTGGTCGACCGGGCGGGCGCAGTGCTCACCCCGGACCTGCGCGCCGAACTACAGGGCAGTCTGCTCCACTGACCGCTCCGGATCCACCCGTCTCACCAAAACACCGTCCGGCCGACACAATCCCCCCACCGGCCATGTCAGACGGCACGACTGACCGACGCTGTCCCGCCCGGAGGATTCATGACCCCGCCCACCGCCTCTCACGATCCGTACGCTCATACGTACGAGGACGAGGGCGACCAGCCGCTGGTACGGCCCTACGCCATGACCGGCGGCCGGACCCGGCCGCGCTACCAGCTCGCCATCGAGGCCCTGATCAGCACCACGGCCGACCCGGCGGCGCTCATGGGACTGCTCCCCGAGCACCAGCGCATCTGCCATCTGTGCCGTGAGGTCAAGTCGGTGGCAGAGGTGTCTGCGCTCCTCACCATGCCGCTCGGCGTGGCCCGCATCCTGGTCGCGGACCTCGCCGAGGCCGGACTGGTCGCCATCCACCAGCCGGGCGGCGACGAGAACAACGGCGGTGCACCAGCGGTGACACTGCTCGAAAGGGTGCTCAGTGGACTTCGCAAGCTCTGACGGGGGCCGGGCGACCACCTCCGCGAAGATCGTGGTCGCGGGTGGCTTCGGCGTCGGCAAGACCACGTTCGTGGGCGCCGTCTCGGAGATCAACCCGCTGCGTACCGAGGCCGTGATGACGTCCGCCTCGGCGGGCATCGACGACCTCACCCACACCGGGGACAAGACCACCACCACGGTGGCCATGGACTTCGGCCGTATCACCCTGGACCAGGACCTGATCCTGTACCTCTTCGGTACGCCGGGCCAGGACCGTTTCTGGTTCATGTGGGACGACCTGGTGCGCGGCGCGATCGGCGCCGTGGTCCTGGTCGACACCCGCCGGCTCGCGGACTGTTTTCCCGCGGTCGACTATTTCGAGAACAGCGGCCTGCCGTTCGTCATCGCCCTCAACGGCTTCGACGGGCACCAGCCGTACAACCCCGAAGAGGTGCGTGAGGCGCTCCAGATCGGCCCGGACGCGCCGATCATCACGACGGACGCCCGGCACCGCTCGGATGCCAAGAGTGCGCTGATCACGCTGGTCGAGCACGCGCTCATGGCGCGCCTTCGGTAACCAAGTCAACGATGCCGTACGGCAGTTGTCGTAGATACACCGGAGCCGACTGTGGCCTTTGACACGGTCGGCCCCGGTGTTCATAACGTTTCGACAGAGATATCTGGTGGTACGGCCACGCGTCGCGGTCACCTGGTCTCGCTGTGCTCACATCGGCCCCGCCTTTTGGCGGGGCTCGTTCTTTATGACCGTTTTATCTGGGGCTTACATCACTACGGATCTTCGCATTCCACTGTTTGGAAGAGCGAAGGCTGACGTGCTGGAATGCCTGAACTGCCTAATAGTCAAAGACGTACCCCCACCGGGGGTCTTTGACTTACCGGCTCTGAGAGACTGCGGCACAACGTTGGTGCCTTCCGCCGAGAGGTTGTTGGTCGAGTGAGGCGAAGCAAGAACGGTCCCGAGCCGTCGGCCCGGGGCAACTTCACCCCGCCGCCGCGCGGAGCGGCGCCCGCCCCTGTGCCCGGCTCGGAGCCGATGGCGCCACCCGCTCCGAGCGGCAGCCGTTTCTCCCCGCGCAACTGGCGCGTGCCGACCAGGCTGAACGCGATTCTGCTCATACCCGTGGTGGTCGGCCTCGTCATGGGCGGCTTCCAGGTGAAGAGTTCGATCGACACCTGGCAGGAGGCCGAGGACGCGGAGAAGACCGCGCGCCTCGTGCAGGCCGCCCTGGTCTACGGCGACGCGCTCTTCCAGGAGCGCGACATCACCGCGGCGCCCCTGCTCCAGGGCAAGGGCCAGGACGACGCGACGGTAGTGAAGGCCCGCGCGGCCACCGACAAGGCCGCCGACGCCTTCGACACCGCCGCGCAGAGCATCCCGGACAAGCCGAGCGTCGAGCGCCGACTGAAGCTGTTCCGCGAGGTCGAGCCCCAGCTGGAGCAGGTCCGCGCGGCGGCCTACACCTCGAAGCTCACCGGTGTGCAGTCCGAGGAGAGCTACACCGCCATCACGCACACGCTGATGGAGTTCTCCAACGAGCTGGGCCTGGGCACGGGCAACATCACCGCCTACGGCCGGACCGTGTACGCGATCTCGCTCACCAAGGCCTCCGTGTCGCTGGAGCGTTCCATCGGTATGCACCTGCTGATCAAGCCGGGCCCCGACCAGAGCAGCTTCCAGGCCCAGCGCATCGCGCTCTCCTCGTACGCGTACCTGGAGCGGATCGCCATCGCGGAGTACATCGCGGGCGGTACCGCCGAGGACGCCAAGAAGCTGGAGGACGCGACCGCCCAGGTCACGGCCACCGGCAAGGAGATGGCCGAGCAGGCCGCTCAGGCCGCCGCGGCCAAGGGCGAGACGTATGTCGCGCCGCCGGCCGACCCCACCAAGATGATCTCGTCCCTGGCCGCGCTCCCCTCGACCGAGGCCAGTGCCCGCGCCCAGCTCGCGGCGAGCGGCGTCACGCCCCAGAACTGGTGGGCGGTCAACACGCTGAAGTACAACGCGTACCTCAAGCTGGAGTCGGACCTCTCCAAGTCCGCGGTGGCCGAGGCGTCCAGCATCTCCGACGACGCCAAGCAGGACGCGATCATCGTGGGTGCGGCCGTCGTGGTCGCCCTGCTCGCCGCGTTCATCCTGGCCGGCATGGTCGCCCGCCAGATGAGCCGCGCGATGCGCCAGCTGCGCAACGCCGCCTTCGGTATCGCCGAGCAGCGCCTGCCGATGCTGGTCGACCAGCTCTCGCGCACCGACCCCGGTCGCGTCGACACCCGGGTCGCCGCCATCCCCATCAACACCACGGACGAGATCGGCGAGGTCGCCCGCGCCTTCGACCAGGTCCACCGCGAGGCGGTCCGACTGGCCGCCGAGCAGGCCCTGCTGCGGGGCAACATCAACGCGATCTTCACCAACCTGTCGCGCCGCAACCAGTCCCTGATCGAGGGCCAGCTGACCCTGATCACCGACCTGGAGAACAACGAGGCCGACCCGGACCAGCTGGAGAACCTCTTCCGCCTGGACCACCTCGCGACCCGTATGCGCCGCAACGGCGAGAACCTCCTGGTCCTCGCCGGCGAGGAGCCGGGCCGCCGCTGGGACCAGCCGGTCCCGCTGGTCGACGTCCTGCGCGCCGCCTCCTCCGAGGTGGAGCAGTACGAGCGCATCGAGCTGTCGGGCGTACCGGAGGCCGAGATCCACGGCCGCGCGGTCACCGACCTCGTGCACCTGCTGGCGGAGCTGCTGGAGAACGCCACGACCTTCTCGTCTCCCCAGACGAAGGTCCGCGTCACGGCGACCCGTCTTCCCGACGGCCGCATCATGGTCGAGATCCACGACAAGGGCATCGGCCTCACCGCCGAGGACTTCGCGGACATCAACCACAAGCTGGCCAACCCGCCGACCGTGGACGCCGCGATCTCCCAGCGCATGGGCCTGTTCGTGGTCGGCCGGCTGTCCGACCGGCACGGCATCCGCGTCCAGCTCCGCCCCTCGGGCGAGCAGGCCGGTACGACCTCGCTGGTCATGCTCCCGGACGCCATCACCCACGGTGGCGGTGGCGAGCAGCAGCTGCAGCGCGACGAGTTCACCGTCTCGCAGATCATCCCGGAGCAGCAGCCGCAGCAGCAGCAGTACATCGGCGAGAGCTTCGGAGCCGTCCAGCAGCAGCCGATGCGTACGGCGGCCGAGCTGGGCTTCGACGACAGCCGCTACACCGAGGTCCCGGACGACATACGCGAGCTGGACCCCGTCGGCCGCTCCCTGATGCGCGAGGAGCGCCGGGCGCAGCTGGAGGCCCAGACGCCGCCCCGCGAGCCGGGCAGCCCGGAGGCCGGCGAGGTCCCCGCGTACGGCGACGACTTCTCCGCGGCGCCGAACGGCCGGACCCCGGCCCTGGAGGAGCCCTTCACGGGCTACGACCAGCAGACGGCGTACGAGGAGCAGCAGCCGTCGTACGAGGAGCCGTACTACAACGGGGGCAACGGCTTCCCGCAGACGGACGACTTCACCTCGGCCGGCAGCGACTACCCGTCGACGAACGGCGGCTACCCGTCCGCGAACGGCACCGGCGGCTACCCGGAGCCCTCGTACCCGGAGCCCGGCCAGGAAGAGCCCGCACCGGCGCACGCCTCCGCCCCGGAGAGCTTCTCGGCCTTCGAGGAGCGGCGCTACCAGGATGACTGGCCGCAGCCGGACGGTTACCAGAACGGGCACCGCGCCGAGTACGCTCCGGAAACGGAGTCCGCGCAGGCCGCTGACGTGAGTGAGCGGAATCACGTAGGCTTCGAGCGTCCGGGACCGGCCCCCTCCGCCCCGCATGCGTTGACCGATGCCGGGCTCCCCCGCCGTGGATCCACCGCGAGCGGCACCAGCAACGGCACCTCCCGGCAGCACGTGGGCCAGGAGACTCCGGCGCCGGCCCCCGCGCCCGCGGAGCAGAACGGCAGTACGAACGGCAACGCGAACGGCAACGGAACCGGTCCCGACGACTGGCGCTCGGCCAACGACGAGCGCTGGCAGCAGGCGTCACAGCTCCGCAAGCCCAAGGCGGGCGGGGTAACCTCCTCCGGCCTGCCGCGCCGGGTACCGAAGGCCAACCTGATCGAGGGTGCCGCGGAAGCGACTCCCCAGGGCGGTCCGTCGGTCTCCCGCGCTCCCGAGGACATCCGGGGCAGGTTGAGCAACCTGCGCCAGGGCGTCCAGCGGGGACGCACCGCAGGTAGTGACACGAACGGCCAGGCCACCAGGAATCACCACGGTGGGCCTGACAGCACCTACAACCAGGAGCGTTAGTGTGAGCCCGATGAGCCAGGCGGCGCAGAACCTGAACTGGTTGATCACCAACTTCGTGGACAACACCCCTGGGGTGTCCCACACGGTGGTGGTCTCCGCCGACGGACTCCTTCTGGCGATGTCCGAAGGTTTTCCGCGAGACCGTGCGGACCAGCTCGCCGCTGTCGCCTCCGGTCTGACCTCCCTCACCGCGGGTGCCTCGCGCATCTTCGAGGGCGGCAGCGTGAACCAGACAGTTGTGGAGATGGAGCGGGGATTCCTCTTCATCATGTCCGTCTCCGACGGTTCCTCGCTCGCGGTCCTCGCACATCCGGAGGCCGACATCGGTCTCATTGGGTACGAGATGGCACTTCTGGTCGACCGTGCCGGTACGGTCCTGACACCCGATCTGCGTGCGGAGCTCCAAGGGAGCCTTCTCAACTAGCAGTCAGACGGTGCGTTTTGGCGTCCCGGGACGGTAGGTTTCGGACGCGGCGCCACAGTGATGCGGTGCCCGGCACAGTCGGAGGAGGAGAAGAAAGTGGCAACACCCCCAGGCGGTTCGTCCTCGGGCAACTGGTCGTACGGCCCTGGCCAGGGTCAGGGCCAGGGTCAGGGTGACCAGAACCGGTACAACTTCCCCTCCGCACCGAGCCACCGTCGGCAGCAGCCGTACGCGCCCCAGAACCCGCAGGGTCCCGGGCCGTCGCCGTACGACCAGCCGCCGGCGCCGCGCATCCAGCCTGTACAGCCGCAGCGGCGCTCCCCCGAACCGTCGCCCGCGGGGGGTGCCAGCAATCCGCTGGTACGCCCCTACGCGATGACCGGCGGCCGTACCCGGCCGCGTTACCAGCTCGCCATCGAGGCGCTGGTGCACACCACTGCGCAGCCGCACCAGATGCAGGGCCAGTTGCCCGAGCATCAGCGGATCTGCAACCTCTGCCGAGAGATCAAGTCGGTGGCCGAAATCTCGGCGTTGCTGACCATCCCCCTCGGCGTGGCCAGGATCCTCGTCGCCGACTTGGCGGAGGCAGGCCTGGTCGCCATTCATCAGCCCGGCGGCGACGAGAACGCCGGCGGCCAGCCAGACGTGACTTTGCTCGAAAGGGTGCTCAGTGGACTTCGCAAGCTCTAGCGGAGGGCCTTCCCGCTCCACCACGTCCGCGAAAATCGTGGTGGCGGGCGGCTTCGGCGTGGGCAAGACCACGTTCGTCGGGGCCGTCTCGGAGATCAATCCGCTGCGTACCGAGGCCGTGATGACGTCCGCGTCCGCGGGTATCGACGACCTCACGCACACGGGGGACAAGACCACCACGACGGTGGCAATGGACTTCGGCCGTATCACCCTGGACCAGGACCTGATCCTGTACCTCTTCGGTACGCCCGGCCAGGACCGCTTCTGGTTCATGTGGGACGACCTGGTGCGGGGCGCGATCGGCGCGATCGTCCTCGTTGACACGAGGCGCCTCGCTGACTGCTTCCCGGCGGTCGACTACTTCGAGAACTCGGGGCTTCCCTTTGTGATCGCCCTGAACGGATTCGACGGCAACCAGCCGTACAACCCGGACGAGGTCCGGGAGGCGCTCCAGATCGGCCCGGACACGCCGATCATCACGACGGACGCGCGGCATCGGGCGGACGCGAAGAGCGCGCTCATCACGCTTGTGGAGCACGCGCTGATGGCGCGCCTGCGGTAGTAGGTGGTTTTCGGCTACTGGGCTGCCACGGACGGTTGTACGCCGTCTGCGGCAGCCCAGTAGCTTGTCGCGCAGTTCCCCGCGCCCCCAAAGACGGGGCTGCGCCCCTGTCTTTAGGCTTCCCCCCACCGGCCCGCAGCCGACGCGCACACGAAAGGGCCCCCTCCCGCACCGCGGAAGGGGGCCCTTTCACAACCCAGGTTCAAGAAGGCTCAGTGCCAGCTGTGCGGCGCGCGGAAGCCACCCTCGCGCTCCAGGCGGCGCCAGCCGGCCTTCGGGCGCCGGTGGGCCACAGGCGCCACCGGGGCTGCTGCCGCGCGGGCCAGGAGGATCGCCGTGATGGCGGCGACTTCCTCGGGCTCGGCATGGCCCTTCTCGACGCGAATGTCAGAGGTGTTCATAGGTCACAGTCTCCGTGAGAGAGGTTTCCGCGGATGGACCGCGAAGGATCCGCTGGGTTACCGAGCGGGATCACTGCGGGGGGTTGCCGTGCTTTCGCGAGGGCAGATCGGCGTGCTTGGTGTGCAGCATCGCGAGCGACCTGATGAGTACCGAACGGGTCTCGGCCGGGTCGATGACGTCGTCGACCAGTCCGCGCTCGGCGGCGTAGTAGGGGTGCATCAGCTCGGACTTGTACTCCTTGACCATCCGAGCCCTCATCGCCTCGGAGTCCTCGGCGTCCGCGATCTGACGGCGGAAGATGACGTTGGCGGCACCTTCGGCGCCCATCACGGCGATCTCGTTCGTCGGCCAGGCATAGGTGAGGTCGGCGCCGATGGACTGGCTGTCCATGACGATGTACGCGCCTCCGTACGCCTTGCGCAGGATCAGCGAGATCCTCGGAACGGTCGCGTTGCAGTAGGCGTAGAGCAGCTTCGCGCCGTGCCGGATGATTCCGCCGTGCTCCTGGTCGACGCCCGGCAGGAAGCCGGGGACATCCAGCAGCGTGACGATCGGGATGTTAAAAGCGTCGCACATCTGGACAAACCGTGCAGCTTTTTCCGACGCCTCGATGTCCAGGACCCCGGCGAGGCTCTGCGGCTGGTTGGCGACGATGCCGACGACCTGGCCGTCCAGCCGGCCAAGCGCGCAGATGATGTTGCGGGCCCAACGCTCGTGGATCTCCAGGTAGTCGCCGTCGTCGACGATCTCCTCGATGACCTTGGCCATGTCGTACGGCCGGTTGCCGTCGGCGGGAACGAGGTCCAGCAGGATCTCGCTGCGCCGGTCGGCCGGGTCCTCGGACGCGACGCGCGGCGGGTTCTCGCGGTTGTTCTGCGGGAGCATCGCGAGGAGGTAGCGGACCTCGGCGATGCAGGTCTCCTCGTCGTCGTACGCGAAGTGCGCGACGCCGCTCGTCTCGGCGTGCACGTCGGCGCCGCCGAGGCCGTTCTGGGTGATCTCCTCGCCGGTGACCGCCTTGACGACGTCCGGTCCGGTGATGAACATCTGCGAGGTCTCGCGGACCATGAAGACGAAGTCGGTGAGGGCGGGGCTGTAGGCCGCGCCGCCCGCACACGGGCCGAGCATCACGCTGATCTGCGGGATGACCCCCGAAGCCCTGGTGTTGCGCTGGAAGATGCCGCCGTACCCGGCGAGGGCACTGACACCTTCCTGGATACGGGCACCCGCACCGTCGTTGAGCGAGACGAGCGGAGCCCCGGCCGCGATGGCCATGTCCATGATCTTGTGGATCTTCGTGGCGTGAGCCTCACCGAGCGCGCCGCCGAAGATGCGGAAGTCATGGGCGTACACGAAGACCGTACGGCCCTCCACCGTGCCCCAGCCGGTGATGACACCGTCGGTGAACGGCCTCTTGGCCTCCAGGCCGAAGCCGGTCGCGCGGTGCCGGCGCAGCTGCTCGACCTCGTTGAAGGAGTCCGGGTCGAGGAGCAGTTCGATGCGCTCCCGGGCGGTCAGCTTGCCCTTGGCGTGCTGCGCCTCGGTGGCCTTCTCGCTGGGGCCGGCCAGAGCCCGCGCACGGATCTCGTGCAGCTCGGCCACGCGCCCGCGTGCGTCCGTCGGCTCTCCTGTCGGCTCGCCCGCGGACCCACCCTGCGCCTCGTCGATAAAGGTCATGTAGTGACCTTACGAAGTCGAGCAAGAAAACCGGGCCGTCGACTCCGTACAGTCTCCGGCGCGTTTTCCTGGTACCCCTGAACAGAACAACGTCGGCATGCAGCCGACCCGACTGCTCAGGGGGCGTTCGGGTTGTAGGAGTCGCACAAAGCTGTCGAGGCAACGCCCCTGTCACGCCGAGCGAGACCACGGCACTTGGAGTAACGTCGCGAACACGCCACGGATGATGTTGAACATTGAACGGAATAGGACTACGGTTCCTTTCGTTGGATTGATTCAAGCTTCAACAACCCGTCCCCCAAGGAGCACGTCATGGGTATCTTCGGCCGCAAGACCACCGACGACGACACCGCCACGGCCACCGGAGTCGTGACCCCGGAGCTCGCCGCGTTGACCGGCGACTACACGATCGACCCGTCGCACACGACCATCGGCTTCGTCGCCCGGCACGCCATGGTGACGAACGTCAAGGGCAGCTTCCAGGAGTTCGAGGGCACCCTGCACCTCGACGGCACCAACCCCGCCAACTCGACGGCGTCCCTCGACATCAAGATGGACAGCATCGAGACCGGCTCCGCCGACCGCGACGGCCACCTCAAGAGCGCGGACTTCTTCAAAACGGACGAGTTCCCGACGATGACGTTCCGCTCCACCAAGGCAGAGGCCCTGGGCGGCGACGACTACCGCATCACCGGCGACCTGGAGATCCTCGGCACCACCAAGGAGATCTCCATCGACCTGGAGTTCAACGGCGCGGCGAAGGACCCGTTCGGCAACGAGCGCGTGGGCTTCGAGGGCAAGGCGGAGATCCTGCGCTCGGAGTGGGGCCTTACGTGGAACGCGGCCCTGGAGACGGGTGGCGTGCTGGTGTCGGACAAGATCAAGCTGAACTTCGACATCTCGGCGATCAGGAACGCGTGACGCGACGCGCAAGTCCGCGTGCGACTCCGCCTGTAATTCCGCGCGAGACTTCGGGCGGGCGGGCGGAGGCGCGGCGGTGCCGGTGACCCGGCGGCCACTCAGAGCCGGGACCCTGCCGCCCCCTCCGCCAGCCTGACGACGGCCGCCGCGAGGCGCGCGGCCCGGGTGTCCGGCGTACGTGCGGTAAGCAGCGGCAGGAGCGCTTCCTGGTACCGCCCCGACCTGCCGAGCGCCTCGAAGGCCGCCTTGGCGCGGGGCTCGCGCTCCAGTGCGGCGACGAGGTCGTCCGGGACGGAGGCGTCCCGCTGGGACTCGTACGCCGCCTCCCACCGCCCGTCCGCCTTGGCGGCGTCGACCTCCGCGAGGCCACCGGGCCGCATGAGCCCGGCCGCCACCAGCTCCGCCACCCGCCGCACATTGACCATCGACCACGCGCTGCCCCGCCGGCGCGGGGTGATCTTCTGCAGGAAGTACGAGCCGTTGAGCCGCCTGCGCTGACCGGTGATCCACCCATGACAGAGGGCCACGTCATTGACGTCGACAAAGTCGACGGAGACCAGCCCCGCCCCCTTCTTCGCGACCTTCACCCAGAGGGCGGAGGGCTGCGGGGCGGGGTGGGCGGCGAGCCAGGCGTCGAGGGCGGGGGCGTCGGCGAAGGTCATGACCGGTATGCCGTTCAGTACGTCGTCCCGCTCGTCGGTGTCGGGGGTAGTCATGGGGACACGGTAGGAAGAAATTAGGCCAGATACTGTCCTAAGAGGCCGCCCGACTCACTCACCCGAGTACAGCCGCGCCAGATCCACCAGCACCACCTCCCCCCGCCTCTCCGCAGCCCGCAGATCCCCGGTGAACCCTGCCCCGCTGTAGCAGGCGAGCCGTACGGCGGACGTGTCGACCCCGCGATCCGCCAGCAGCCGTTCGGCCTGCCGCAGGCGCTCAAGGTGCCCCGTCCCCATCACCTGGTCCCACTTGGCCTCACCCAGGGACAGCAGTACGCCGTTGTCCTGGCCCACCGCACCGCGTACGACCACGTCGATCTCGTGGCTGGTACGGGCCGTCCGGTCGGGGACCGTCCCGTACGAGACGTCGATGGGCATGCCGCCGAAGGTGTCCGGCGCCGCGAAGTGGGCCACCCACTCCCGGCAGACCTGTTCGAAGTGCGGGCCGACGACGGCGGAGAGGAAGCGGGGCCGGGCGGTCTCCCAGACGTGCTCGGCCATCCCCCGGTCCAGCAGGGCGAGCTTGGGCCGGGAGACGGCGTGGTCGAAGGCGATGAGCGGCTCGCCCACTCGGTAGACGCTGCGGTTCCCTCGGAACGCGTCCGTCTCCCTCCGTACGAGTCCACAGTCCTGGAGGACGGTCAGAGGGTGTGTGATGTCGCTGATAGGCCGCTCCAGGCAGCCGGCGATCCGGCCCGCCGTGCCGTTTCCGGAGGCCAGGGCGGCGAGGACGGAGTGGTAGAGGGCGCGGTCCCGCAGGTCCGACTCGTCGGCGAGGAGATAACGGGCCTCTCGGTAGAGCGGGGAGCGCGGGGACAGCGCCGTACGGCAGACCCAGGCGTCGAAGTCGGCCAGGTCGACGGGGACGTCGTCGCGGACGAACTCCCTTCGGTAGGCGGGGGTTCCGCCGACGACGCTGTGTACAAGGAGCGCCAGGCGGTGGTCGTCGATGCCCCAGAAAGCGGCGGCCTGCCTGAAGTCGAGGGGATGGACGACGAGTTCGAGCCCGGCCCGGCCGCGCAGGGGTGACGTACCGCTGAGCAGCTTGCCCATGAACGAGAGCGAGCTGCCGCAGAGGAGAAGCCTGGTACGGGAGTTGAGGCGCTCCGGTCGGCGTGGTCCGTAGGCGACTTGAATGATGGAGGGGAGGGCGGGGGTGGCCCGGGCCAGGTACGGGAACTCGTCGATGACGACGGGGAGGGGGCGTTCCGCGCCGAGTGCGAGCAGGGCATCGATCGCCTGTTCCCAGCGGTCGAAGCGCATGGGGGCGACAGTGCCGGTGTACTGGCCCAGTTCCTCACCGAAGCGGCGGAGCGACTCGGCCTCGGTCGCCTCGTACGCACAGAAGTAGAAACCGCCGGCGGCACGGGCGAGCGAGTCGAGGAGAAAGGACTTGCCCTGGCGGCGACGCCCGGAGACCACGGCCAGGGTGGCTTCCGGGCCGGTGTCGGACGCGAAGGCCGTCAGTTCGCTCCACTCCCGGTCACGGTCGAACATGTCTGCCGGTTTGGGCAGTTCACGGGTCGGGCGGGGCATGGTCGGCCTCCACCAGGATCACTTAGGGAAATACGTTTCCCGGAAGTACGTTTCCCTTAACTGCCTCGGCGCGGGATCGGTCACGGCAGCCGACGAGAGAGCAACTGGTCCGGCCTCCCCCGATCTCCCTCTCCCCTTGCGCGACGGCGGGCCATGATGAGGACGAACGCGAAGAGTCGGGGGGCTGTGTAGTGGGACGGGCGGAATCGGTGGGCAACGGAGACCACTACGACTTTCGGGGTAGCACCTTCCACGGCCCCGTCACCGGACGGGCCGAGCACGGTCGCGGCGCGGGCTTCACCACCATGTCCGCGCTCCCTGCTCCTCCGACGGCCTTCACCGGTCGTGAGCAGCACGTCAGGGCTCTGTTGGACGTACTCGATCCTGACAACACGGAAACCCGTACAGACGCCGTGTTGATCTCGGCGGTGGGTGGGCTCGGCGGTGTGGGCAAGACCGCGCTGGCTCTGCACGTTGCGCACGCCGCACGTGCTCGCTTCCCCGGAGGAACACTCTTCGTCGACATGCGGGGCTACGACGACGCTCCTACGGGCCCGTCCTCACCGTCTCCCCAGCTCCTGGGCCGCCTTCCTCGACCGGGCCTAGCCTTCCAGCGGCTGCACGCTGGTGGACCGCGGTGCTGCGGCTGCTCCGCCCGACCGATCCCGAACCACTTCACCGGCTGCCCCCGGTGCCGTATGAACGGGAAGGTGAACGTGAGTATGGACGACACCGAATGGGTCATCGTCACCTCCTGCGAAAACCTTCCAAGGCGCCCCGGGCCACTTGCCGCCCTGCGCGCTTGACTGCGGGAACGCGGGATCGACTGGATGCCGTTCGTGCCGGACGAGGTTCGGTACGACCTGGCGTGCGCGCCGGGGGCCGATGGGCATTGGCGCGGATGGTTCACCGTGTACGTGGGGGCGGACGCGTTGCGCACCCTCGGGCTTCAGCCCGGGCGGTCGGCCGCGCCCGCTGACGGATTCTCGCCGCCCGCGTGGTGGCACGCCGCCGGGGAGCGATACGGCCGGCGGTGGCCTGTTCCCCCCGGATAACCCGATGCGAGGCGCCTGCCGGGGCATTAGCCTCCGGTCATGACCTGGCTCCCCCGCGACTTCGTCCACCCGCTGCACGTCGACGTGCCCGGCGGGTATCACCTGCGGCCGATTCGTGGGGCCGATGCCGCCCTCGACTACCCGACCGTCATGGGTTCGCGCGAGCGGCTGTGGGGCATCTTCGGGGAGGCCTGGGGGTGGCCGGCCGCCTCCATCACGTACGAGGCCAATCTGGCCGATCTGGAGCGGCACGCCGCCGAGATCGACGCCCATGAGTCGTTCAACTACGTGCTGCTCAATGGCGATGAGTCCGTGGAGCTCGGGTGTGTGTACATCGATCCGCCCGAGAAGGCCGGGGCCGATGCCGAGGTCTCCTGGTGGGTTGTGGACAGTGCCGTGGGGGGTGCGGTCGAGCAGGCGCTCGATGAGCTTGTGCCTCGGTGGATCGGCGATGAGTGGCCCTTCGTGCGGCCTCGGTTCATCGGGCGTGATCTGTCCTGGGCGGAGTGGCTGCGGCTGCCCGACGCCGGTGCGTAGCCCCGGCCCGGCCCGGTGACCCGATAGACGTGGCCCGATAGACGTGGCTCGATCGATATGGCTCGATAGGTGCGGCCGGATTTCGCCCCTTGTGGGCACGCTCACAGCGTTCCCATAATCCTTCAACAGATTTTGACCAGCTCATGCCATCAAGCGCACGAGTTCTTTCTGTTTATTTGGCATGAGCCTGACATTTCTGCGTATGTCCAACCCCCCACGGAAGGCATCACGTTGAAGAAGCTCATCACCGCGCTCAAGAGAACGGTCGCCGCCGGCGCCGCCGCGCTCGCGATCATCAGCCTTCAGCCCCTCTCCTCCGCCCAGGCCGCTCCCGCGCCCGTCGTCGGTGGAACCCGCGCCGCGCAGGGCGAGTTCCCGTTCATGGTCCGGCTCTCGATGGGCTGTGGCGGCTCGCTGCTCACCCAGCAGATCGTGCTCACCGCCGCGCACTGTGTGAGCGGCACCGGCGCCAACACCAGCATCACGGCGACCGCCGGTGTCGTGGACCTCCAGTCGACCACCGGCCGGGTCCAGGTCAGGTCCACGTACGTGTACCGGGCCCCCGGCTACAACGGCAACGGCAAGGACTGGGCGCTCATCAAGCTCGCCTCGCCCATCACCACCCAGTCCACCCTGAAGATCGCCACCACCACGGCCTACAACACCGGCACCTTCACCGTCGCCGGGTGGGGTTCGGCCTCCGAGGGTGGCGCCCAGCAGCGGTACATGCTCAAGGCGACCGTGCCGTTCGTGAGCGACGCCACCTGCCGGTCCTACAGCGGCTACAGCGGACTTGTCGCGGCTGACGAGATCTGCGCGGGCTACGCGTCCGGCGGCGTGGACACCTGCCAGGGTGACTCCGGCGGTCCGATGTTCCGCCGGGACAGCGCCAACGAGTGGGTCCAGGTCGGCATCGTCAGCTGGGGTATCGGCTGTGCCCGGGCCAACGCGCCCGGTGTCTACTCCGAGGTCTCGACCTTCGCCTCGGCGATCACCGCGGCAGCGGCGACTCTCTGATCACGGATCACTGACGTACACCGTCGTATTCGCGTACGACGGCCACGGGTCCGGCGCTCTCCAGCGCCGGGCCCGTGCCTGTACGTCGTGGGGGCGCGCGTTGCCGGAGTTGATCGCCCCCGCCGCCCTTACCCGTCCCATCCCTGGGGGCTGCCGCCCCCAGACCCCCGCTTCGGCCTGAACGGCCTCGTCCTCAAACGCCGGACGGGCTGGAGGGTGCCGGCCGGGGGTGGGTGGGGAAAAGCTCGCGCTGAACGCGCTCGTCCTCAAACGCCGGACGGGCTGGAATGCCCCGGCCGGCGCGGAAGAGGCGCCGCCTGTGCTGCGGAAGCGGCGGGGGTGGGTG
This sequence comes from Streptomyces sp. NPDC000878, assembly GCF_053599695.1. Classification (NCBI taxonomy): domain Bacteria; kingdom Bacillati; phylum Actinomycetota; class Actinomycetes; order Kitasatosporales; family Streptomycetaceae; genus Streptomyces; species Streptomyces sp. NPDC000878. Next base: position 339,098 of record NZ_JBSFMT010000001.1, on the reverse strand, counting down.
GGAAATCGTGGGCTGGACGCGGTCGTCCTCAAACGCCGGACGGGCTGAAATGCCCCCGCCGGGCTGGAGGGTGCCGGACGGGCTGGAATGCCCAGCCCGTCCGGCGTCTTGTTCAGCGGGAGTAGCGCATCAACGCTCGGACCATGTGGCAGGTCGTGTCCGACGGTGGGTGGATGCCGACCAGGGCCGCCGCGCTGCGGATCGTTTCGTTGCGGGCCTGGTTCGGCATGTAGACGCCCGAGTCGAGCAGGGCGATGGCCAACCGCATCGCCTTGAGGCGGCGGTTGTGGGTGACGTACCACTCGCGGGGGCGGCCCGGCGGCAGCGGGCGCTTCTCCACGGGGGCGTACGGCAGTTCGAGCAGGACCCCCCTCCTGGCGGTGGACTGAGTGGGCGACGGCTTGAGAGCGGCAGCGGGCACAGGCATCCTCCTGTCGCGGTCAGAGTGGCACCGGAACTCCCGGCGACACCCTCGAACACTGCTTCTATTCTACTGCTCGGCACTGACAAAAGGCCCTGGCCACAAGGCCTCTCGCGTACCTTGAGCCCCATGGAAATCTGGATCAACCCGGCCTGTTCCAAGTGCCGTGGAGCACAGTCGCTGCTCGACGCCGAGGGTGCCGAATACACCGTCCGGCGGTATCTGGAGGAGCCTCCCGGCGAGGGCGAGATTCTCGACGTACTCGAACGGCTCGGGCTCGAACCCTGGGACATCACCCGGACCCAGGAAACCGTCGCCAAGGAGTTGGGGGTGCGGGAGTGGGGGCGGGCAGAGGAGGACCGGGAGCGGTGGGTTGGCTTGCTCGTCGCCTATCCCCGGCTCATTCAGCGGCCCATCATCACCGCCGATGACGGCACTGCCGTCGTTGCTCGTACCGACGACGCCGTGCGGGATGCCCTGACCCGGCGTCCGGCCTCATGACCGTACGGCCGTGTGACGTACGTTACTTGGGCGGCTTCCGTAACCGCTGAGTAACGCCGTTCGGCATCTCGTACATAGCGACGTCCGCTCCCCTATCCCTCAGGAGGCGCGCATGTCGCGTAGGAGAACCGTCGGTACGAAGAAGAAGCTCGCGCTGTTGGTCAGCGCCGTGGCGGTGGCGGGCGGTGGTGCCTTTGCCATGGCGGCCACCTCCAACGCGGCGCAGACCGCCGCCGATTCGACCGTCTGCCAGGGGCTCGCCACCGCCCTCGGCAACAACCAGAGCTTCATCGCGGGGCAGAAGGCCAGTCCGGACGCCCAGTCGGCCGCCCGGATCGCCAACCGTGAAGCGGTCATCGCGCAGATCAAGGTGCAGCAGGAAGCGTCCGGGTGTGTGGTTGGGGAGTCGGCTCAGGACTCCCAGGTCACTCCGCCCGTCGCGCAGCCTGTCACTCAGTCTCCGTCGTCGCCGGCTCGGACCGCCTCGCCCTCGGCGCCTGCCGCACCCGCCGCCCCTGCCGCGCCTGCCAACGGGCAGCAGGTCTGCAACGGGTCCACCGTCACCCTCTCCGGTGAGGACGGTGCGCCCGCCGCGTCCAGCAACCAGTTCCCCGCCGGGACCACGTTGCGCGTCACCAACCTGGACAACAACAAGTCCACGACGGTGAAGGTCACCTCGGTCTCGGGCAGTTGCGCCCTCCTCAACAACGCGGCCTTCGAGCAGGTGCGCGAGCCCGGCAAGTTCCTGATCCGCCGGGCGCTGATCGAGAAGGTGGGGTGAGGGTGGGGTGAAGGTGGCGTGAGAGTCCAGCGCTGACACCTGCTCGGACACGGGCCTGTCCGACGGACGGGCCCCAGGGTCCTGTCGCTCTCGGCCAGGGGCGGCAGGGCCCTTCCGTGTGCGGCGCTTCGTCCCGTTCCGTGAACCCCTCACTGCCCCCTCGCCCCCCTCTCAACCCCTTCGCATACGAGTACCTGGCGCCGCTTCCGCCTTCGGCTTCCCTGGCGCCCCTCCGCCCCTCCCCGTCGCTCTCCGCACGTGAAACTCACCACAAGAACACCAGGTAACACGGGGTTCACATTCGAGCAATGATCGGGAAATCGCCTGTTGACAGGCTCGCGGGCAACAGGAAGCGGCGCCCCAGTGCCGCAGCGCCGCAGCACCCGCAAGTGCGCCTAGACCCACCCCGAAGGATGGTCCCGTGACCTTCAAGGCTGAGTACATTTGGATCGACGGCACCGAGCCGACGGCCAAGCTCCGCTCCAAGACCAAGATTCTGGCCGACGACGCCAAGGGCGCCGAGCTGCCGATCTGGGGCTTCGACGGGTCTTCCACGAACCAGGCCGAGGGGCACTCCTCGGACCGCGTGCTCAAGCCTGTCGCCTCCTTCCCGGACCCGATCCGTGGCGGTGACGACATCCTCGTCATGTGCGAGGTCCTCGAGATCGACATGACGCCGCACTCGTCCAACACGCGTGCCGCGCTGACCGAGGTCGCCACGAAGTACGCCGCTCAGGAGCCGATCTTCGGCATCGAGCAGGAGTACACCTTCTTCGACGGCTCCCGTCCGCTGGGCTTCCCCGAGGGCGGCTTCCCGGCCCCCCAGGGCGGCTACTACTGCGGTGTCGGCGCCGACGAGATCTTCGGTCGCGAGATCGTCGAGGCCCACCTGGAGAACTGCCTCAAGGCCGGTCTCGCCATCTCCGGCATCAACGCCGAGGTCATGCCCGGTCAGTGGGAGTTCCAGGTCGGCCCGGTCTCCCCGCTGGAGGTCTCCGACCAGCTGTGGATCGCCCGCTGGCTGCTCTACCGCACCGCCGAGGACTTCGGTATCTCCGCGACGCTGGACCCGAAGCCGGTGAAGGGCGACTGGAACGGCGCCGGTGCGCACACCAACTTCTCCACCAAGGCGATGCGCGAGGGCTACGACGCGATCATCACCGCGTGCGAGTCCCTCGGTGAGGGCTCGAAGCCGCTCGACCACGTCAAGTACTACGGCGCCGGCATCGACGACCGCCTGACCGGTCTGCATGAGACCGCCCCGTGGAACGAGTACTCGTACGGCGTCTCCAACCGTGGCGCCTCGGTCCGTATCCCGTGGCAGGTCGAGCAGGACGGCAAGGGTTACATCGAGGACCGCCGCCCCAACGCCAACGTCGACCCGTACCTCGTGACGCGACTGATCGTCGACACCTGCTGCGAGGCCCTGGAGAAGGCCGGCCAGGTCTGATCCGCGGAAAGACCAGATCGTGAGAAGGGGTGTCCACCGTACGGTGGACACCCCTTCTCTGCTTCCCCTCTTCTCTGCTTCAATAGGGACCATGGCCAGCTTCCAGAAGTACCTCGCGACAGGTCGCCACGACCTCGAGCCCTTCTGGCCTTCCCGTCAGCACCATGACTTCGACCGGGTGTGTTGTCGCGCGATGAACGCGCCGGCCCTCTAACGCCGTACCTCCCGGCCTTCGGCCAGCGCGCAGTCGACGTACGTCAGTCCAGACGACCTTCTCGCGCGAAAGAGCTGACCTCACATGGCGACCACCACTCGCTCCCTCTCCACCGTCTCTCCTCTCTCCCCGGCCCCCGCGTCCCCCAACGGCTCCGCACGGCACCGACTGCGTGCCGTCGACCGGGACGAGGTGGTCGACGTCACGGACTTCCTGCCGCCGGGCGCCACCTGGCTCCCGGCTCCCCCGCACACCCTGCCCACGCTGCCGGGCCAGCCGCCGATGATCGGCTACCTGGTGCTCGTGCCGGCCGACCAGCAGCCGCCCGTACTGCCGTTCGCGCTCCCGGACCCGGAGCCGGCCCTCGTCGAGCCGGAGCAGCCGACGGCCGACGGCGGGCGTCCCCTCGTACGCGTCGACAACGTGCAGCGCACCGCCGAGGTCGACGGGCAGCCGCTGGATCTCACGTACCTGGAGTTCGAGCTGCTCGCCCACCTGGTCGCGCACCCGGGCCGGGTCCACACCCGCGACCAGCTGGTGACCACGGTGTGGGGCTACGGACACGTGGGCGACGGCCGTACCGTCGACGTCCACATCGCCCGGCTGCGCCGCAAGCTCGGTACGGAGCACCGGCAGGCGATCCAGACGGTTCGGCGGGTCGGGTACAAGTACACGCCCCCGACCGCGCGTTGACCTGTCACCCGTGCCCAGGGGCGTGCCTGGCACCACCCCCCGGTACGGGTGTTCGCGCCAGTGACCGGGCCGGGTGCGCTCCGCGATCAGCGGGTCGGCGCTGCTCCTCGTGCTCCGCCTCGACTCCCTCGCCCTCGTGCCCGTCCTGAGGATCGGGCTCCTCACCACACCTCTGGTCGTCACGTGGGTGCGGGCGTGAGCCGACTGGCGGCGGCCTGCTTCGCGGTGAGCGAGGTGCTGACCAACGCCGTGAAGCACTCCGGCGCCGGGCAGATGTGGGTCGATCTGCGGTACGGGAAGGGGGCGTTGCGGATCGTCGTCACCGACAACGGGTGTGGTGGGGCCCGTGTCGGGGCGGGTCGGGCTCGCGGGGGTCGAGCGGCGGCTCGGTACGTTCGACAGCGTCCTGGCCGTCAGGAGCCCCGTCAGCAGCCCCGTGGGCGGGCCCGTGGAGATTCCTTGCGAGTCGTCCTGGCCGAATACCTGTTCCTGCTGCGCGCGTACATGGACCCGCAGGCGATCCAGCAGTTGCCGCCGGGGCGCGCCGGGGACGGTCGGCCGCTGGGGCGGCTGGCGCCCCGGGAAAGGGAGGTGCTGGAACTCATGGCTCAGGGACGTTCGAACGCGGTGATCGCGGGGCATCTTGTGGTCACGGAGCGGGCGGTCGCGAAACACATGTCCAACATTTTCGCCGAACTCGGACTTGCGGTGTCGGACGACGACAATCGCCGTGTCCTGGCGGTACTCGCCTATCTGGACCAGGGGCGTTGAAAGCGCACGAAAGTCGACGATGTCCGTCCCCGTTCGACGATATCCGCCCCCTGGTCGGGCACTTGCCGTAAGAGATCCGCAACTCCCGGTATTGCGGGTGAAGTTGGGGTCGAATTGTCCCGAGAATCTCTCACCAATTTCTGAGGCGGCTGAACACTCCTGGGACGCCCCGCGTATCTGATGGCGCCGCTTCACTCCTGTCGGGCGCCTCGATAGCCCCGCAAGGAAGTCAGAGGAGTTCCATGGGACGCAACACACGTAAACGACGCTCACCATTGGCCGTTCGCGCCGTGGCCGCATCCGCGGCCCTCGCGATCGGCGGTGGTGGACTGGTCTGGGCGAATTTCTACGCCTCGGCGCACGAGAAGACCGGTGCCCAGAACCAGACGAAGGCCGCCGCCGCGCAGGTCGCGACGATCGACTGCCCGGATGTCGGCCAGAAGCTCACCAAGGTGCCACGCAAGGCCCGCAAGGCCGTTGCCCTGGAGCTGTCGAAGCTGGACCAGCAGGTCACGGACGCCTACAAGCGTCTTGCTGACACGCGTCAGGCTCAGGCGGGGGACGCCAGCTACGTCGACAACGCCATTCTCAGCCCGCTGAAGTCCAAGCGCGCGGCCACCATCGACCGGATCAACATCAACATCCGGAACTCGGGCGGTCAGGCCGGTCAGGCCGACCAGCTCGCCGGGTGCACGGGTGTGCCGGCCGAGCAGCCGGAGGTCGTCGACGGCAACGGGAACGGCAACCAGAACAACGGCGGGAACCAGAACAACAACGGCGGCAACCAGAACAACGACGGTCAGGACCAGAACAACGATGGTCAGGACCAGGGCAATGACGGCCAGGACCAGGGCGACGACGGTCAGGACGCGGGCAACGGTGGTCAGGCCGGCAACGGCCCGGTAGCCGCCGACTTCCAGGACATCACCCAGGTCCAGCCGAACGGCGGCCCGCAGGGCGTCAACGGCAACGGGCTCCCGGCGAACGGTGACTCGGGTTCGACGGGCACGTTCACCACGGCCTGTGGCACCAACGAGAACGAGAACCGCAACTCGGACAACGTGATCGTCGCCCCGGGTGTCAGCAACGGTGCCCAGCACCAGCACGACTACGTCGGCAACCAGGCCAACAACGCTTTCGCGAGCGACGAGGACCTGGCCAACGGCAACACGACCTGCCAGAACCAGGGTGACAAGTCGTCGTACTTCTGGCCGGTGCTGCGTGTGCAGGACGGTCAGAACGACATCGACGCCAACGCCCCCGGTGGCGGTCAGGACGGCAACGTCGGCACGATCATCCAGGCCAGCCAGGCCGAGCTGAAGTTCGTCGGCAACAAGACGAGCGATGTCGTCGCCATGCCGACGGCCCTGCGCATCATCACCGGTGACGCCAAGGCCTTCGTGAACGGCCTGAACAACGCCAACACGAACTGGAGCTGCACCGGCTTCGAGGACCGCCAGCTGACGGACAAGTTCCCGATCTGCCCCGAGGGCAGCTCCGTGGTGCGGACGTCCTTCTTCCAGAGCTGCTGGGACGGGCAGAACATCGACAGCGCCAACCACCGGACGCACGTCGACTTCGTCGAGCAGGACGGCAGCTGCTCCAACGGCTTCCAGGCCATCCCGCAGCTCCAGGTTCGTCTGGTCTACGACGTAGCGGCGCCGCAGATCAACAACGGGCAGGTCGTCAACCCCTTCGCGGTGGACTCCTTCCCGGACCAGCTGCACAAGCCGATCACCGACCACAACGACTTCATCAACTTCTTCGACCAGAACACGATGAACCAGATGGTCCAGTGCATCAACAGCGGTCAGAACTGCCAGTGACCTGCTGAGCAGGGCGGCACAAGGCACATAAGGAAGCCGGCGGTGGGATTTCCCACCGCCGGCTTTCGCTTGCTTCCCAGGGCCCGCCCGGACTTCCTGAGCCGGCCCGATGCCTCGCGGTCAGCTGCTGTGACCGGTGCTGTTGTGGCTGCCACCGGGATTCATGTGCGCGGATCCCTCCTCCAGGGCCCCGCCGAGCGAGTCCTGAAGCGCCGCGACCGTCTTCTCCGGGCCGACGGCGACCCACTTGCGGCCGACGAGGTAGTAGCCGCCGTAGTCCTTCGCCCCGCTGAGCCATTCGGCCTGACCGCGGTCGGTGGCGAACGTCGCGAGGACGAACTTGCCGTCGGCGTTCTTGCAGATGGCCTGGCGGATCGTGTCCGCGTCCGTCTGCATGTTCGGCTTGCAGCCCGCCTCGCTCGCCAGGTGTTCCAGGCTGCCGGTCGCGGCCACCGGCACCGCGTCGCCGGCATCGTGCCCGGACGCGTGCTCGTCTCCGCCCCCGCAGCCCGTGAGCGCCAGGCCCAGCACCGCCACGGCTCCGACCGCCGCACTTTTCGGTCGCGTCAACCTCATCTGTCGTTCCTCCGGTCGTTCCGACGCCGAGCCCGATCGGCCCATGCCGCAGAGGGCCCAGGCAAGGGGCCTCTTCTTCGATACGGCTCCCACGCGCCCAACGCTCAATCGGTTCACCTCCGCCGCACGCCCGGCCCCCCTTCAGGCGCGCTAGGACCTGTCGTTTGGATCACGCCGGCTTCAGGCTGCGGTGCCTTTGTCTGCCGGTGAGCGGGGTGTGGTGCGTGCAGCTGCAAGGCGGAGGAGGGCGTCAACGCGGAGCGTTGGCAACCGACGACAACGCGGCAGATGTGCGCACCACACCCCGCGGCCCAGGCGTGATCCAAACGACAGGCCCTAGGTGACCATCCACCGATTCGCTCGTTCTGCTGAACGTGCAGTCACAGGATGTCGCCTCGAACCCCCACCCCACCACCGGCACCAACGCCAAGGGCCGCCCCGTCGTCGACGTGGAGCAGGCCGAGGCCGCGCTCGTCGAGCACTACCCACGGCTCGTCCGGCTGGCCTATCTGGTGCTGCCGCCGAGCCTGGGCCGCAACCGGCGCGTCCTGACCGCGCACGCCCTCGTCCAGCGCGCGCTGCCCAGGGGCCGCAGCTCCTCGGCCGCGATCCCGGCCCAGTCCAAGGGCCGCGCGGGCGACGCCGGTTACGCGCTGGTCCGCCTCCAGGTGCTGCGTACGGCGCTCGCGGCGGGGCAGCCGTGGCGGGGCCGCTCGCTGCCGAAGCGGTCGCAACTGCCGCCGCTGCTCCCCCAGGTGTGGGGCCTGCGCCTCTTCCCGCGTTCGGGCGGCGCGGACGAACTCGCCCTGGACCAGCGGCTGTCGGCCCTGTCCGGGCCCGCCCGGGCCGCGTACGTCCTGCGCGGTCTGGAGAACCTCCCGGACGGCGACGTCCGCACCGCCCTGGAGGCCGCCGGGGTCGACCGGCCGACCGAGGCGCTCCGCGAGGCGGACAAGGTCCCGGCGCAGTACGCGCTGCTCGACTCCGCCGAGTTCGACCCCTGTTCGCTCCACGCCCGCCCCACCGACCTGATGCGGCGCAGGCAGCACCTCAAGGCGGCGCTCGTCGCGGCGGCGGCCGTCGCGGTGTGCGGCACGCTGCTCGGCCTGCCCGGCGGCGGCTGGGCCCCGGACGGCGCCGCCGCCCCCGCGTACGCGCAGAACCCGGCCGCCGAAGCCGCCCTGGACCCCGCCCAGTTGACCCTCGTACCGGCCGCCGCCTGGAAGTCCTCCGCCCGCACCGACTTCTCCGTCTGGCCCGCGCGCGGCGACCTCGTCGGCGACAGCGCGCTGCTGCGCCGCGCCCTCGCCGTCTGGGCCCGCCCCGGCGAGACGGTCCAGGTCTCGGCGACCCCGGGCACCCCCTCCGGCGGCCCGGCAGGACCGCCCCAGCTCCTGTACGCGGGCACGGTCGACGCGGCTCGTGTGGTGATCCTGTACGACGGTCTGCGCATCGCCCGGTACGCCGAACCGAAGGACGGCACGGCCGGGGCCGCGCTCGACTTCGCCCGTGTCGACGGCGCGACCGGCGCCGAGGCCGACGCGGTGGTCCTCGACCGGGCCGACGGCAACGTCCGCTATCTGACGGCTCCTTGGGTGCTCACGGCGGAGATGCGGGACCTGCGCAGGCCGGCGGCGACGCCGATCGACCTGGGGCTGACCGACGGGGTGACCGGGCCGCTGGCCAGCCCGATCGCGCAGAAGGGCGCCTGCCAGTCCTGGAACACGCTCCAGGTGACGGACGCCGGGGGTGCCCGTCTGCTGAGCGACCTCGCGGAACTCGTCCCGGCCCACCTGACCACGGGCCGCCCGGGCGCGCCCCGCGAGGCGTCGGCCCCGGCAGCGCTGGCCACGTGGTCGCCCTTCGCGTGCTCCCTCGCCGCGATGCACTCCCAGGGGGTGCGCAGTGTGAACGCCTGGCAGTACGCGGAGCAGCCGCTGCCGGACGGGAGCGGGGCGGCGGACTGGGTGTGCACTCGTGCGGAGACCTGGCGGGGTGGCGGGGCGCGGGTGTTGGCGCAGTTCCATACGCCTGGTGGGCAGTACGGGGCGGTGGCGGCGAAGTCGGAGAGCAGCTCCGCTTGTGGGCCGCGGGATCCGAGTGTGCTGGCGGGGGTGTTGTGGAAGTCGGGGGCGGGTGAGTGGTTCATGTTGGCGGCCGGCGCTGAGAACACGGCGTCCATCAGCGCGACGGGTGGGGTTCGCTCTTCGGTCCGGGGTGCCTTGCTGGCGGCCAAGACCCAGCAGGGGGCGCAGGCTGGGTTGAAGGGGACTTTGAAGGATGGGCGGGGTATTGGGGGGTTGCGTTGACGGGTGCGGGCCCGGTGGGGGCTGGTCGCGCAGTTCCCCGCGCCCCTTTGGGGCGCTCCTGCTGACGTTGGTGTCAGCAAGTCTGCGCACGGGGGTTTCCCCGCCCCCTACCCGTCAGTACATTGACGCCATGTCCAATATCAAGGCGCGCAAGGTGTCCTTCTCCTGGGAGGGGACCCCGTTGCACTGGGTGCCGGGGGATCCTTTCACCTCGCACACCGTCAATGTGCTGCATCTGCTGTTGCCCGCCGGGGAGCGGTGGTTCGTGCATGTGTACAAGCAGGTGCTGCCCTATATACGGGACGAGCAGTTGCGGGCGGATGTCGTCGGGTTCATCGGGCAGGAGGCCATGCACTCCCAGGCCCACGACGAAGTCCTTCCGCATCTGCGGGAGTTGGGGCTCGACCCGACGCCCTACACCGCCCAGGTCGACTGGCTCTTCGAGAAGCTGCTCGGCGACGGGAGCCCGTTGCCCGGTCGCCGGGGCCGTGAGTGGTGGCTGATGGAGCGGGTCGCCGTCATCGCGGCCATCGAGCACTACACGGCGTTCCTCGGCGACTGGATACTCAACGCGTCGGAGCTGGACCGGCGCGGCGCCGATCCGACGATGCTGGATCTGCTGCGCTGGCACGGCGCCGAGGAGGTCGAGCACCGGTCGGTCGCCTTCGACCTGTTCACACATGTCGACGGGGGCTATCGGCGGCGGGTGCGGACCTGGCTGACCGGGCTGCTGGCGATGTTCTTCCTGTGGCAGCGCGGGGTGCGGTTCTTCATGGCGAACGACCCGTCGCCCAACCTCCGCAAGCCGACCTTCCGGGGCTTCTACGTGCGCGGGAAGCGGGGTCTGCTGCCGTCGACCTGGGCCATGGCGAGATCGGTGCCGCGCTATCTACGCCGTGACTACCACCCCTCCCAGGAGGGGTCCACCGCGCAGGCCGTGGCCTATCTGGCCTCCTCCCCCGCCGCCGTCGCCGCCGACAAGGGCGCCGCCTGATGTCCCGGCCGCTGACCCTCGCCCTCACCGCCGGGGCCGCGCTGCTCGCCCGGCGGGCCGTGCGGCGCCGGATCGAGGGTTCGCCGCTGTGGCCGCTGCCCGCGCTGGCGGAGCCGGTCTCCGGCCGGCCGCGCTCCCGGGCCCTGCGGCTGACGGTCGCCGCACATGACACGGTTGCCGAGGGGGTCGTACAACTGCGGCTGGAAGGGCGGGAGTTGCCGGGCTGGGAGCCGGGGGCGCATCTCGATCTGGTGCTGCCGTCGGGGCTCGTGCGGCAGTACTCGCTGTGCGGGAACCCGGCGGACACCTCGGCGTACACGATCGCCACGCGGCTGGTGCCGGACGGGCGCGGGGGCTCGCGCGAGGTGCACGAGGAGCTGCGGGCGGGCATGACCGTCGAGGTGCGCGGCCCGCGCAACCGCTTCCCGCTCGCCCCGGCTCCGGCGTACGTCTTCGTGGCCGGCGGGATCGGCATCACCGCGATCCTGCCGATGCTCCGGGCGGTGGCAGACCAACCCCGCCTGGAATGGCGGCTGTTGTACGGGGGGCGGAGTCGGGCCTCGATGCCGTACCTCGCCGAGATCGAGAAGCTGGGCTCGGGCGCCGGCTCCGGGCGGGTCACCGTCGTCGCCGAGGACGAGGACGGGCTGCCCGATCTCGACGCGCTGTTCGCGGGTGTCGCGGCGGAGCTGCCCGAGGGCACCGCCGTTCACTGCTGCGGCCCGGAGGGGTTGACGGCGGCGGTCGAGGCGCGGATTCCCGAGGGGGCCGTGCTGCGCCTGGAGCGCTTCAGCCCGCGTACGTCGGCTGCGGGCAACCAGTCCTTCGAGGTCGAACTCCGGCGCAGCGGGCGGAGGTTGACGGTGGCCGCCGACTCGACCGTGCTGGCCGCCGTACGCGAGAAGCTGCCGGACACCGCCTACTCGTGCGAGCAGGGGTTCTGCGGGACGTGCCAACAGCGTGTGCTGGCAGGGGAAGTGGACCATCGCGACGAGCTGCTGACGGATGCCGAGCGGGCGGACTCGATGCTGATCTGCGTGTCGCGCGCACGACGTGGTCCACTTGTGCTGGATTTGTGAACACCCTGGGTCGGACCGGTCCGTTGAGGGCCGTAATCGATCGGTAAGGTGTTCGCATGACAACCGGGGTTCGCCGCAGAATGGGAGTCGAGGAACGCCGGCAGCAGTTGATCGGCGTCGCCCTCGAACTGTTCAGCCGCCGCTCGCCCGACGAGGTCTCCATCGATGAGATCGCGTCGGCCGCGGGCATCTCGCGCCCATTGGTCTACCACTACTTCCCCGGCAAACTCAGCCTGTACGAGGCCGCGTTGAAGCGGGCGTCGGACGATCTGGCGGGCCGGTTCATGGAGCCGCAGGAGGGTCCGCTCGGCGCCCGGCTGCTGCGCGTGATGCGCCGGTTCTTCGACTTCGTCGACGAACACGGGCCCGGATTCGCGGCGTTGATGCGCGGCGGCCCGGCGGTGTCGGCGGACGGGGTGCGCTCGGCGGCCGACAACGCCTCGTCGACGAACGCGCTCATCGACGCCGTACGGCAGGCGGCGTACGTCCAGATCCTGTCGCATCTGGAGCTGGACGCCGAACACGCGCCCGCCCGGCTGGAGTTGGTCATCCGGACGTGGATATCGCTCGTCGAGTCGACCGCGCTGATCTGGCTGGACGGACGGCGCGTGCCGCGTGCCGAGCTGGAGGCGCAGCTCGTGCACGACTTCGCCGCGCTGGCCGCCGTAAGTGCCGCCTATGACGAGGAGATGGCCGCGCTGCTGCGCCGGATGCTCAAACAGGAGCCCACCGACGGCCCGTTCACCGATCTGGTCGGACGGCTCATCTCGCTCGCGTCATAGTCGGGAAGCGGCTCACCAGGCTCAGCTGTCGAACTTCCGGTAGGAGTCGTCGAGTTCGCGGACCTCGACCGAGGCATGCAGGGCGAGGCCCTCGACAGGCTTCACGTGAGTGCGCACCAACTCCAGTACGGCTTCTGTCAGTTGGTTCTTCGTCTCGGTCGTGCGCCCGGTCAGCATGCCGATCCAGACGTGCACGATGGCGTGGCCGTCGGTGTCCGCGCCGACCGTGGCGTCCTCGGTGCGGCGGAACTGTGTCTTGCACGCCTCGGGCGTCGCCTTCGCCGTCGCGACGACCTCCTCGTGCAGCGCGAGCGCGAACGCACGCCGGTCGAAGGCCTCGGTCAGCGGACCCGAGTAGTCGACGGTGATCTGCGGCATGGGTCAAACCCCTGTTCTAGGACTGGTTACGACGACACGGCCGTCTCACCCTAACCGGCGGGCCCCATCAGCCGAACTTGAGCGGCCTCGGGGAGCCAGGGGCGGAACTCGCGCCCCTCAGGGGCGCGGGGCTGTATCCATATGCGGCATCCGCCGCGTGGGCGCGACCAGCCCCCACCAGCCCGCGGCCGACGAACCACAGGTCCCTCAGAACGTTTACTCGGCGAGCCGCAATGCCAGCATCGCGATGTCGTCCTCGCGTTCGTGGCCGAAGCAGACCAGCAGGGTGTCGCAGAGGGCGTCCAGGCCGGGCAGTGCGCCGGTGGCGGCGGCGCGGAGGTGTTCCAGGGAGTCCGCGAGGTCGGTGCCCCGGGTCTCGATCAGGCCGTCGGTGACCATGAGGAGCCGGTCGGTGGGTTCGAGGAAGAGTTCGGTGGGCGGCGGATGGGGCAGGCCCACGCCGAGCAGCGGGCCCTCGGCCTTGGCGTAGTCCGCGCTGCCGATGTCGCGGATGATCAGCGGCGGGATGTGGCCCGCGTTGGCGATGAGGGTGCGCCCGGTGCCGGGGTCGACGTGGACCAGGCAGACGGTGGCCGTGACCTCGGGGTGGTAGCGCTGGAGCATCCGGTCGAGGCGCTCGGCGAGCACGGCCGGGTCGCTCTCCTCGACGCTGTAGGCGCGCAGCGCGTGCCGGATCTCGACCATGACGGTGGCCGCGTCCAGCGAGTGCCCGACGACGTCACCGACCGCGGTGAGCACACCGTCGTCGGTGCGCAGGGCGGCGTAGAAGTCGCCGCCGATCTCGGCGTCCTGGGACGCGGGCACGTACCGGACGACGACGTCGATGCCGGGCAGTTCGGGCAGCCGGTCGGGGCGGGGCAGGAAGCTGTGCTGGAGGGTGAGGGCGACATGCCGTTCGACCTGGTACATGAGAAGCGGTTCGGCGGCGAGCACGGTGGCCTGGGCGAGCCGGGCGACCAGGGACTCCTTCTCGGGGCTCACCCGGCGCACGCTGCGGGTGGGGGTGGCCAGGCACACCGCCGCTCTGCCGTCGTGAGTCGGGATCAGCACCAGGCGGGCGTCGTGCTGGACGCCGGGCCGGAAGAACCCGGCGGGCCACAGCGGCTCGGGCACCGTGGTGATCTGCACCCCGCTCTGTCCACGGGAGAGGCGCCTGAGCAGACCCGCCACGACCCGGTGGGCGCCCTCGTCCGGCATGGCGAGCGAGGTGCGGTCGCGGGAGGTCGCACGGTACAGCTCGTCGTCCGGGCCGAGGAAGAACACGGCGGCGGGCTGGCCGGTGAGCCGCGCGGTGCCCTCGGCGGCGGCGTCGGCGAGTTCCTGGAGGGAGCGTGCCGCCTGGATGGTGAAGATCGTCTCCGACAGCCGGGTCAGCCGCCGGGCCACTGCCTGGTCGTCGGCCCGCAGCCGCGCCGCGCGCACCGCGGCCCGCAGCACCGCGTCGATCTCCTCGGGCTCGGCGGGCACCGACAGATACGCCTCCCCGCCCGCGTCGAGCCCGTCGCAGCGGTCCCCCGGGGTGACGGCGCCCGCCGAGAAGTGCACGACGGGCAGACCGGCCATGTGCGGCCTGGCCTTGAGGCGGCGGCACAGCTCGACCCCGCTCATGTCGGGCAGGTGCACGTCGATGAGGGCCACGTCGGGCAGGATGCCCTTGCGCAGCCGTACGTCGAGTTCGGCGAGCGCCTCGTTGCCGCTGGCCACGGCCACGACCTGGTGACCGGCGCGGCGCAGCAGCGCGCCCATCGCGTAGCGGCCCGCCGCCGTGTCGTCCACGACGAGCACGGTGGTGTCCGCTGTGTCTGTCCACTTGCCGTTGCCGTCCATCTGGCCGCCCTTGGACACACCGGTGGGGCAGACCGGGGTTGAGCGTCTGCCCCACCAAGATAATGCCCTTGTCAGGACGTGCGCGAGAAGACCGCGACGGTCCTGCCCGGAACGGCGAACGTGCCCGATTCCCGCTCGTACGTGGCCGACTTGACCACAGTGTCAACTCCCGCCCGCAGTACGGGATGCAGCTCGTACGAGGTCCCGGCGAGCGAGCCGACCCGCTGCTCACCGCGCTCGGGCGTCGCGTTGAACACGACGACCAGATCGCCGAGTTCCATGGTGATCACGCCAGGTGTCTCGTCCTTGCCGGACAGCGGGAAGGAGAGCTTCGCCTGCACCTGTCCGGCCGTGTCCAGGGAGAAGTCGCTCTCTGTCGTACGAATTCTCAGCAGATCCCGGTACGCGGCCGAGGCGCCGTCGATCTGGGCGCAGCCGACCCCGACGGTCGCCAACAGGGGCTTGGCGTAAGGCCACTTGGAGGCGTTGTCGGCCGCCATGGGCAGCCCGCGCCCGAAGCCGTTGCCGTTGCCGGCGCTGTCCGTGCAGTTCCAGTGGATGGCGTTGAACCAGTCGCCGCTGTCGTAGGAGTTGCGGTCGAGGGACTTGGAGCGCAGCAGGTCGGTGCCCGCCTGAGAGAGGGCCGGGCCCTGCGAGAGGGTGGCCGTGGCCATCGCGAGGACCTGCATACGGGCCCGGTCGGCCGCGCTCGTCGTCGCGGGCAGCTTGAAGGCGAGCGCGTCGAACAGGGACTCGTTGTCGTGCGCGTCGGCATAGGCGAGGGCGTCGCCGGGTGCGTCCGCGTATCCGGCGGGCTGGCCGTTGTAGTCGACCTGGGCGCCGGTGACGTCCTCGCCGTCGGTGCCGGTGAAGCGGTAGGCGGCGAGATTGCCGGAGAGGCCCACCTTGATCAGGTCCTGGTAGTGCAGGAGGCGGGCCTTCTGCTCGGCCGAAGTGCCGTTGCCAGTCGATGAGTTGGGGTCGGTGTAGAGCCCGGACGCGAAGCCCTGGACGCCGGGGTCCTCGTCGAAGGGGCCACCGCCGCGGACGGCGTCCCGGGCCCGGTCGGAGAAGGTCGCGATGCCCGTCCCGGCCATGTTCTTCTGGGTGGCCTGGACGAAGCGGGCGTCGTCGGCGACCTCGCCGAAGTTCCAGCCCTCCCCGTACAGGATGATCTTCTTGCCGTCAACGCCGTCCTTCTTGAGGGTGAGCGCGTCGAGGGCCTTCCTGACGGCCAGGATGTTGGCCTTGGGGTGGTGGCCCATCAGGTCGAAGCGGAAGCCGTCGACCTTGTACTCCTTGGCCCAGGTGACGATCGAGTCGACGACGAGCTTGCCCATCATGGTGTTCTCGGGCGCGGTGTTGGCACAGCAGGTGGAGTTGGCGACCGTGCCGTCGGCGAGGAGCCGCTGGTAGTAGCCGGGGACCACCTTGTCGAGGACGCTCGTCTTCGCCTGACCGCTCGCCGGGGTGTGGTTGTAGACGACGTCCATCACGATCCGCAGCCCGTCGCTGTTGAGCGACTTCACCATCTGCCGGAACTCGACCGTGCGCCGCGTCCCGTCCGGGTCACTCGCGTACGAGCCTTCCGGGACGGTGTAGTGGTACGGGTCGTAGCCCCAGTTGTACGCGTCCTTCGCGGCGATCTTCGCGACGCACGCCTGCTGCTGGTCGGAGTCGGCGGCGTAGGAGGCGAGGTCGCAGTCGACGGTCGCCTGGTCCGCCTTCCTCTCGGGGATGGTGGCGATGTCGAAGGCGGGCAGGAGATGGACGTACGAGGTGCCGGCCTTCGCCAGCGCGCGGAGGTGCTTCGAGCCGTCGCTGTCCTTGTCGGTGAAGGCGAGGTAGGTGCCCTTGTCCTTCGCGGGCACGGTGTCGTCGGCGACCGAGAAGTCCCGGACGTGCAGTTCCTGGATCTGGGCGTCGGTGAGCGGTACGGCCTTGGGCTTGCTGTACGTCGTCCAGCCGCTCGGGGCAAGGGACTTGTCGTCCAGGTCGACGACGAGGCTGCGCTCGGAGTCGGCGGTCAGGGCGACGGAGTACGGGTCGGTGACCTCGTTGGTGACGACCTGGGCGACACTCGGGGCCCACACCTTCACGACGTACCGATAGGGCTTGTTCTTCCAGGACTTGCTGCCCGTGACGGACCAGACGCCGGTGGTGTGGTCGCGCTTCATGGCGATCGTGGAGCCGTCGAGGTCGAGCTTGACCGACTGCGCGGTGGGCGCCCAGACGGAGAGTGTCGGGCGGCCCTTGCTGAAGGTGGGGCCGAGGTCGGCGTTCGACGCGGTGGCGTAGAGATCGTCCAGTACGCCGGCGATCTGGACGCCCGTCGCCGCCAACGCGGCCCCGTTCGCGGCCCGTTGGGAGGCGACGAGCTGGCCGCGCAGGGCCTCGCAGACCCGGTCGCGGTCGCGTGGGTCGACGGTCCAGGCGGTGTACGCCTTCAGGTGCGGGAACTTGGCCTTCTGGGCGTCGGTGAGAGATGACTTGGTGAGACGGAGCCAGCGTTCGTCGGTGCTGGTCAGCGTGCCGTTGTTCACTGCGATCGAGCCGGTGCGGGAGTAGAGCAACTGGGTGGAGACGGCTGCGTCGTTGCCGTTCCAGGCGACGGTGTTCCGGTCGATCCAGACCGCCTTGGAGGTGGTCAGGTCGAGGGCGGCGGCGGAACCGGCCGGCTGTGGGAGGAGGTACTTCTCCTGGCCGTTCAGGAGCCACACCTCGTGGCCGTTGGCCTTGAGGTCGAGGGCCTGGTCGGTGGAGAGGTCCTTCTCGTCGCCCTTGTGGATGATGTAACTGAGGCTGGTGGCACCGGCGTTGAGCGGTACCTCGTAGACCGCGCCGTACGCGTCGGTACGGACCGGCTCCAGGGGCTTCGACCAGTCCGTGGGGTTGGCGGCGCCGGACCAGACGTGCAGGCCCCAGCCGTCGTAGTCGCCGTCGGCGCGGTGGTAGTGGAGGACGGCCTTGGTCGTGTCCTGGTCGGGGTAGTCGGCGGTGGGCTTCTCCGTGAGTACGGCTTCCTTGCCCTGCTCGGCCCAGATCTCGCCGGTCTTCGTGACGTCGATCGAGCGGTCGGCGGAGACGTCCTTGTTGCCGTCCTTGTCGATGACGAGGTAACTGACGCTGGAGGCACCGGGCTTGAGCTTGACGTAGGCGAAGGCGCCGTACGCGTCCCGCCCGACGAAGTCGTGGCCGGCCGGCCAGGTGGTGCCCTCGCCGTCGGCGATGTCGCCCCAGGCGTACAGGCGCCAGTCGGTGTAGTCGCCGTCCGCGCGCTTGTAGTGGACGATCGCGTAGTCGCGCGAGGAGGCCGTGGGGACCTCGGGGGCGGGCGGGGTGCCCGTGGTGGAGGTCGCCGTGGTGCTTGCCGTACGTCCTGCGCTGTCGACCACAACTGCCTTGTACCGCAGGGCTGTTCCGGGGGCAATGTCCTTGCCGATGGTCTGGGTGACCCGGTAGGGCGCGTGGTCGGCGGAGCCGAGGGTCTGCCACTTGCCGTTGCCGACCTGGGCGGCGAAGACGACGCGGTTGAGCTGGCCGCTGCCGCCGTCGACGTCGGCGGTGAGGTCCACCGTGCCGGTGGCGCCGGTGGCCGGGGCGGTGAGGGTGAGGGTCGGCCTGGTGGTGGGGGCGGCGAGTTTGGCGGTGGCCTTGAGGACGACGGAGGCGCCGGGCGGGACGGTGACGGTGAGCTTGCGGTCGGTGCCGCTGGTCACCTTGGCGTCGGTGCCGTAGATGCCCTTGAAGGCCATGCTCGGCGAGCCGGTCGCGAAGGTGGCGGTCTTCGCCTCGGCCGCGTTGTTGAAGGCGACGACGTACTCGGTGCCGGACTTGGCGTCGGTGCGGGAGACGGCGTAGACACCGGCGCCGTCGGCCGCGTAGCGCTCGGTCTGGACGCCGTCGGCGAGGGCGGGGTTGGCCTTGCGGAGGGCTGCGAGAGCACTGATCTGCTTGTAGAGCGGTGCACTCGTGTCGTAGGCGTCGCTCGCGTGGGTGCGGTCGGTGCCGAGTTCGTCGTCGTCGAGGTAGTCGGCGACCTTGGAGGCGAACATGGTCTGGCGGGCGTCCTTGTCACCGCCCGCGCCGGTGAAGCCCTGCTCGTCGCCGTAGTAGACGACCGGGTTGCCCCGGCTGAGGAACATCAGCTCGTTGGCGAGCCTGTCCTTGGCGAGGAGCTCGGCGTCGGTGGCGGTCGGGTCGTCCTGCTTGAGGAAGGTGCCGATCCGGCCCATGTCGTGGTTGCCGAGAAAGGTGACCTGCTCGTACGCGTTGGCCTTGTCGGTCGTGTACTTGTAGTCGTCGCCGAAGACAGAGGCCAGCTTCTGGGCGCTGCCGCCCTGGGAGGCGTACGAGCGGGCCGCGTCCTGGAAGGGGAAGTCGAGCGTCGAGTCCAGGCGGCCCTGGGTGACGTACGGGGAGGTCACGGTGGTGTCGGCGGAGTAGACCTCGCCGAACATGAAGAAGTCGTCGCGGCCCTTCTTCGCCGCGTACGCGTCGAGCGCGGTGGCCCACTGGGTCCAGAACTCCATGTTGACGTGCTTCACGGTGTCGATCCGGAAGCCGTCGATGTCGAAGTCCCTGACCCACTTCTCGTAGATCTTCTCCATGCCGGAGACGACCTCGGGGCGCTCGGTCCACAGGTCGTCGAGCCCGACGAAGTCGCCGTAGGTGGCGGACTCGCCGGCCCACGTGGAGTCGCCCCGGTTGTGGTACATCGTCGGGTCGTTGAGCCAGGACGGGACCTTGGTGTTCTTCTTCGCGGCGGGGACGACGGGGGTGCGGGGGAAGGAGTCCCGGTCGGCCTTCGGGAAGGTCCTGGTGCCGTCCGCGTAGTCGGCGTCGTCGAAGGGCTCGCCGTCCTTCGTCAGATACGGGAAGGCGCCCTTGGAGAGGTAGTCGTAGGACTTCTCCTCGTAGTCGACGACGTCGGCGGTGTGGTTGGTGATGACGTCGAAGAAGACCTTCATGCCCTTGGCGTGCGCCTTGGAGATGAGGGTTTCGAGGTCCTGGTTGGTGCCGAAGTGCGGGTCGACCTGGGTGAAGTCGGTGATCCAGTAACCGTGGTAGCCGGCGGAGGCATTCGCCCCGGTGCCCTGTACGGGCTCGTTCTTGAAGATCGGCGCCAGCCAGATGGCGGTGGTGCCGAGGCCCTTGATGTAGTCGAGCCTGTTGGTGAGGCCCTTGAGGTCGCCGCCCTGGTAGAAGCCCTTGTCGGTGGGGTCGTAGCCGGTGGCGAGGCGTGAACCGGTGAGTCCGCCCTGGTCGTTGGCCTTGTCGCCGTTGGCGAATCGGTCCGGGAGGACGAAGTAGAACTGCTCGCGGGTGGCGTCGTGGCGGGCGGGCTCGGCGGCGAGCTTCGCGTCGGACGGGGGCGCGGGCGGGGTGTCCGCCCCGGCGGCCAGGGGCTGGAGGAGCGCTGCGGTCAACGCGGTGACGGTGACCGCAGCGACCCGGCCGGCATGGGCGGTTCGGCGCCTCGACGGCGCCGTCCATCTCGGTATCACGGACGTGGACTCCTTGCGATTGCGGCTCTCGTGGGTCCGACCCCGCGTGACCGTATCGCCGCCGTAAGGCTTACAGCAAGAGTCCTGAAAACCCTGGAAAGAACTTTCAGCAGCTGGAGTTGGTCTGGGTCAGCAGGCCCAGCCGCCAGGGCAGCGTGCTGTAGGGCCCCGTGGCCGCGGGATCCATGCCCTGGTACAGGTACTGCAGGCGGCACTGGTTGACGGTGAGGGTCTGGTCGACACCGGCCCGGATCATCTCGCCGTGACTGATGTCGTTGGTCCAGGGAGTGCCGCTGAAGGTGACGTTGGTGGACCGGGCGAAGGGGTTGGCCTCGGTGTCGGCGAGCGCGGTCCAGGTGCCGGTGATGCTGCTCGACGTCCAGGACCGGAAGAACCGCTTGCCGTTGCTGCCGATCGCCTCGACGACCAGCAGGTAGGTGTTGGAGCCGGCGAGCTTGTAGACGTTGCTCGCCTCCCAGAGGCGGTACTTGTTGGTCTCGGACATCACCATGACCGTGTTGGTGAAGCCGTTCGGGAAGTTGGCCAGGGTGGTCTGCGAGCGGTAGAGATGGCCGTTGTCGTCGGAGGAGAACAGATAGCAGTCGGCCGTGTCGCAGATGGTCCAGAAGTCGACCCAGTAGCCGCCGCCGATGTTGTCCTTGATGATCTGCGGCATGCCGTCGGCGTAGAACTTCTTCGGCGCGCTCCACGTAGAGGGGTCGGCGATGTCCGCAGTGGTCGAGTAGGCCGCGTTGTCCCCGGTCTGGTAGACGAGGTACCACAGCTTCTGCGGCGCGAAGTAGAACACTTGCGGCGCCGTCTTGTACCCGGTGCCGATCGCCGTCCGGTCCAGGTAGTGGTGCTGCGCCGCGCCTGCCTGCGACCAGTCGGTGAAGTTCAGGTACACCATGCTGTACGCACCGGTGCTGGTCGTGGTGGTGACGAAGACGTGCCACTTGCCCTCGAAGTACACCACCGACGGGTCCTTGACCGCGCTGAGGGTGTGGGTGGCGTCCGACTTCGGGCCGATCAGCGGCCCGCTCGACGACCAGGTGAAGCTGCTCGGCAGGGCGGTCGCCGCCGCGGACGACGGTGCCGCCGCCGCTCCGACCAGCAGGGCGAGTCCTCCGAGCAAGACGCCCAGACGTCTTCTCACGCGCATCGCGACTCCTGTCATTTGATGGTGTAGGTGACGAGCGACCGGGCCGGGACCGTCGCGGCCAGCGAGCCCCCGCCGACGGTGACGGCCGGCTGCTGGGCCATGCTGTTCGAGCCGTTGGTCAGGTACGGGGTCGCCGTCCCGGTGGTGATCCCGGTGTTCTGGAGGCTGTACGAGACCTGCTGGGCGCCGCTGGACGCGTTGAGCACGACGACGGTCAGCGTGCCGTCGGTGTTGCGGAACGCCGACAGCCTGAGGTTGGTGTCGGGCGTGGTGGCGGCGACACGGGTGGCGCCGGGGCGGATGAATCGGCTGTAGTTGGCGATCGCCCACAGGCGCTTGGAGACGCGGTAACTGTCGCCTTCCATCTGGATCAGACCGCGGGTGGCGCCGGTCGAAGCGCCGTACCAGTACACGTAGCCACTGGTGTTGCCCAGCGTGAGGGCGTCGTGGACCGCGGAGGCGACGGTGAACCCGTCGTAGCCGCTGCCGTCGTCCCAGTTCTCGTTCCACGTGGTGCCGTCGGGCGACCACTCCGACATCCAGCTGCGCTTCTGGGTCGGCAGGGGGCCGGTGACCGCGCTGGCGTACGTGTGTCCGGTGTGCGTGGTGACGAGGGCACGTGCGGTCGCGTCGGCCTCGATCGCGCTGCTGTAGTTCTTCTGCTGGTTCCAGCCGAGGGAGTCGCAGCAGGCGACCTTGTATCCGGCCGCGTTCGCGATCGGGCCGAAGACCTTCGTGAACTCGACCGCCTGGGCGGGGGTGAGTCGCATGGAGTCGTACGTGGCGGTCCAGTCGGGCTCGTTGGTGAACCCGAGGTCGGTGACGCCGACGCCCTCCTGGGCGTAGAACCTGGCGTACTGGACAAGGAAGTTGGCGTACGGCGTACGCCAGTCGCCGCTCGCGCAGGTGGCGCCGCTCAGGCCGCAGAGCGTGCCGCCGTTCGCGTTCGTGCCGTTGGTCTTCATGTAGCCGGGGGCGGTCCAGGCGTCGGCGTAGAAGCGGCTCACGCCGTAGGCCCTGGCCTGCTTGGCCAGCCACACCTGGCCCTTGTCGACACCGTCCCACACGTACCTGGGGGTGGCGTTCGGGCCGCCGGGGCTGGTCGGCTGGATACCCGAGTCGATGCCCAGGCGCAGGATGCTCAGCCCGGCACCCGTGCTGCGGTTCAGCAGCAGGTCGAGGATCTCCTTCTGGCGCTGCGCGGACAGGCCCTGAGAGCCGTTCATGACGGCGGCCCGGCCGAAGTGCTCCGAGAACCCGAAGCCGTCGATCGGCTGATACGTGGTGGAGCCGTTGATCGTCGCCGAGGTGGCGGCCCAGGCGCCCGACGTGCCCGCCGCGGTGAAACCGGCGGCCGTCATCAGCACCGCCAAGGACATCACCGTGCACTTTCTCAGTGTGCGTATCATGATCCGCCCAATCGTGGGAGCGCTCCCATGTCGGTACGGAACGTAGGGCGGGGTTCCGTTACCGTCAATCCCTCTCGTACCGCGCACGGCCGGACGCACCATGCGCGGTCACGCGAGGGAGGTCCCGGGCGTCAGCAGCTGGACTTGCCCGCATAGATCGCGAGGGCCGTGTTGGAGCCGAGCGTCGCGGTGAACTGACCCGAACTGTTCACGGTCACCGAGGTGTTGTTCTGCACGTTGCAGTACGTGCCCGCGGCCAGCGAGGTCTGGTAGGTGCGACTCAGGCTGCTCGACTCGTGGTTGATGGCCACGTAGCCCTTGCCGCCCCGCCCGAAGGCGATGGCGTCGCCCCCGTTGTCCCACCAGTTGGTGACGGACTCACCGCGCACGGCGTTGCGGAAGGCGACCATGCGCAGGATCTCCGGCCAGGCGTGCTGGCACTTCCAGCCGTCCTGCCAACAGGCGGTCACGGAGCCGCTGTTGGGCGGGCCGGCGTCCGTGTCGGAGAACTCGTAGCCGGAGTTGATGTCCGGGGCGCCGTACGGATAGGCGAGCATGAAGACGTTGGCGAGGGTGTAGTTCGCCCCGTCCTTGTAGTTGAGGGTGCTGCCGTTGCGCTCGGTGTCGTGGTTGTCGACGAAGACACCGGAGACCGAGCTGCTCATGTAGCCCCAGCCCTCACCGTAGTTCTTCAGGTAGGCGAGGTTCTCGTTGTTGAAGACGCGCTTGAGGTCGTAGGCGTACCGGAACTCCTGGACGTCCCCGTTACTCGTGTATTCAGTCGGCTGGACGGCCTCTCCGCTGCCGTAGATGACCTCCTGCTTCCAGTACACGGAGGTGTTGGACAGCCGCGACTTGATGTTCGCGAGGTCGGCGGCCGGGATGTGCTTGGCCGCGTCGATGCGGAAGCCGTCGACGCCGTAGCCGAGCAGGGAGTTCATGTACCCGGCGATGGCCGAGCGGACGTACTCCTCGCCGGTGTCCAGGTCGGCGAGCCCGACCAGTTCGCAGTTCTGGACGTTGGTGCGGTTGGTGTAGTCGCTGATGGTGGCCGTGCAGTCGTCGAAGTCGAAGGACGAGTACAGACCGGGGTAGTTGTACTTCGTGTACGACGAGCCGCCGGTGCCGGTGCCGCTACCGGCGGACATGTGGTTGACGACGGTGTCGACGACGACCTTCACACCGGCCGCGTGACACGTGTTCACCATGCCCTGGAAGGCGGTGGCGTCACCGAGCCGCCCGGCGATCTTGTAGCTGACGGGCTGGTACGACGTCCACCACTGCGAGCCCTGTATGTGCTCGGCGGGTGGCGAGACCTGGACGTAGCCGTAGCCGGCGGGGCCGAGGGTGTTGGTGCACTCCTTGGCGACCGAGGCGAAGTTCCACTCGAAGAGGACGGCGGTGACGTCCTTGGTGCCGGGCGGGGAGGCGTAGGCGGCGCCCGTCGGGACGGCGAGCGCGATGGACGCGCCGGCCGCGAGGGCGAGCGCGCCGGAGAGGGTTCTGCTGGCCATGTAGGGGTCCTTCTCCGTTGAAGGTCCGAGCAAGAACTGTTGCCGATTCTTGCTGCAAGATGACTGAAAACTTTCAGCCGCCCAGAAGGTACGAGTCCGCTTGCGGAGCGGTCAACCCTTGGGACACTTCCTCTTCACGCGCGCGAAATCTCTTCACAGAGAGGGATGTTGAGCCGGGTCCGCCGGCCGTACCCTTACCCGACCGAGGTGGGCCGCGAGTACCGCGGTCACGGGGGACGAGAGGCGACCATGGCGGCGACGAGCAACTCGGTGCGAAGAAGCACCGTGCTTCCGGTGGACGCGGCGCGCTGGGCGATGTGGACTTTTGTCATCGTCAACGTGGTGATCGTCGAGGCGCTGTTCGTGAGCGCCGGTTCGGGCAAGAACGGCGTGCTCACGGTCGCGAAGTTCTTCGGACTGCACGCGGCCCTGCTGATGCTGTTCCAACTGCTGCTGGTGGCCCGGCTGCCGTGGCTGGACCGCCGTATCGGGATGGACCGGCTCACGGTGTGGCACCGCTGGGTCGGCTTCACCCTGCTGTGGACCGTCCTCACCCACGCCACGCTGGTGGTGCTCGGCTACGCGACACTCGACGACACGTCCATGGGGAAGACGTTCGTCGCACTGAGCGGGGTGGTGGCGTCCCTGCTGGG
Source organism: Streptomyces sp. NPDC000878 (assembly GCF_053599695.1). Lineage (NCBI taxonomy): Bacteria > Bacillati > Actinomycetota > Actinomycetes > Kitasatosporales > Streptomycetaceae > Streptomyces > Streptomyces sp. NPDC000878. Next base: position 314,230 of record NZ_JBSFMT010000001.1, on the reverse strand, counting down.
CATGTGGGCCGCGGGCATCATCGTCGTGATCGGCGTGATCTCCACCCGGCCCCTGCGGCGGCGGCTGCGGTACGAGGTCTGGCACGGGCTGCACCTGCTGCTCTACGTGGCCCTCGGCCTGGCGTTCGTCCACCAGCTGGAGGAGACCACGACGTTCACGTCCTCCGCGTTCGCCGAGGCCTACTGGTGGATCCTGTGGCTGTTCTCCTTCGGCGCCCTGCTGACCGGCCGGATCGCCATGCCCCTCTGGTACAACGCCTACCACCGGTTCAGTGTCGCGGCGGTGGTGCCGGAGTCGGACCACGTGGTCTCCGTGTACGTCACCGGCCGGCACCTCGACAAACTCCCCGCCCGCGCGGGCCAGTTCTGCATCTGGCGGTTCCCCGGGCACAACCACTTCTGGCTGGCCAACCCCTTCTCCCTGTCGGCGGCGCCCGACGGACGGGGGCTGCGGCTCACGGCGAAGGCCGTCGGCAGCACCAGCGCCGGCCTGCGCAACGTCCCGGTCGGCAGCCGCGCCTTCGTCGAGGGGCCGTACGGGGCGTTCACCTCGCTGCACCGGACCCGGCCCGGCGCCCTGCTGATCGCCGGCGGCGTGGGGATCACGCCCGTGCGGGCGATGCTGGAGGAACAGACGGCCGGTGACGTCGTCGTGCTGTACCGGGTGCGCAGCGAGGCCGACGCCGTACTGCTGGACGAGGTGCGCCAGTTGGTCGCGCTCCGGGGCGGCCGGCTGCACCTGCTCACCGGCCGGACCACCGAGGGCGCCCCGCCGTTCGGCCCGGACAGCCTGCACCGGCTGGTCCCCGACGTCACCGAACGCGACGTGTACGTCTGTGGGCCGCCCGCCATGACCGCGGCAGCGCTCGCCGGCCTGCGGCAACTGCGAGTCCCTTCACGACAGGTGCACGCCGAGAAGTTCGGCCTGGCCTGACCGGGAACGAGCCGGAACACGTCGGCATCTTTTACTGACCGCAGCAGGGCCCGCCGCCCCGAACTGGGCGGCGGGCTCTGACGGTTCGCCCCTCAGCCGCCTGCGAGAAGCGGTCTTGCGGGGCTCGGGGTTCTCAGACCGTCGTCCACCAAACCGTAGTGTCCGCCGGCAGCTTCGCCTCGTCGTCCGCCACGGTGACCTCGCCGCTGGCGACCAGGATCTCCCCGTACGCCGGGATCGTGACCGCCTCGCCGCTCGTGTTCGCCACGCACACGAACTGGCCGCGCCGGAAGGCGAGTACGCCCTGCGGGGCCTTCAGCCACTCGACGGAGTCGCCCGCGCCCAGGTCGGCCTGTTCGCGGCGGGCCGTCAGCGCGGTGCGGTACAGCTCCAGGGTCGAGCCCGGCGTACCCTCCTGCGCCTCGACGCTCAGCTCGGCCCATTCCGCCGGCTGCGGAAGCCAGCTGCCGCCCGCGCCGAAGCCGTACGACGAACCCTCCCGCGTCCACGGGATCGGCACCCGGCAGCCGTCGCGGAAACCGTCCTGGCCCGCGCCCCGGAAGTACGCGGGGTCCTGGCGGACCTCGTCCGGCAGGTCGACGACGTCCGGCAGGCCCAGCTCCTCGCCCTGGTAGACGTACGCCGAGCCGGGCAGCGCCAGCATCAGCAGGCTGGCCGCGCGGGCCCTGCGCAGGCCCAGTGCGCGGTCTCCGGCGAGGCGGATCTGGGTGCCGAGGCCGGGCTCGTTGGCGAAGCGGGTCGCGTGGCGGGTCACGTCGTGGTTCGACAGGACCCAGGTGGCGGGGGCGTCCACCGGGCGCATCGCGTCCAGGGTGCGGTCGATGACGTTCTTCAGTTCCGCCGCGTCCCAATGCGTCGCCAGGTACTGGAAGTTGAACGCCTGGTGGAGTTCGTCCGGGCGGACGTAGTTCGCCGTGCGCTCGATGGTCGGGGTCCATGCCTCGGCCACGAAGATGCGTTCGCCCGCGTACTCGTCGAGAACCAGGCGCCATTCGCGGTAGATGGCGTGTACGCCGTCCTGGTCGAAGAACGGCATGACATCGTTGCCCAGAAGCTTGACCTGGTCGTGGGTTCCGAGGTCCGGGAGGCCCTCCGCCTTCACCAGGCCGTGTGCGACGTCGATACGGAATCCGTCGACGCCCATGTCGAGCCAGAAGCGGAGGACCGAGCGGAACTCGTCCCCGACCGCCGGGTGTTCCCAGTTGAAGTCGGGCTGCTCGGGCGCGAAGAGGTGCAGGTACCAGTCGCCGGGGGTGCCGTCCGGTTCCGTGACCCGCGTCCACGCCGGGCCGCCGAAGACGGACTCCCAGTCGTTGGGCGGGAGTTCGCCGTTCTCGCCCTTGCCGGGGCGGAAGTGGTAGCGGTCCCGGAGGGGTGAGCCGGGGCCTTCCGCTACCGCACGCTTGAACCACTCGTGCTGGTCTGAGGAGTGGTTGGGGACCAGGTCGACGATGATCCGCAGGTTCAGTTCGTGTGCGTCTCGGATCAGGGCGTCCGCGTCCAGGAGGTTGCCGAACATCGGGTCCACCGCGCGGTAGTCGGCCACGTCGTAGCCGGCGTCGGCCTGCGGGGAGGCGTAGAAGGGACTGAGCCACACGGCGTCGACGCCCAGGTCGCGCAGGTACGGCAGCCGGGAGCGTACGCCTTCCAGGTCGCCCATGCCGTCGGCGTTGCTGTCGGCGAAGCTGCGGGGGTAGACCTGGTAGATGACCGCGTCGCGCCACCAGTCTCGGTGGGCGGCGACGGCGGGGGCGGCGGAGGTCGGGGCCGGAGCGGCGGAGTGCTGGCTCATAACGTCCTTGATATGTAACGGAGTTCGGGTCATGGGTGGTTTCTGGCTGTTTTGAGGCTGCGGGCCGGTGGGGGCTTGTCGCGCAGTTCCCCGCGCCCCTTTCGGGGCGCGGCCCAACCGTTGGGCATAAGCGGACGCGGTGGCAGCGGGGTCGGATGGCCACCGCGTCCGCCACCCGCGCGGCAGATGACGCGCGGGAGTTCACTGGACCGGGCTCAGCCCTTTGTGCCGCCTGCGGTCAGGCCCGCCACCAGGTTCTTCTGGACCAGGTAGAAGAAGGCCGAGACAGGTATCGCGACCAGTACCGCTGTGGCGGCCATCAGGTTGCGCTGGGCGTCGTGCTCGCTGACGAAGCTCTGCAGGCCGACCGCGAAGGTGTACTTCGTGTCCGACAGCATGAACGTCGAGGCGAAGGCGACCTCGCCGAACGCGGTGATGAAGCTGTAGAACGCGGCGACCGCCAGGCCCGGCTTGGCGAGCGGGAGGATCAGTCGCGCGAAGGTGCCGAAGGGGGTCAGCCCGTCGACGCGTCCCGCCTCGTCGATCTCGAAGGGGATCGTGTCGAAGTATCCCTTGAGCAGCCAGGCGCAGTACGGCACGGCCGTCGAGCAGTAGACGAGGATCAGACCGAGGTAGTTGTCGATGAGTCGCAGGTCCGAGAGGATCTGGTACATCGGCACGATCAGTACGGCGATCGGGAACATCTGGGTGACCAGGAGCACCCACATGAACTTGCGGTAGCCGGGGAAGCGCATCCGCGAGACCGCGTACCCCGTGGTCGCCGCGACGAGGACGCCGATGACCGTCGTACCGAGCGAGACGATCAGCGAACTCTTCATCCAGTCGAAGAAGTTGGTGTGCTGGAGGACGAACGCGTAGTTGTCGAACGTCATCTTGTCCCAGATGCGCCCGGGGTGGAGATAGTCGTCCTTGTCCGGGCCGAGGGACAGGAAGAACAGCCAGGCGATCGGGAACAGCGCGATCAGGCTCGCGACGGCCAGGATGCCGTGGGAGGCGAGGGCCGCCCCGAGGCGTGGCCGGCCGCCGCGTCCTGCGGGCCGCGAGGCCGCCGGTGTCCCGGTCGGGCCCGTCGGCTCTGTCGGCTCGGACTTCTCAACTGTCATGGCACTCATGGGTACGGAAGCTCCTGCCTCAGTTCGCGAGCTGCTGCTCATTGCGGTTCAGCCAGCGGCGGTAGAAGGAGGTGAAGACGACGAGGATGGCCAGCAGCAGCATGCCGTAGGCCGCCGACTGCGCGAAGTCGCGCGGCTGTTGGCCGAAGCCGAGGTAGTAGGCCCAGGTCACGAGGATCTGCGCGTCCGGTGCGGTGGTGCCGAACAGCAGGAAGATGACGGCGAACTGGTTGAACGTCCAGATGATGCCGAGGAGGACGACCGTCGAGCTGACGGGGCGCAGGCCCGGGAGAGTGACGTACCAGAACTTCTGCCAGGGGGTCGCGCCGTCCATGTCCGCGGCCTCGTAGAGGGTGGAGTCGATGGACTGGAGGCCGCCAAGGAGCGAGACCATCATGAACGGCACACCGCACCACGTGTTGACCATGATCGCGGCGAACCGCTGCCAGAAGGTGTCCTCCAGCCACAGCGGTGTCGGCAGATGCACCGCGTCGAGCATCGAGTTGATGATGCCGCCGTCGGCGAGCATGAACCGCCAGCCGAACACGGTGACGAAGGTGGGCACGGCCCACGGCAGGACCAGGATCAGCCGGTAGAAGGTGCGACCGCGCAGCTTCTGGTTGAGGAGCAGGGCGAGGCCCAGGCCGATGCAGTAGTGCAGGGTCACGCAGAGGGCGGTCCAGACGATCGTCCAGATGAAGTGCGACCAGAAGCGGTCGTACGCGGTGTCGCCCCACAGGATGTCGGCGTAGTTGTCGAGGCCGATGAACTTGTACGTGGCGTCGATGTGGTTGACGCCGATCGTGCGGGCCGAGTTGAGGCTGTTGGCGTCCGTGAGCGTCAGATAGAAGCCGCGCACGAGCGGGTAGAGCACGAGCCCGCCGAGCACGACGACCACGGGGGCGATCATCGCGTACGCGTACCAGTACTTCTGGTAGGCGTGCTTGAGACGATCGAGCCGTCCGGGGCGCTGCCCGGGCTCACCGCGGCGCTTGCCGGTCGCGCGGTCGATGGCGACTGTCATGGTTCGACACCTTCTGGAAGATCCTGGAATGGCAGAGGATCGGGGGTTACGGCCGACAGACCGATGACCGTCGGAACTGTCCCCCGGGTCCAACTGGGCAGTTCCGACGGCCGATCGGGGTCACTTGCTGAAGTCCGGGACCAGCTTGGCGATCGCGGTCTCCGCGTTGCTCAGACCCTTGTCGAGGGACTCCTTGCCGGCCGCGATCTGGGGCAGCTCGGTGTCGAGCGGGCCCCACAGGGAGCTGTACTCCGGCAGGGCCGGGCGGGGCTGGGCGGCGGAGAGGACGCTCTGGTAGCCGGCGATGCCCGGGTCGGCCTTCACCTGGGCGGTGTAGGCGTCGTCGCGGGTGGGCAGCGTGGAGTTCTTCAGGGCGATGGTCTCCTGGGACTTCGCCGAGGTCATGAAGTTGAGGAACTTGAGCGCGGCCTTCTGGTGCGCGGAGTCCGAACCGGCGTACACGGAGAGGTTGTGGCCGCCGGTCGGGGCGCCCGCCTTGCCGGTGGAGCCGGCCGGGACGGTGGCGATGCCGAGGTTGGCCTTGTCCTTGAACGCGGTGCCCTTGTAGAAGTTGGTGATCTCCCACGGGCCCTGGACGATCGCGGCGACCTGGCCGTTGACGAACGCGTCCTGGATGTGGGCGTAGGCGTCCGCGGTGGTGTCGGCCTTGTGCAGGCCCTTGCCGTCGAACAGGCCGAGCCAGGTCTCGTAACCCTTCTTGGCGGCGGCCGAGTTGACGGTGATCTTCTTCGCGGCGGCGTCGACGGTGTCGGTGCCCTCGCCGTAGAGGAAGTTCTGCGCGTAGTAGGCCTGGGTGGAGCCCCAGTAGCCGTCGACGCCCGTCTTGGTCTTGATGGTGGCGGCGGCCGTCTTCAGGTCGGCCCAGGTCTTCGGGGCCTCGGTGATGCCGGCCTTCGCGAAGAGTTCCTTGTTGTAGACCAGCGCGAGGGTGTCGGTGACCAGCGGGACGCCGTACGTCTTGCCGTCGTACTTGGCCTGCTCGATCAGGCTGGGCTGGAACTTGGCCTCGTCGGCGAGGGCCTCGGTGCCGTCGAGCGGCAGGAAGTAGCCCTTCTTGGCGAAGGCGGGGGTCCAGCCGACCTCGGAGCGCAGCACGTCCGGAGCGCCCGAGGCCGCGGCGGCGGTGTCGAACTTGTTCTGGGCCTGGTCGAAGGGGACGTTGACGTACTTGACCTTGACGTCCTTGTTGGCGGCCTCGAACTCCTTGACGAGGGCCTGGTACGTCGGTGCCTCGTTGGTGGCGTTCGTGGTGTCCCACCAGGTGATGGTGACCGGGCCGTCGGCCTTGTCGCTGCCGCTGTCGTCTCCGCCGCAGGCCGTCGCCGCGAGGGCGATGGACGCCACCAGCGCGGTGGCCGCTATGCCACGCCGCATGAGTTCTCCTTGAGGGTGAAAGCCCGTGTACTGGCGGTAACGGCCCCGTCCGCCGTTTCCACCGATGTGCCGGCCGCTCCGTTGCCGCCGCCGGGCGACGTGAACGTAACAGCCATGTAAGCGTTACGAAAGACCTTGCAGAAAAAAAGCGCAAGAACCGACGACAGTTACCGCGCCGTGACCCCTCCGACACCGCTCCGAACCCACCCCTTACCCGCCCTGACCCCGCCCTGGTACTGCCCTCTGTCGTCGATCAGCGCGATCCGGGACTCTTGTGCAAGACTCTGCAAGCTCTTGCCAACCAGGCCCGTCCAGAACACCGAGGGAGCGCGATGACGCAGCAACCCCCAGCGGCAGGCGGCCGTTTTGGCCGTCCGGTGGGTCGTTCGACGGCCCGCGCCCGACGTGTGTTCGGTGGGCAAGGAGAGGGCCGGCCGGTACAGTCCAGCCCTGTGACCACACGGCTTGCCGACATCGCCGCCCAGGCGGGGGTGAGCGAAGCGACGGTCAGCCGGGTCCTCAACGGGAAACCGGGCGTCGCCGCCACCACCCGCCAGTCCGTGCTCGCCGCCCTCGACGTACTGGGGTACGAGCGCCCGGTCCGGCTGCGGCAGCGCAGCGAGGGCCTGGTGGGCCTCATCACCCCGGAGCTGGAGAACCCGATCTTCCCGGCCCTGGCGCAGGTCATCGGCCAGGCCCTGACCCGGCAGGGTTACACCCCGGTCCTGGCCACGCAGACACCCGGCGGTTCCACGGAGGACGAGCTGACGGAGATGCTCGTCGACCGGGGCGTGGCCGGCATCATCTTCGTCTCCGGACTGCACGCGGACACCTCCGCCGACATGCAGCGCTACGAGCAACTGCGCGCCCAGGGCGTGCCGTTCGTGCTCGTCGACGGCTTCTCCCCCAAGGTGCAGGCGCCGTTCATCTCCCCCGACGACCGCGCGGCGATGAACCTCGCGGTCACGCACCTCGTCTCCCTCGGCCACATCAACATCGGTCTCGCGCTCGGCCCGAAGCGTTTCGTGCCGGTGCAGCGCAAGATCGAGGGCTTCGTCCGCACGATGCAGGATCTGCTGGGCCTGACGGCTCAGGACGTCGAGTCGCGCCTCGTCCAGCACTCCCTCTACACCCTGGAGGGCGGCCAGGCGGCGACCACGGCGCTCATCGAGCGTGGTTGCACCGCCGTGGTGTGCGCGAGCGACATGATGGCGCTGGGCGCGATACGGGCGGCCCGGCAGCGCGGTCTGGAGGTCCCCCGGGACATCTCGGTCGTGGGCTTCGACGACTCCCCCCTGATCGCCTTCACCGACCCGCCCCTCACTACGGTCCGCAAGCCGGTCCCGGCGATGGGCCAGGCCGCCGTACGCACGCTCCTTGAGGAGATCGGCGGTACGCCCGCCCCGCACAGCGAGTTCGTGTTCATGCCGGAGCTGGTGGTACGGGGTTCGACGGCCTCTGCGCCTGGGGAACGCACTCGTACCTAGGTAGTAGTTCGGGGCGCCTCCCCCGCCGTAGAACGTGCGGGTCGTACAGGACCAGGGGATGATCTGGAGAGAGGCCTTATCTGGCAGACTCTGTGCCCATGGGTGAGACGACCGTGACGACAAAGGAAGGCCGTGACATGGCCGCTCCGCACGCTGTCGCGGGGCAGGCGGGCCAACCGGACCCGGCAGACGCGACGGACGCGACGGATGCCGAGGTGAACGGCCGTGCGGGCAGTGCCTTCCTGCGCAGGCTGCGCGCTCCGCGCCGGCCACGCCTGTGGTTCGAGATCCTGTTGATCGCGGTCAGTTACTGGACGTACTCGCTGATCCGCAACGCCGTACCGGAGCAGAAGGCCGAGGCGCTGCGCAACGCGGACTGGATCTGGAAGACCGAGCACAGCCTGGGCATCGCCTTCGAGGAATCGGTTAACCACGCGGTCAACTCGGTGACTTGGCTGATCGTGGGCATGAACTACTACTACGCCACGCTGCACTTCGTCGTCACGCTCGGTGTTCTCGTGTGGCTGTACCGCAGTCACCCCGGCCGTTACGCGGCGACACGTCTGACCCTCTTCGCGACCACGGTCGTCGCACTGGTCGGTTACTACCTGTATCCGCTCGCCCCGCCCCGGCTGATGAACGGCAGCGACTTCATCGACACGGTGATGGTCCACCACACCTGGGGTTCGATGGCCTCCGGCGACCTCAAGCACATGTCGAACCAGTACGCGGCGATGCCGTCGATGCACATCGGCTGGTCCACGTGGGCGGGTCTGACGATCTTCGCCCTGGCGAGCGTCCCGTGGGTGCGCGTCCTCGGTCTGCTCTACCCGATGGCCACGCTGCTGGTGATCGTCGCCACCGCCAACCACTTCTGGCTGGACGCGGTGGGCGGCCTCCTCTGCCTGGCCTTCGGCTTCCTGGTGGCCCGCCTCTGGTACGGCAAGCTGCCGTACGCCCTCCCGAAGCTGGTCCCGGTGCAGGGGCAGGGCGGGCTGCTGCTCCCGGTCAAGCCATAGCCGACCGGGGCGACCGGGGCGGCTGACACGCTCGTTCCTACGTGGCCTACCTGATCTACGTGGCCTACATGGACGCCGCTCCGTAGAACAGGGTGTCCACGACGCTCCGGGCCCGCCGGGTGGTCCTCCGGTAGTCGTCGATCATGTCGCCGACATGCCCCGGCCCGTACCCCAGATACCGTCCCACCGCGCCCAGTTCACGCCCGTCGGAGGGGAAGGTGTCCCCGGCCCGCCCGCGCACCAGCATCACGGCGTTGCGCACCCGGGTGGCCAGGACCCATGCCTCGTCCAGTATCGCGGCGTCCTCCCCGGAGATCAGTTCGGCGGCGCAGGCGGCGGCGAGGGCCTCGCGGGTACGGGTGGTCCGCAGCCCGGGTTCGGCCCAGCCGTGCTGGAGTTGCACCAGCTGGACGGTCCACTCGACGTCCGAGAGGCCGCCCCGCCCGAGCTTGGTGTGCAGGGTCGAATCGGCGCCGCGAGGCATCCGCTCCGACTCCATACGGGCCTTCAGGCGCCGGATCTCACGCACCGCGTCGTCGCCGAGCCCCTCCGCCGGGTAGCGCAGCGGGTCGATCAGCTCGATGAAACGGCGCCCCAACTCCAGGTCCCCGGCGACGACTTCGGCCCGCAGCAGCGCCTGGGACTCCCAGCCGAGGGACCAACGGCGGTAGTAGGCCTCGTACGAGGTCAGGGTGCGGACCATCGGCCCCGACTTGCCCTCGGGGCGCAGATCCGCGTCGATGAGCAACGGCGGGTCGGAGCTGGGGACTTGGAGCAGCCGGCGCATCTCGGAGACCACGGCGTTCGCGGCCCTGGCGGCCTCCTCCTCGCCGACGCCGTCCCGGGCCTCGTGCACGAAGAGCACGTCGGCGTCGGAGCCGTAGCCGAGTTCGTGCCCGCCGAAGCGGCCCATGCCGATCACCGCGAACCGGGTGGGCAGGGTGTCGCCCCAGCCGTCCCGGACGACCGCGCGCAGGGTCCCGGCGATGGTCGCCGCCGTGATGTCGGAGAGCGCGCCGCCGACGAGATCCACGAGGGCGCCCTGGTCGGCCTCCGCGGGCGACTGCTCGGTGCCGTAGGAGCCGATGATGTCGGCGGCGGCCGTACGGAAGAGTTCGCGTCGGCGGACACCGCGCGCGGCGTACACGCCCTGTTCGCCGGTGTCGGCGCGTCCGACGGCGGCCAGTATCTCCTGCTCCAGGTGGGCGCGTTCGCGTGGCTCCAGCTGGCCTCCGCCGTCACCGTCGCCGAGCAGCGCGACGGCCTCGGGGGCCCGCATCAGCAGGTCGGGGGCGAGACGTCCGGCCGACAGGACGCGGGCCAGGTTCCCGGCGGCGGGCCCTTCGTCCCTCAACAGCCGTAGGTACCAAGGGGTTCGGCCGAGCGCGTCCGACACCTTGCGGAAGTTGAGGAGTCCGGCGTCCGGGTCGGCGGAGTCGGCGAACCAGCCCAACAGGACGGGCAGCAGGGTCCGTTGGATGGCCGCCTTCCGGCTCACGCCGCTGGCCAGCGCCTCCAGGTGCCGCAGGGCGGCGGCCGGATCGGCGTACCCGAGCGCGACCAGCCGCTCCCGGGCCGCGCCGGTGCTCAACCTGCTCTCGCCGGGGGCGAGTTGGGCGACGGCGTCGAGGAGCGGCCGGTAGAAGAGCTTCTCGTGCAGCCGCCGTACGACGGACGCGTGCCGCTTCCACTCGCGGTTCAGCTCGGCGACGGGGTCGGTACGGAGCCCCAACGAGCGCCCGATGCGCCGCAGATCGGCCTCGTCCTCGGGAACGAGGTGGGTACGCCGCAGCCGGAACAGCTGGATCCGGTGCTCCATGGACCGCAGGAACCGGTAGGCGTCGTCGAGCTGTACGGCATCGGCGCGCCCGACGTACCCACCCGCGGCGAGCGCGTTGAGGGCGTCGAGAGTGGTCCCGCTCCGCAGGGAGGTGTCGGCCCGCCCGTGCACCAACTGAAGCAGCTGGACGGCGAATTCGACGTCGCGCAACCCACCGGGCCCAAGTTTCAGCTCGCGCTCGACCTCGGCGATGGGAATGTTCTCGACGACCCGGCGGCGCATCTTCTGCACGTCGTTGACGAAGTTCTCGCGCTCGGCGGCGTGCCAGACGAGGGGCGCGAGCGCGGCGACGTACTCCTCCCCCAGCGCGAAGTCACCGGCGACGGGCCGGGCCTTGAGCAGCGCCTGGAACTCCCAGGTCTTGGCCCAGCGCTGGTAGTAGGCGAGATGACTGCTGAGAGTCCGCACGAGCGGACCGTTACGGCCCTCCGGCCGCAGATTGGCATCGACGGGCCAGATACTCCCCTCGATGGTGGTCTCGGAACAGATCCGCATGAGGTGGGAGGCAAGCCGTGTGGCGGCGCGCAGCGCCTTCCCCTCATCGGCCCCGTCAACAGCCTCCCCCACGAAAATAACGTCAACATCGGAGACGTAATTCAGCTCGTGGCCACCGCACTTGCCCATGGCGATGACGGCGAGCCGGCAGATCGAGGCGTCCTCGGGTGCGGCGGTCCGGGCGATGGCGAGGGCGGCGCGGAGGGTCGCGGTGGCGAGGTCGGCCAGCTCGGCGGCGGTCTCGGCGAGGTCGGTCGTACCGCACACGTCGCGGGCGGCGATGGACAGCAGGCAGCGCCGGTAGGCGACGCGCAGCGACACGGGGTCGTTGGCCTGGGCGAGCCCGCGCTCGAACTCCTCGACACCCGGGTGGAGATCGCGGGGTTCGTACATGACGAAGGCGTGCCAGTCGCGCGGATGCCGGATGAGGTGATCCCCGAGGGCGGCGGAGGCGCCGAGCACCCCGAGGAGCCGGTCACGCAGCGGCTTGGCCGCTATGACCGTGTCCAGCAGCTCGTGCCGGGCGGTCCGCCCGTCCTGCGCCTCGACGAGCCGGACGAGCCCGAGCAGCGCGAGATCCGGGTCGGCGGTCGCGCCCAGCGCGTCGAGCAGCACCGGGTCGTCCCGCAGGGAGGCCAGCTCGACACTGTCGAGGAGCCGCTCGGCCCCGGAGGGATCGGTGAAACCGTGCCGCAGCAGCCGCGTGAAGGTACTGCTCCTGCGCCCCGGCGCCATCATCCTGGGCCTCCCGATCGGATCTAGGTCGTGCGGCCTTGAGCGTAACCGGAGAGGGTGGGTGAGGCACCGGGGCGGGGGACGGGGTTTCCGACCCGACGGCCGCTACTCGGGCGCCCGGCCGTCGCGTCGGCTCCCGCCCCAGGCCCAGGCCTAGACTCCGGAGCCGGCCCGGCCCCGGCTCCCGGTGGCCGCCCCGGGCGGCGTGGCCCCGCCTACCGGCGCGGCGTGGCGTGGTCGGTGGCGCCGAGCGGGGCGCCGGGGTCCGCCCGAGGATGTACGACCGCCGCCGCCCGGCCGCGCGGCTTCCGCGGGCGACGACGACCGTGACCGACCGGGAGAAGCCGGCCCACACCGCCGACCCGGCCGACAGCGCCGAGCAGGCCGCCGAGATCCTCCCGAGGTAAGGACGGCCGTCGAGTCACCGGGCCACGACCACCCTGGCCAGCCGGGAGAAACCGATCCATACCATCGACCCGACCGGCAGCGCCGAAGAGACCGCCGAAGTCGGCCCGCGCAGGGACGACCCCCGCTCGCCCTGCCGCCCGGCCGCACGGCTTCAGCGGGCCACGACGACCACCGTGGCCGGCCCGGAGAAGCCGGCCCACACCGCCGACCCCTCCGACCTCACCCCGACTCGGCCGGCGACGTCGAACAGGTCCCCGGGATCCGCCCGAGGAGGAACGACCCCGCCCCCGCCCCCGCCGCCAGCCGCATGGCTTCACCGGACGGCGACCGCCCTGGCCGACCAGGCGAAGCCAGCCCGCACCACCGCCCCGACCGGCAGCGCCGAACAGGCCGCCGAGGTCCGCCCGCGGAGCGACCACCGCCGAGTCACCGGGCCACGACCACCGTCGCCGGCCGGGAGAGGTCGGTCGACGCCCTGTCGCCCGGGGCGTGGCCCTGAGGCGCGGTGCCGTCGGGAGGGGGGAGGACTGCCGCGGTGAGGGGTTGGCCGGCGATGGGCACTAGGACGCGCCGTACGGTGCCGGACGGTCCGTTGTCCGGTAGGGACGCGTACTGGACGTCCAGGCACTGTTTCCGTAGTGCCTCGGCCGCATCCCGTACGGGTGTCCCGGGCTCGACCGTCGGGAGGACGACCCGGTGACTGGTCCGGCGGTCTAGGCCCTCGCAGGCCGGGGCATCCGGCCGCGCGGGCCCCGTGGTCCCGCGCGACACGGACAGCGTGAGTCGGACCAGGTCATCGGCGTCCGCCCCCGTCACGTCGATCCGGATGGTGCCCCGCCGCAACTGGTCCACCGGGTGTCCGTCGAGGTCGGCGCGTACCCGGTCCGCCGTATCGACCAGGAACCCCGACTCGACCGAGGGCTCCTCCGGGGGCCACGGCCGGGACACCCTCCCCCGCGAGGCGCGCTCCGGGGTGTGCGGGGCGGGCCAGTGGCGCAGTACCACCAGCAGCTGGTCGTCGGGCCGGGTGAAGGGGTGGGCGCGGCCCTCGGCCGAGGTGAAGGCCCCGACCGACCGGACGGCCGCACGCGACTCCCCGCCGATCCGGACCCCGCCATGGGACCCGAGCGTGAACAGTACGTCGGAGAACTCCGTGACCGTGCCGTCGCTCGCGGCCTCGGCGGTGGCGGGCGCTCCGTCGCACCCGGTGGTGAGCAGGGTGGCGACGAGGGCGGCGGCGCCTACGAGACGGGACGAGTTGGATGTACAGGGCAGGTGGACGCGCATGGCATGCCTCCGTCGGGCCGGCGCAGGCGGTCGGCTCGGCCGCCTGCGTCGACACTGCGCGCGCCAACGCCCGTAGCCCATTCGTCATTTGGCGAATCTCCGGCATTCCCGGCGTCACGGAGACCCGCGGGCGTACATTCGGAGACACGCGAGACCCGGCCCCGGGAGGCCGTCATGACAGCAGCAGCCGGTACGACGGCCCAGGCCCACCTGCGACGCATGGCGGACGTCCTCGCCGAGGCACGAGAGGACACGTCGGACGACGTGCCGCCGAGATGCCTGCTCTTCGGTCTCCAGAGCCTCGTGCCCTGCGACGCCGTCAGCTTCTCGGAGCTGGACATCCCGACCAGGCACAGGCTCAACGGGCAGGAGACGCTGCCCGAGGACCTGGACTGCGAGATGGACGGGTACTGGCGCTGGCGCCACCAGCATCTCCAGTGCCAGCGGGTCGTCTCCCACCCGCGCAGCAGCCCGGAGATCACGCAGATGACGGACTTCATGCCGGTCCGCCGACTGACGAATCTGCCGATCTACACCGAGTTCCTGCGTCCGTCCAAGTGCATCGCGACCATCGCCCTGCCCACCGCTCCCGGCCGCACTCGCGTCTTCTCGCTCCTGCGTGACGACCCGAAGCCGTTCACCGACGCCGAGATGACCACCCTCTACCTGCTGGCGCCCCACCTGTACGCGATCTACCGCGACGCGGCCCTCAGACGCCGCCACCCCGTACGCCTGACCGAACGCGAACTCGACGTCCTGCGCTGTGTGGCCCTGGGCATGGCCACCCCGCAGATAGCCGAGCAGCTGACGGTCTCCCCGAGCACGGTCCGCAAGCACCTGGAGAACGCGTTCGGCCGCCTGGGCGTCTCCAGCCGCGCGGCGGCGGTGGCGCGGGTGTTCCCTGAGCCGGAGGCCCTCTGACCAGCCCCATGACTCCGGCGAAGGGAAGGGATCACATGGAACCGCAGGCCGAACTGGATCCCCGCTACAGCGACGAGACCGCCACCGCTCCCCCGTGGTCCGAGGCGGAGACGCTGCTCACCGCCGCGGAACTCTTCTGGATCTCGACGGTACGGCCCGACGGTCGCCCCCATGTCACCCCGCTGCCCGCGGTCTGGTCGCACGGCGCGCTGCACTTCTGCACGGGCCCCGAGGAGCGCAAGGCGCGCAACCTCGACCAGAACCCGCAGGTCGTGCTGACGACGGGCACCAGCACCTGGGACAAGGGCTACGACCTGGTGGTGGAGGGCGAGGCGGTACGGGTGGCCGACGACCGGAGGCTGCGCGAGCTGGCCGCGGCCTGGGAGGCCAAGTACGGCAGCTTCTGGCACTTCGAGGTGCGGGACGGTTACTTCCAGCACGGCGCCGGACACGCTGTGGTCTTTTCGGTGGCGCCCCGCACGGTTTTCGGCTTCGGTAAAGGGGAGCCGTTCAGCCAGACGCGCTGGCGGTTCGCCTGAGGCGCCCGTCAAGGACGACGTGAAGCTATCTGGAGGACCAGCGATGCAGTACACGCTCGAAGTCATCCCACTGCCCGTGAGCGACATCGACCGGGCCCGCGACTTCTACCGCGACAAGGCCGGTTTCCACGTCGACATCGACCAGGAGGTCATGCCGGGAATGCGCATCGTCCAGCTGACGCCCCCGGGCTCGGGCTGTTCGATCGCCCTGGGCGACACCATCTGGGACACGATGGACGGCCCGACCCCGGCCCCGGGCTCGTACCAGGGCCTCCAGCTGTGCGTCCCCGACATCAAGGCGGCCCACGCCGAGCTGGTGGACCGCGGCCTGGAGATCTCGGAGCCGATGCAGTTCTCCCCGGACGACGGCGCCACCTTCATGTACTTCAAGGACCCTGACGGCAACGGCTGGGCGATCCAGGAGTACCGGGTGCGGGCGGCGAAGCCGCTGCATACGTTGCTGAGCGAAATGGCGACCAGCTGAATCCCACCCCGGCACCCGCGCCCCTGTCTTTAGGGGCGCGGGGAACTGCGCGACAAGCCCCCACCGGCCGCAAGTGAGGAAAGCGGCCGGTGCACCCCGTCGAAGCGGCCGTCAGAGAACCGGCAAGTTCTTCCGCAGCTCGAACGCCGTCACCTCGGAGCGGTACTCCTCCCACTCCTGCCGCTTGTTCCGCAGGAAGAAGTCGAACACGTGCTCGCCGAGCGTCTCGGCGACCAGTTCGCTGCGCTCCATCAGCGTCAGAGCCTCGCCGAGGTTCTGCGGGAGGGGCTCGATCCCCATCGCGCGGCGCTCCGCGTCCGAGAGGGCCCATACGTCGTCGTCGGCGCCCGGGGGCAGCTCGTAGCCCTCCTCGATGCCCTTGAGGCCGGCGGCCAGCAGGACGGCGTACGCCAGGTACGGGTTCGCGCCCGAGTCCAGGGAGCGGACCTCCACGCGCGCGGAGCCCGTCTTGCCGGGCTTGTACATCGGGACGCGGACCAGGGCCGAGCGGTTGTTGTGTCCCCAGCAGATGTACGAGGGTGCCTCGCCGCCGGCGCCCGCCGTGCGCTCCGAGCCGCCCCAGATGCGCTTGTACGAGTTCACCCACTGGTTGGTGACCGCCGCGATCTCCGCCGCGTGCTTCAGCAAGCCCGCGATGAACGAGCGGCCCACCTTCGACAGCTGGTACTCCGAGCCGGACTCGTAGAACGCGTTCCGGTCACCCTCGAACAAGGACAGGTGCGTGTGCATGCCGCTGCCCGGGTGCTCACTGAACGGCTTCGGCATGAACGTCGCGTTCACGCCCTGCTCCAGCGCCACCTGCTTCATGACCAGGCGGAACGTCATGATGTTGTCCGCCGTCGAGAGCGCGTCCGCGTAGCGGAGGTCGATCTCCTGCTGGCCCGGGGCGCCCTCGTGGTGGGAGAACTCGACCGAGATGCCCATGGACTCCAGCATCGTGATGGCCTGGCGGCGGAAGTCCTGGCCGACGTGGGTCGGGGTGTGGTCGAAGTAGCCGGAGTTGTCGGCCGGGGTCGGGCGGGTGCCGTCGAGCGGCTTGTCCTTCAGGAGGAAGAACTCGATCTCCGGGTGGGTGTAGAAGGTGAAACCCAGGTCGGAGCCGCGGGTGAGGGCGCGCTTGAGGACGTAGCGCGGGTCCGCGAAGGACGGGGAGCCGTCCGGCATGAGGATGTCGCAGAACATCCGGGCCGTACCGGGGGCCTCGGCGCGCCACGGGAGGATCTGGAACGTCGACGGGTCCGGCTTGGCGATCATGTCGGACTCGTAGACGCGGGCGAAGCCCTCGATCGCGGAGCCGTCGAAACCGATGCCCTCGTCGAAGGCCTGCTCCAGTTCGGCCGGGGCCACGGCGACGGACTTGAGGAAGCCCAGCACGTCCGTGAACCACAGCCGGACGAACCGGATGTCACGCTCCTCCAACGTCCGGAGCACGAACTCCTGCTGCTTGTCCATCTTCCGCTTCCCCATCCTTGCTGGTCAGGCCGCCTGTCTCCCGCACCACGGAAGGCGGTCGGGCACCTGAGCATCCCACCACAACAGCATTTCATGCGCATTGCGCACCTTGATCGTCCAGCCGACCTCGGAGTGAACGCCTCGCGTACGGCGGGTGGACCGCTCTGCAGCCATCTTGCCTGTTCGCGGCGATATCCGTAATGGGCGCCCACCAACCGGAACCGTTGCGGACCATCGGGGCCGACGATCAGCCGCCACGGATTACGATCAGGGGACCGACCGTCCCTTTCCCCGTCCCTTTCCCCAGAAGGATCGATCCCATGGGTTCCGCCAAGAAGAGCGCCAAAGACAGCGGCAGTGGCAGCGCGGCGCGCAAGGCGCGTATAGAGGAGATGCGGCGCGCAGAGCGTTCGCGCGAGCGCCGGAACCGGATCCTCACGATCGGCGTGAGCGTTGTCATAGTGGCCGGCCTGGTCGTCGGAGCGACCGTCCTCGTGCGGTCGCAGTCCGATGACGACAGCACCACCGCCGCGAGCGACTCCAAGGGCACGGGCAAGTTCGTCACCGGCGCGGACGGTGTGAAGACCTGGGACACGAAGCTCACCCAGAACCACGTCACCAAGACCGTGAACTACCCGATGGAGCCCCCGGTCGGCGGTGACCACAACCAGGTCTGGATGAACTGCAACGGCGACGTCTACACCAAGGCGATCAACAACATGAACGCCGTGCACTCGCTGGAGCACGGCGCGGTGTGGGTGACGTACAACAGCAAGGCGTCGAAGACCGACATCGACGCGCTCGCGGCCAAGGTGAAGAAGACGCCGTACACGCTGATGAGCCCGGACGACAAGCAGGCGGACCCGATCATGCTCTCCGCCTGGGGCAAGCAGCGCACGGTGACCAGCGCCACCGACCCGAACGTGGACAAGTTCTTCTCGGAGTTCGTCCAGGGCGACCAGACCCCGGAGCCGGGTGCCGCCTGCACGAACGGGCTGTCCCAGTGATGCGGGCGCCCTGGATCGCCGCTGCCGCCGTGACGGCGCTCGTCGCGGCCGGCGCGATCACCTACGCGGTCGCCGACGGCGACGACTCCGGGATGACGGCGCCCGCCGCCGACTCGGCGGACGCCGGCTTCGCCCGTGACATGGCGGTCCATCACCAGCAGGCCGTCGAGATGTCGTACATCGTGCGCGACCGGACGGACAACGAGGAGATCAGGCGCCTCGCGTACGACATCTCGCAGACGCAGGCCAACCAGCGCGGCATGCTGCTGGGCTGGCTCGACCTGTGGGAACTGCCGAAGGTGTCCTCGGACGCGCCCATGTCCTGGATGGACATGGCGGGCATGGCCGACGGCAAGGACGGCGCGCTGATGCCGGGCATGGCGACCAACACCGAGCTGACGAAGCTGGGCAAGCTCAGCGGCAAGCAGGCCGAGGTCCTCTATCTCCAGTTGATGACCGAGCACCATCAGGGCGGTATCCACATGGCCGAGGGGTGTGTGGAGCGGTGCGAGGTGGGGGTGGAGAAGCGGCTCGCGCAGGGCATGGCCAACGCGCAGGAGTCGGAGATCTCCCTGATGGCGGGGATGTTGAAGGAGCGCGGCGCCAAGGCCCTTTCGTAGGCACCCAGTTGGGATATTTGCCTTAAATCCCCTGTGTATACGGTTCCTTGGGAGCTTCTTGGCCCAGCCATGCCCCCCTGATTCCCCTGGCATGAACGGTTCATCGCGAGAGTCGGACGATCACTCGCGTTGAACCGCAACTGGGGGTTCCTCAATGAGATCCAATCGCGCCATCACGCGCGCCGGTGTGAGCCTGGCAGCGACCCTGCCGCTCCTCGCCGGCGCGCTGGCGCTCGGCATACCCGCGGCCCAGGCCGCGGACGCCCCGGGCCGGGACACGCTGGCCGGCACCAGGCCCGCGTGGGCCACCGCCGCGGCGGACAAGGGAGCCACGTCCGACGGCTCCAAGGTCTCCGCCCGGGTCTACCTCGCCGGCCGGGACGCCACCGGTCTGGCCGCGTACGCGAGGGCCGTCTCCGACCCGACGTCCGCCGTGTACGGCAAGTACCTCACCGCCGCGCAGGTCCAGCAGCGCTTCGGGGCCTCCCCGGCCCAGGTCGCCGCGGTCAAGGCGTGGCTGACGGCGGCGGGGCTCAAGGTCACCGGCGTCACGGCACACTACGTCGCGGTGACCGGTGACG
The DNA here is from genome assembly GCF_053599695.1 of Streptomyces sp. NPDC000878. Classification (NCBI taxonomy): domain Bacteria; kingdom Bacillati; phylum Actinomycetota; class Actinomycetes; order Kitasatosporales; family Streptomycetaceae; genus Streptomyces; species Streptomyces sp. NPDC000878. Next base: position 295,035 of record NZ_JBSFMT010000001.1, on the reverse strand, counting down.
TGACCGCCGCCGAGAAGGCCTTCGGCACGCAGCTGCACAACTACGCCAAGGGCAAGAAGACGTACCGCGCGCCCGCGAAGACCGCGTCCGCGCCGGAGAGCCTCAACGGTGCCGTCCTGACCGTCACGGGTCTGGACAACGCCCCGCACACGGCGACCCACGACGACACGCTGCCCGCGCCGGAGACGGTGTTCCGCAACGCCGGGCCGTTCTCCTCGTACTACGGCTCGAACACCGCCGCCACGCTGCCGACGGCGTACGGCAAGCAGATCCCGTACGCCGTCGAGGGCTACACGGGCAAGCAGCTGCGGGCCGCGTACGGCGCGGGCAGCTGGACCGGCAAGAAGGTGCGCGTCGCCATCACCGACGCCTACGCCTCGCCGACCATCGCCGGCGACGCCGCCACCTACGCGGCCAAGCACGGCGACGCCTCCTACCGCGGCGGCCAGCTCAAGCAGGTCCTGCCGAAGGACTACGCGTACACCGAGGAGTGCTCGGCGGCCGGCTGGTACGGCGAGGAGACCCTCGACGTCGAGGCCGTGCACGCGGTCGCGCCGGCCGCGGACATCACGTACGTCGGCTCCGCGTCCTGCATGGACGACGATCTGCTCGACTCGCTCGGGACGATCGTCGACAAGCACCTCGCGGACATCGTCTCCAACTCGTGGGGCGACATCGAGGCCAACCAGACCCCGGACCTGGCCGCCGCCTACGACCAGGTGTTCAAGCTGGGCGCGGTCGAGGGCATCGGCTTCTACTTCTCCTCAGGCGACAACGGCGACGAGGTCGTCAACACCGGTACGAAGCAGGTCGACACCCCGGCCAACTCGGCGTGGGTGACAGCGGTCGGCGGTACCTCGCTGGCGGTCGGCAAGGGTGACGCGTACCAGTGGGAGACCGGCTGGGGCACCGAGAAGGCCACGCTGTCGGCCGACGGCAAGAGCTGGACGGACTTCCCGGGCGCCTACACCTCGGGCGCGGGCGGCGGCACCAGCGCCACGGTCGCCGAACCCTTCTACCAGAAGGGCATCGTCCCGAACTCGCTGGCCAAGGCCAACAGCGAGAAGGGCAACCGGGTCGTCCCGGACATCGCGGCGATCGCCGACCCGAACACCGGTTTCAAGGTCGGCCAGACCCAGACCCTGCCGGAGGGCGGCACCGCGTACAGCGAGTACCGCATCGGCGGTACGTCGCTTGCGGCGCCGGTGATCGCGGCCGTACAGGCCCTCGCGCAGGAGGCCCGCGGCGGCGCGCCGATCGGCTTCGCCAACCCGGCGATCTACGCGAGGTACGCCTCGCACGCGAAGGTCTACCACGACGTGACCGACAACCCCACGGGGTACGGGCTCGCCGTGGCACGCCTGGACTTCACCAACGGGTACGACGCCACGGACGGGATCCTCACCTCCGTCCGCAGCCTCGGCAAGGACAGCTCGCTGAAGGCCGTACGCGGCTACGACGACGTGACCGGCGTGGGTACGCCCGCGAAGGGTTACGTGGAGTCGTACCGCCGCTGAGGCGCCTCTTTGGGCGGTTCCAGGTGATGCCGGGTGGTGGCGGGAGTGACGTGGGGTGACACACATCCCTCCCTCCACCACCCCATCGCGTCGAATTGACGATTACACTTGGCGGCGTGCCTCAACTACGCCTCGCCCTGAACCAGATCGACTCGCGCGTCGGCGACATCGCCGGGAACGCGGACTCGATCCTCCGCTGGACCCGGCACTCCGCCGAGCAGGGAGCGCATCTCGTGGCGTTCCCGGAGATGGTGCTGACCGGGTACCCCGTCGAGGACCTCGCCCTGCGCTCCTCCTTCGTGGAGGCGTCCCGTGCGGCCCTGCGCTCGCTCGCCGCGCGTCTGGCCGACGAGGGCTTCGGTGAGCTGCCGGTGGTCGTCGGCTACCTCGACCGCTCCGAGACCGACCTGCCGAAGTTCGGCCGCCCGGCGGGCTCCCCGCGCAACGCGGGCGCGGTGCTGCACCACGGCGAAGTGATCCTCACCTACGCCAAGCACCACCTCCCCAACTACGGCGTCTTCGACGAGTTCCGCTACTTCGTGCAGGGCGACACCATGCCGGTGCTCCGCGTGCACGGCGTCGACGTGGCCCTGGCGATCTGCGAGGACCTCTGGCAGGACGGCGGCCGGGTCCCGGCGGCCCGCTCGGCGAAGGCGGGCCTGCTCCTCTCGATCAACGCCTCCCCGTTCGAGCGCGACAAGGACGACACCCGCCTGGAGCTGGTCCGCAAGCGCGCCCAGGAGGCCGGCTGTACGACCGCCTACCTGGCGATGGTCGGCGGCCAGGACGAACTGGTCTTCGACGGCGACTCGATCGTGGTCGACAGGGACGGCGAGGTGATCGCGCGGGCCCCCCAGTTCACGGAGGGCTGCGTGGTCCTGGACCTGGACCTGCCGGCGGCGCTGCCGGACGCGCCGGTGGGCGTGGTGGACGACGGTCTGCGTATCGACCGTGTCGTGCTGTCCGAGGACCCGCTTCCGGCGTACGAGGCCGAGCGGACGGGCTCGTACGCGGAACGCCTGGACGACGACGAGGAGATGTACTCGGCGCTGGTGGTGGGCCTGCGGGCGTACGTGACGAAGAACGGCTTCCGCTCGGTCCTGATCGGCCTGTCCGGCGGCATCGACTCGGCACTGGTCGCGGCGCTGGCGTGCGACGCGGTGGGCGCGGAGAACGTGTACGGCGTGGCGATGCCGTCCAAGTACTCCTCCGACCACTCGATCGGCGACGCGGCGGAACTGGCGAAGCGGACGGGCCTCAACTTCCGTACGGTGCCGATCGCGCCGATGTTCGACGCGTACATGGGCTCGCTGGGCCTGACGGGCCTGGCGGAGGAGAACCTCCAGTCGCGCCTGCGCGGCACGATGCTGATGGCGATCTCCAACCAGGAGGGCCACATCGTCCTGGCGCCGGGCAACAAGTCGGAACTGGCGGTGGGTTACTCGACGTTGTACGGGGACTCGGTGGGCGCGTACGGCCCCATCAAGGATGTGTACAAGACGTCGATCTTCCGCCTGGCGGAGTGGCGGAATCGTGCGGCTGCGGAACGGGGCCAGACGCCGCCGATCCCGGAGAACTCGATCAGCAAACCGCCGAGTGCGGAGCTGCGTCCGGGCCAGATCGACACGGATTCCCTCCCGGACTATCCGGTGCTGGACGGGATTCTGGAGCTGTACGTGGACCGGGACTCGGGGGCCGACACGATCGTCGCGGCCGGGTACGACGCGGGGCTGGTGACCCGGGTACTGCGGATGGTGGACACGGCGGAGTACAAGCGGCGGCAGTATCCACCGGGGACGAAGATCTCGGCGAAGGGGTTCGGGAAGGACCGGCGGCTGCCTATTACCAATGGGTGGCGGGAGTCGGCCTGATCTGGACGACCGGTCCGGTCACGGGCGCGGGGAGGGTCGATGGGTGGCGCCGAGCCTCGCCAGTACTGGATGCGGGCCGCGGGTGTCGTATATGCGATGACTTCCCCGCGTCGAGAAGCAGCTCGTTCCCTCAGGCCGCCAGGAGCGGGCCGAATTCGGCGGCCCATTCCGGGTGGAGCGCGACCTTCTCCTCGTGCAGGGCGAGGATGTCCCGGGCGAGGGTGGGGGTCATGTCGTCGGACAGGTCCGGGCCGATGGCGACCCTGGCCAGGTAGGGGATGATCTGCGGGTCGCCGGCCAGGTGAACCGGGTCGTGCATGTAGCGCCGCAGGGCCGGCAGGTCGTTGATGCCCACGCAGTAGGCATGGGTGAAGCCGTCGGGCTCGCCGAGGTTCTGGCCCACGGTCGAGAACGCCACCGACTCGACGGAGGCCGTGCGCCGCAGCACAGCGAGTACGTGCTCGCGCTCCTCCTCGGTCGCGGTCTCCTTGAACGTGAAGCGCAGCATGTGGACGATCACGCCTGTCCCACCCCTCCCACACAGTGACTGAACCAATGAGTTCAGATTTTCTTCCTAACGGGTTCAGTAACTACACTGAACCCATGGGTTCAGAAGTGTCAACCGGGGGCGGGCGTACCGCCCGTGGGCGGAACGAGCGGCGGCAGGCGATCCTGGACGGCGCGTTCGTCGTGTTCGCGCGGCACGGGTACGCCCAGGCGTGCGTGAAGGAGATCGCGCGGGAGGCGGGCGTCGCCAAGCCGACCGTCTACAACCACCTGAACGACAAGGAGAGCCTCTACCGCGAGGCCGTCGAGGCCGCCGCCGACCGGATCGGCGCGCAGGCCCTCGCCGTCGTCGAGCAACTGCGCGAGGCCGCCGCGGACAGCGACCCGCGCGCCCCGCTCGCGGCCGTGGCCCGGGGCCTGTTGCGGGAGTTCAGCAGCGAGGACGCCCGCGCCGTACGGCAGTTGGCCCGCGCCCAGGCGACCCAGTTCCCCGACCTGGCGGCGACCGTACGCGAGCGCACAGCCCTGCGGGTACGTTCCGCCCTCGCCGACCGCCTGGCCCGCCTGGCCCTCGCCGGCCGCCTGCGCCCGTGCGACCCGGAACTGGCCGCCGAGCACTTCCTCTCCCTGCTCACCGGCCCGCTGGAGTACCGCCCCGACGCCACGTCGGACACCGACGCGGCCACCGCGACGGACGTCTTCCTGCGCGCTTACGGAACGTGACCTTTGGTGTGCGCGTACGGCACTCTCACCGGACCACGTCGAAGACGTTCTTCTGCAGGCCGTTGGCGTACACCTCGGACTCGACGAGCCTCAGCTTCTGAGCGTCCTTGTCCGTGTCGCTGAACAGACGCTTGCCCGCGCCGAGCAGCAGCGGGAAGACCAGCAGGTGGTAGCGGTCGATGAGGCCGGCGTCCGAGAGGTTGCGGTTGAGGGTGGCGCTGCCGTGGATGATGATCGGGCCGCCCTCGGTCTCCTTCAGTTCGGCGACGTCGTCGAGCGAGCGCAGGATCGTGGTCTCGCCCCAGGTCGGGACCAGGTCGGCCTCGGTGAGGGTGGTGGAGACGACGTACTTCGGCATCACCTTGTAGTCGGCGAAGTCCTCCATGGCCGGCCAGACCGGGCTGAACGCCTCGTAGCTGGTCCGGCCCAGCATCATCGCGGCGGCTTCCTTCTGCTCACGGCCCTTGAGTTCGTACGCCTCCGGCAGGAACTCGATGCCCTTGAAGGTCCAACCGGAGTTCCGGTAACCGGGCTCGCCGCCGGGTGCCTCCACGACCCCGTCGAGCGAGACGAAGGCAGTGCTGATCAGGGTGCGCATCTCGGGTCTCCTGGGTGTTTCTCGTGAGTGTGTCCCGTGGCTGGTTCTCAGCCCCTTCCACCCTGACTGACTCCGGGGCGCGGTGAAACTCATCGGTCGTCGTCCGGTCCCCGAGCCGTCCACCCCGCGTCGGATATCTGGCCGGCGCGGGGCACATCCGCGCCCCGCAAGCAATTGTGAGAGCGTCTTCACACAGGTCCCGCTTATCACCGCAAATCAAGGCCCGTTATCCGCCCGTGAATCCTGTGATTTCACTGTTGAATCGGCTTTTTCGAGGGGCTTCGGAACCGCATCATGCCTGGTGGTGTCTGTAGAGTCAGGCCCGCCGCAAGGGAGAGCAAAGCGCTCAGGAATGCGGCCCCGCAGGCTTTTCTCGCCATGAGAGGAGCCTGAGAGAAGGATTAGAGAAAGAATTCTGTGAGCCTTCTCAAGGAATCGGAAAAAACCCAGGAGTTTGCTATGAACATCCGTGTTGCCACCGTCTCCGCGCTCTCTGCCGTTCTGGTCGCCGGCGGTGCCACGGCGGCCGTCGCCGCCCCGGCCGCGGCCCCCGCGAAGCCCGCGATCACCGTCAAGGCGAGCGCCGTCAAGATCAAGCTCGGCGACCCGGTCACCTTCACCGGCCACGCCACCGGCATCGCGTCCGGCAGCAAGGTCACCCTCCAGCTGAAGGACGGCGCCAAGTGGGTGTCGCTGCCGGTGACCGCCAAGCTCAACAAGGACGGCAACTACAAGCTGGCCAACAAGTTCCAGACGAAGGGCCGCGAGGTGCTGCGCGTCAAGGATGGCGCCACCGTCTCCAAGTCCGTGGCCGTCACCATCGGTTGAGAGTGACTCCCGCGCCGCGGGATCAGTGACAGCGACTGCCCCACCCCGTTGGAGCCGGGGTGGGGCAGTCGCCGTGAATCCTATGGTTCTCCAACACCCGCGCGGTCACGGGTTCGTGAACTCCCGTCAGTGGTGCACCCGCTCCGCCCGCGAAGGCACGTGCGACGCCACCAACCGCTCCCGCCCAGCCGACGGAGTCGTCCCGCGCCGGTCCACCACGTACGCCACCCCGGCCACTCCCAGGCCCAGCACAGCCAGCCCCGCACCGACCAGCGCCGGTGACGTCACGCCGAAGCCCGCCGCCAGGGCGAGGCCCCCGACCCACGCGCCGCCCGCGTTCGCCAGGTTGAACGCCGCCTGGTTCGCCGAGGATGCCAGGGACGGAGCCGTCGACGCCCGCTCCATCACCATCAGGTTGAGCGGTGAGCCCGTGACGAACGCCGCCGCGCCCAGCAGCATGACCGCCAGCGCCGCGCTCCACGTCGTACTCATCAGCAGCGGGAACGCGCTCAGGACCACGATCAGCGACACCAGGCCGCCGAACAGCGTGCGCCGCATCGCGTGGTCCGCCAGGCGGCCTCCCAGGAGGTTGCCTATCGTCGCGCCCACGCCGAACAGCGCCAGCAACACCGTCACGCTGGAGTCGGCGTAGCCCGCGGAGTCCGTGAGCATCGGGGTGATGTAGCTGTACGCCGAGAAGAGCGCGCCGAAACCCGCCACCGTCGTGCCCAGGGCGAGCCACACCGGGAGCGATCGCAGCGCGGCCAGTTCGCCTCGCAGGCCCGCCACCGGCGCTTCAGTCCGAGTCTGCGGGATCAGCAGCGCCAGTGCCCCTATCGCCGCCACGCCGATCACGCTCACGCCCAGGAAGGTCGCCCGCCAGCCCAGCTGCTGGCCCATCGCCGTCGCCACGGGGACGCCGACCACGTTCGCGACCGTCAGGCCGAGGAACATCAGGGAGACCGAGCGGGCCTTGCGCTCGGGGGCGACCATCGTCGTGGCCACCACCGCGCCCACGCCGAAGAACGCGCCGTGCGGCAGCCCGCTCAGGAAGCGGGCGGCGAGGAGGTAGTCGTAGGTCGGCGCGAACGCCGACAGGGCGTTGCCCGCCACGAACAGGGCCATCAGGCCTATCAGGACCTTTCGGCGGGACATCCGGGCCGTCAGCGCCGCGAGCAGCGGGGCGCCGATCACCACGCCCAGCGCGTACGCCGAGACCAGGTGTCCGGCGGACGGGATCGAGATGCCCAGGTCGTCGGCGACATCGGGCAGCAGGCCCATCATCACGAACTCGGTGGTGCCGATGCCGAAGGCACCTACGGCGAGGGCTAGCAGGGCAAGGGTCGGCGTGCGCCGGGACATGGGGAAGGCGGCCTTTCGAAGGAAGCGGTGGGGGTAGGTCCGTACAGTTTATGTTCAAGTACGGAACAAAGGCTCCCACGCCCACTATTCCCCCGGAGGTTCCCCGGGTTACGAGCCCGTTGCCGAGTCCGGAATCTTCACCCGTGCCGCGATCGGCAGATGGTCGCTCGCCGTGCGCGGCAGTGACCAGGAGCTGACCGGCTCCACTCCCTGCACCATGATCTGGTCGATCCGCGCCATCGGGAACGACGCCGGCCAGCTGAACCCGAAGCCGCTGCCCGACGCGCCCTGCGTCGAGCGCATCTGGGCGGTGACGGCGTTCAGCGCGCGGTCGTTCATCGTGCCGTTGAGGTCACCGAGCAGGATCTTGCGGGTCAGCTTCTCGTCGTAGAGCGCCTCGCCCAGCGCGTCCGCGCTCCGGTCGCGCTGGCGGGCCGTGAAGCCGGCCTCCAGCTTCACGCGGACCGACGGGAGGTGGGCGACGTACACCGCGACCGGTCCCTCCGGCGTCGCCACGGTGGCGCGCATCGCACGCGTCCAGCCCAGCTTGATGTCCACCGGCCGGGAGGCGCTGATCGGGTACTTGCTCCACAGACCGACCGTGCCCTGCACCGAGTGGTACTTGTACGTCGCCGCGAGGGCCTTCTCGTACGTCGGGACCGCCGTCTCGGTCAGCTCCTCCAGGGCGAGGACGTCGGCACCGGAGCCCGCCACGTCGCGGGCCGTGCCGGAGGGGTCTGGGTTCTCCGCGTTGACGTTGTGGGTGGCCACCGTCAGATTGCCGCCCGTACCGGCGTTGCTGCCGAGCAGCCCGCCGAAGAGGTTGAACCAGACCGCCGTCGGCACCAGCACCGCGATCAGCGCGGTCGCCGAGCGCCGGATCAGCCCGACGATCAGCAGCAGCGGTACGAGGACGATGCCGAACCAGGGCAGGAACGTCTCGGAGAGGCTGCCGAGGTTGCCGATCCGGTTGGGGATCTGCGCGTGCAGCACCATCACGAGGGCCAGCAGCAGGGCCACCACGGCCGTGACGATGCCCCGGCGCCAGATTCTCGGATCGCCCCGCCAGCCGGCTGTCAGACGGCTCATCAGGCGCCGAAGCCGGGATCCCCGGCGCTCGGGTCCCGAGCCTCCGTTGTCCGTCTCCGTCATGTACGCCTGCTGGGCCATACCGTCGCCTCACAACCTGCCGTGCATCCCGTTCGTCCCCGCGCCTAAGACCCTAGGGGATGATCGGTTCCGATCTCGCCGTCCCATGACGGCCGTACGGGGACGATGACGAACAAGTCGGCGCGACCAGTTCCTGTCGCCGTGCCGGATAGCGCTCTCTGTGACGAAACACGCACGGCCGAGCGCCGGGTGGCCCGACAGACGTACGAATTCCCGGTTACGGGGCGGTCGGCCGCAGACCTTCCAGGAGCGTGTCGACGATCTGCTCCGGCAGGCCCTCCGGCAGATCGCCGTCGGAGTGCAGCACGGTGCGTACGAGCATGGGGCCGACGAAGAGGTCGTTCAGCAGGGTGACGTCGACGTCCGGGCGGATCTCGCCGTTCCGCCGGCCGCGGCGCAGCAGTTCGATGCCGAGGAGGCGGCGGGGTTCGACGACCGTCGCGTGGTAGGCGGCCCAGAGCTTGGGGCTGCTCTTCATCTGCGCGTGGACGTTGTGCAGGAACGCCGAGGACCGGTTGGCCAGTCCGCGCCGGCGCAGCGCCTCCAGCAGGACGACCAGGTCGTCGCGCATCGACGTGCCGGGCAGCTCCGGGTCCGCGGGTTCCATGGCACGCATGACGTCGACGAACAGCTCCTCCTTGCCCGGCCAGCGACGGTAGATGGTGGCCTTGCCGACACCGGCGGTACGGGCCACCCGCTCGATGGAGATGTCCGCGAGCGGCACGCCCTCCTCCAGGAGCCGCAGCACGCCCTCGATGATGGAACGCTCCACGGCTTCGCTCCGGGGGCGGCCCCGCGTGGGGGGCCGGCCGGGTGCGGGGGTCCCTTCGGCGTCGGTGGTCGTCCCACCGGTGGTGGACCCGGTAGCGGCCCCGGTGGTGGTCCCGTCGGCCGGGCCGTCCGTGAGGTTCACGCGACCTGGTCCTTTCCTCGTCCTGCGTCGTGTGTCGTACGTCCGTCGTCTGTCGTACGTATGCCGTGTGTCGTGTGTCGTACGTACGATTCTCTCCGGCGGTCAGTGGTCCGCCGACACCAACCTCGTTTCCTCCTCGCCCTCTTGGGGCGCGGCCGGGCGGCCCGGCAGGCACAGGGCGACGACCAGGGCGCCCAGGACGGCGACGCCCGCGCCGCACAGCGCGGTGACGTGCATGGCGTGCAGGAAGGCGTCGTTGGCGGGGGCGACCAGAGCCTCGCCCCGGGGGCCGAGCTTCGCGGCGACGCCGAGTGTGGCCTCGATGGACTCGCCCGCGGTGTGCCGTACGCCGGCGGGCAGCGCGCCGAGCTTGTCCTCGATGCCGCTGCGGTAGGCCGCCGAGAGGACGGAGCCGAGTACGGCGATGCCCAGCGCGCCGCCGACCTGGCGGAAGGTGTTGCTGAGCGCGGAGGCGGAGCCGGCCTTCTCGCGGGGCAGGGCCTGCATGATGACGACGCTGGTCGGCGTCATGATGTGCGCCATGCCGGTGCCCATGAGGAAGAAGACGACCTCCAGCACCCAGATCGGGGTGTCGGCCTCGAACGAGGCGAACGCGGCCAGGGTCGCGGCGATCAGGAGCATCGCGGCGGTGGTCGTGGCCCGGTTGCCGAAGCGGTCGACGGCCAGCCGGGCGCGCGGCGCGAAGATCAGCTGTGCGGCGGCCAGCGGCAGCATCAGCAGGCCGGTCTGGAGGGGCGAGTAGCCGCGCACGCTCTGGGTGTAGAAGACCGAGAAGAAGGTCACGCCCATCAGCGCGAAGAAGACGAGCGCGATGACGGACATCGCCGCCGAGAAGGTCTTGTTGCGGAAGTACGTCACGTCGATGGACGGATGGTCGCTGCGCTTCTCGAACAGCACGAAGCCGACGAGTACGGCGAGACCGGCGCCGATGGTCGCCAGCACCTGCGGGTCGGTGAAGTCGGCGAGCTGGCCGCCCTTGATGATGCCGTAGACGAGGAGTACGAGACCGACGACCGAGAGAAGGACACCGACGGGGTCGATACGGCCCGGCTTCGGGTCGCGGGAGTCGGGCACCAGGACCGTCATCAGCACAAGCGCGATGATCACGATCGGTACGTTGATGAGGAAGACCGAGCCCCACCAGAAGTGGTCGAGGAGTACGCCGCCGGTGATCGGCCCGATGGCGATGGCGAGTCCGACGCCGCCGGCCCAGATACCGATGGCCTTGGGCTGCTCCTCGCGCTCGAAGACGTTCATCAGGACGGCGAGGGTGGCGGGCATCACGAAGGCGGCGCCGAGGCCCATCACGGCCCGGAAGAGGATGAGTTCGGTGGGCGTGCCGGCGAAGGCGGCGAGGGCGGAGCCGAGGCCGAAGACGGTGAGTCCGCCGAGGAGCACCTTCTTGCGGCCGAGGCGGTCGCCGAGGATGCCGGCGGAGAACAGGAGCCCGGCGAAGACGAGGGTGTAGGCGTTGATCGCCCACTCCAGCTCGCTCTGGGTGGCGCCCAGGCCGGTCGGTGCGGGGGTGGAGATGGTCTTGATCGCGACGTTGAGGATGGAGTTGTCGAGGACCACGATCAACAGGCTGAGCATGAGCACGCCGAGGATGACCCAGCGTCTGCGGTGCACGGTCTCGGGGATCCGTGGGTCGAGGGCGGACGGGCCGGCAGAAGTCGTCATGGCTGCCACCCTAAGCTCATTTCGATACGAGACCGTCTCGTATCGAAAGTCTTTACCGAGACCTTAAACAGGGTGGGGTGCCTGCGCAACGCGGGGCGCGAGATGTTCAGCACAGGGGCATGCGCTCGACGGGCGACCACTAGCCGATCCCGGACGCGAGGTGCCACCATGGGTGGTGATCCGGGGACGCCGTCAGGGCGCCTCGAGATGATTGAAGGAGCCGTTGCCATGACGCAGCTTCAGGCTGCCCACCAGACCTCCGCCGGCAGCACCCACGCGACGAACGCGCTGTACGGAGGCAAGGGCACACGCCGCATCACGGTCCGTGACATCAGTGCCGCCAAGGAGCGCGGCGAGAAGTGGCCCATGCTCACCGCGTACGACGCGATGACCGCGTCCGTCTTCGACGAGGCCGGTATCCCGGTGATGCTGGTCGGCGACTCGGCGGGCAACTGTCACCTCGGGTACGAGTCGACCGTGCCCGTCACCCTCGACGAGATGACCATGCTCTCGGCGGCCGTCGTACGGGGCACCAGCCGGGCCCTGATCGTCGGCGACCTGCCCTTCGGGTCCTACCAGGAGGGGCCGGTGCAGGCGCTGCGCTCGGCCACCCGGCTGGTGAAGGAGGCGGGGGTCGGGGCCGTCAAGCTGGAGGGCGGCGAGCGCTCGCACCGCCAGATCGAGCTGCTGGTCGAGTCCGGGATCCCGGTGATGGCCCACATCGGACTGACCCCTCAGTCCGTGAACTCCATGGGGTACCGCGTGCAGGGGCGCGGTGAGGAGGCCGCGCAGCAGTTGCTGCGGGACGCGAAGGCCGTGCAGGACGCGGGCGCGTTCGCGGTGGTCCTGGAGCTGGTGCCGGCCGAGCTGGCCGCCGAGGTGACGCGGACCCTGCACATCCCCACGGTCGGTATCGGGGCCGGGGCGGAGACGGACGCGCAGGTGCTGGTGTGGACGGACATGCTCGGGCTGACCGGGGGTCGGATGCCGAAGTTCGTCAAGCAGTACGCGAATCTGCGTGAGGTGATGGGGAATGCGGCGAAGGCGTTCGCGGAGGATGTGACGGGCGGAACGTTCCCGCTGGAGGAGCACTCCGTCCACTGATCCGACAGAGCCACTGCGGTACGAACGCAGCCCGCCGACTTCCCCCATCGGCGGGCTGCCCCCTTTACGCCGCCGTTTTACGCCGCCGTCCCGGCCCGAGCGGTCGCGGCTGCGGTTCCGGAGAGGTCGGCTCGTCGTCCGCGTCCGGCGCCGGGGCTCGCTCCCGCCGTTCGATCAGCCCCAGCGTCACCCCGACGACGATGATGACGCCGCCTGCCACCTGGGCCAGTCGGATCGTCTCCCCGTTGATCACGACGGCGCCGATGACGCCGAAGACCGGAACCAGGTTGAGGATGTTCACGGCGACGCTCGACGCCATCCTGCGCAGGCCGTAGTTGTAGAGCAGGAAGCCGCCGACCGAGCACGCCACGGCCAGGTAGACGAGCAGTGCCGAGGAGGTCGCGCCCGGGAGCTGCCAGTCGCCGGCCTCCAGCAGGGAGGCGAGAAGGAATCCCGCCGCGCCCGCCAGGGTCTGGTAGTACGTGACGCTCACGGCGTTCTGGCCGGTGCTCGCGCGCTTGGTGAGCACGTTGTACCCGGCCCAGGCCAGCCCGCCGAGCAGCAGCAGGATGTCTCCCGCCCACCGTGAACTGCCGCCGACCTCGGCTCCGTTGCGTACGACGAGGAAGGCGCCGACGGTGGCCAGCAGCACGCCCGTCACCCGCAGCATCGGCATCCTGGTACGGAAGACGACCAGTTCGAGCAGCATCGTCATCATGGGGTACGTGGCCACGATCAGGGACGCGTCGGACGCCGTTGACAGATCGACACCGACGTTCTCCAGGACGAAGTACACGGTGATGCCGAGGAATCCGCTCAGACAGAGCTGCCGCCGCTGCCGGGCGTCCGGCCTGGCCGGGCGATGCCGGTTCAGGCGGATGAGCATGCCCAGGAGCAGGGCCGCCATGGTGAACCTGATGGCGCCGATGGTGAGCGGGCCGACATCGTCCAGCACCTGTTTGGTCACCGCGTACGAACTGCTCCAGAACAGGGCTGCCGCCACCACCGCACAGACCGCCCACGCGCTGGGCCCTCGCTCACGCATCCGAAGCCGCCTCCCACATGCCCTGGCCGAATAAAAATCAGTCACCAAGAAGGAAGCTAGCAAGACTCCCAAGGTGAACGCGTAGAGTCCGAATTACCTTCGGCTTCTGACAGAGTGAGGCAAGCGTGGACGAACTAGATTCGGCATTGGTGCGGATGCTCCAGGAAGACGGACGGCGCACCAACCGGGACATGGCCCAAGCGCTCCACATCGCCCCGTCCACCTGTCTGGAGCGGGTCCGGTCGCTGCGCGAACGCGGCGTTCTGACGGGGTTTCACGCGGAGACCGATCTCGCGGCGATCGGCCGCGGGTTGCAGGCCGTGATCGCCGTACGGGTCCGCCCGCCGACGCGTGCGGTGATCGAGGCCTTCCAGACCTTCCTGGAGCAGATGCCCGAAGTCATCTCGCTCTTCGTCCTCACCGGAAACGATGACTTCCTCGTGCATGTCGCCGTCCGCGACACCGACCATCTGCACGCGGTGGTCCTGGACAAGCTGACGAAGCGTCCAGAACTCGCCGACGTACGGACCTCGGTGGTCTACGGGCACATGCGCAAGAAGGTCATCGGGCCGTCGTGACGCCCGGTCTGTAGGCGGTCTGTCGGCGGTCTGTAGGAGGTCTGTCGGTGGGGGGTGTCAGGTTGAGGCCATGACGCGAATCGACAATCACCCCGCCGACGGGGCCGAACATGCCGTTTCCGTGCGGGGGCTGGTCAAGCACTACGGCGAGACCAAGGCGCTGGACGGCGTCGACCTGGACGTCCGGGAAGGCACCGTGCTCGGGGTGCTCGGGCCCAATGGCGCCGGCAAGACCACCCTCGTACGCATCCTGTCCACCCTGCTGCGGCCCGACTCGGGCCACGCGACCGTCGCCGGGTACGACGTCCTGCGCCAGCCCCGGCAGCTGCGGCGCGTGATAGGGCTCACCGGGCAGTACGCCTCCGTGGACGAGAAGCTCCCGGGCTGGGAGAACCTCTACATGATCGGGCGGCTCCTCGACCTGCCCCGCAAGGACGCCCGCGCCCGGGCCGACGAGCTGCTGGAGCGGTTCTCGCTCACCGACGCCGCCAAGCGGCCCGCGAGCACGTACTCCGGCGGTATGCGGCGGCGGCTGGATCTCGCCGCCTCCATGATCGGGCGGCCTGTCGTCCTCTTCCTCGACGAACCCACCACCGGGCTCGACCCCCGGACCCGCAACGAGGTCTGGGCCGAGGTCAAGCGCATGGTCGGCGACGGGGTGACCGTGCTGCTCACCACCCAGTACATGGAGGAGGCCGAACAGCTCGCCTCCGAGCTGGCCGTCATCGACCGGGGGAAGGTCGTCGCCGGCGGTGCCATCGACGAGCTGAAGGCGAGGGTCGGCGGCCGTACCCTGCGGATCCGCCCGGCCGATCCGCTGCAACTGCGCCCACTCGCCCGCGACCTCGACGACCTCGGCATCACCGGCCTCGCCACCACCGCCGTGGACAACGCGAGCGGCAGCGTCCTGGTGCCGATCCTGAGCGACGAGCAGCTCACCGCCGTGACCGGCGCGGTCATCGCGCGCGGAATCACCATCTCCTCGATCAGCACCGAACTGCCCAGCCTGGACGAGGTGTTCCTGTCCCTCACCGGCCACCGTGCCAGTGCCCCGCAGGACGACGACGCCACGCCCGCCGACACCCGAGAGGAGGTCGCCGTATGAGCGCCGCGACCGCGACCGTCAACGAGATCGACATCGACATGGATGCCCGCAGCAAGGCCGACGGGCGGATTCCGCTGCGCGCCCACATGCGGCACACCGGCGCCCTCGTCCGCCGCAACCTGCTGTGGATCCGGCAGGACCCGGAGTCCATGTTCGACGCGCTGCTGATGCCGATCGTCTTCACCCTGCTGTTCGTGTTCGTCTTCGGCGGCTCGATCGGACAGGCCACGGGCGGCGGGCAGGACGGGTATGTGCAGTACGTGATCCCCGGCATGATCGCGATGATGAGCATGACGCTGTCCCAGGGCGTCGGCACCGGGTTCAGTCAGGACTTCAACTCCGGTGTCATGGACCGCTTCCGGTCCCTGCCGATCGGGCGCGGCTCGGTGCTGTTCGCGAAGATCTCGGTCGAACTGATCCGGATGCTGTTCGCGACCACCGTGCTGATGATCGTGGCCGTCCTGGTCGGCTTCGACATCAACCACTGGCCCGGACTGTTCGCGGCCGTGGGTCTGTCCACGCTGTTCGCCTCGTCGATCATGTGGGTGTTCCTCACCCTGGGCGTGGTCCTGAAGAACGCGCAGTCCGTGCAGGCGATGGGCTTCCTGGTGCTGTTCCCGCTGCAGTTCGGCTCGTCGATCTTCGCCCCGACACAGTCGATGCCGGGCTGGCTCCAGGCGTTCACCGACTACAACCCGCTGTCCACGCTCGCGGACGCGGCGCGCGGACTGATGGTGGGCGGCCCGGTGGCGCACGACCTGTGGGTGACCATCGGCTGGTCGGTGGCGATCACGGCCGTCATGGCGCCGGTCGCGATCCACAAGTTCCGTACGAAGAGCTGAGAGATACGAAGGGCCGGGAGAACCGGTTTCAGACGAGGGCGGTCGCCTCCTCCGCGGAGAGTCGGCCGCCCTCCTCGTACGCGGCCTCGTACTCCTCGTCGGTGAGCAGGTCACGGACCGCGCGGACGGCGCGGGCGCGGACCTCGCGCTCCATGTGCCCGGGGATGTGGCCGGGCGGCAGCAGCGCGTCGGCGGCGCCCAGGCAGCGGGCGGCGTCGTGGGCGTGGCTGCCTCCGTCGAGGCCGGCGAGGGCCACGGCGCCGGTGGTCAGGAAGGAGGTGTGCAGATGGGGGGCGATGTTGCGGGACAGCGAGTCGTCGGCCCGGGCCAGCGCCTCCCTCGTCTTGGCGAGGGACTCCTCGTACCGCCCCTCCACAGCGTCCAACCAGGCCTCCGAGCCGAGGATGAACGCGTCGAAGATGACGAACGAGGCGGCTCTGAACTCCTGGCGCAGCAGCCGGATCTGCTCGCGTGCCTCGGGGACCCGGTCGGTGATGCCGAGCAGGGCCGTGAGGAAGAGCCGGGCGGCGGGCAGGGCCTCGTTGACCATCCCCTCCGCCTCCTCGATCACCTGGCGCAGCAGCCGTTCGCCCTCGTCGGTGCGGCCCGCCTCCAGGAACACGTTGCCGAGACGGGCGGCGAGTACGGTCTTCTGGGCGCGGGCGCCGAGTTGTTCGGCCAGTTCCATCGCGTCGCCGAAGTCGGTGGCGGCACTGTCGTACGCGGCCTTCTTCTCGTGGGCCTCGCCGCGCGCGGAGAGTGCTTCGGCGGCGCCCCAGTCGTCGCCGAGGCGGCGGAAGATCTCCAGGGCCTCGTCGGCGTCGCGGGTGGCGTCGCCGGCCCAGTCGCTGCGGTTGGCGAGGACGTTGGCGCGCATCTGGAGACAGGCGGCGAGTTCCCACTCGAAGCCGGGGGCCGCGTCTCGGCAGGTGCGCACTGACTCGTCGACGATGACCCGGAGCCGGTCCATGTCGCGGGTGAGCATGACGGCGTAGAACCAGAGGAGGCCGGGGTAGCGGCAGGTCTGGGGGGCGCCGGGTTCGTAGACGCGGGTGATGGCGTCCAGTTTCTGTTTGGCCTCGGGTGTCTGCCAGGACTCCAACTCTATGTCCATGCAGGCGAGATGGATGAGGTGGACGCCGCGCCGGGCCTCTTCGAGGACGTCGTCGCGCCAGGGCGGCGGGGTGTCCGTGCAGCGCTCCCAGAGGGGCGGTGCCGGGCGGACCGGGAGGGCGAAGGGGTCGGGGCCGAGGTTCATGACCTCGCGGGACCAGTTGCGGGCGGCGAGCCGCAGATCGCGCATCTGCCAGTACCAGGCGACCGACAGGACGAGGCAGAGCGCCTCCTGCTCGTCGCGGGTGACCACGGCGTGCCGGAGGGCGGCGCGGATGTTCTCGCTCTCCTCCTGGAACACGTCGAGGGCGGCGCGCTGGCCGGAGCCGCGCAGCAACGTGTCGGTGGCGCGGGCGAGTTCGCGGTAGTACGTGAGGTGCGCGCGCTCGGCCTCGGGGCGGTCGCCGGACTCGTCGAGGCGCGTACCCGCGTACTCGGCGACGGTCTCCAGGAGCCGGTAGCGCATCGCGCCGCTCGCGCCCGAAGGGGCGGCCACGACAAGGGACTTGTCGACGAGCGAGCCGAGCGCTTCGAGGGCGACGGGACCGCACACGGCCTCGGCGGCGGCGAGGTCGCAGCCGCCCGCGAAGACGGACAGCCGCCGCAGGACGTCCCGTTCGTCCGTGTCGAGCAGGTCCCAGGACCAGTCGACGACGGCCCGCAGGGTCTGCTGGCGGGGCAGGACGGTACGGCTGCCGGAGATCAGCAGGCGGAAGCGGTCGTCGAGCCGGTCGGCGATCTGCCGCAGCGACAGCATCCGCAGCCGGGCGGCGGCCAGTTCGATGGCGAGCGGCAGCCCGTCGAGCCGCCGGCAGATCTCGGCGGCGGCCTCCGGATCGTCCTCGACACGGAATCCGGGCCGGGCGGCGGCCCCTCGGTCGGCGAGCAGCCGGAGCGCGACAGGCTCGGGCAGCGGTTCGACGGGACGCACCAACTCCCCCGGTACGCCCAGGGGTTCACGGCTGGTGGCGAGCACGGTGACGCCGGGACAGCGCACCAGCAGCTCCGCGACGAGCCGCGCGGCGGCGTCGACGACGTGCTCGCAGTTGTCGAGGAGGATCAGCATCCGCCGGTTCGCGCAGTGCTCGACGAGACGTACGAGGGGGTCGTCGTGGCGGTCGGCGGAGGCGACGCGCAACTCCTCGGCGCCGGCCCCGCGCAGTACGGTCTCGCGTGCCCCGACGGCGGTGAGCACGGCCTCCGGTACGGCGTCCGGATCGACGACGGGCGCGAGTTCGGCCAGCCACACCCCGTCCGCGGCCCGGTCCCGCCCACCGTCCCGCGCCGCGTCCCGCACAGCCTCGGCGGCCTCCTGCGACAGCCGCGTCTTCCCGGCCCCACCGGGCCCGAGCAGCGTCACGAGCCGGGCGACGGCGAGATCCCCCCGAATGGCCTCGATGTCCACCTCCCGACCGACGAAGGAGGTGAGGCGGGCACGGAGGTTGCCCGGGGGCAGGGGTTGAGGGACGGCAGGCCAGGGCTGCGGGGCCGACGGGGACCGAGCCTCGGCACGGTCCGCCGGGCCGGAGGCCACCACCGGCCCGACGGCCCCGGCGGCAGTGTGGTCCGGGTGACGCGGGCCGCCCGGCACGGTGTCTTCTCCCTGGCGGGCCGGAGCCCCCGGTCCGGCGGAGAAAGCGTGCGCCTCCGACCCACCCGGCGCAGGGGTCGTGCCCGGGCCGAACGGGGCGGAGACCCCGTCGTCACCGATGTACACGGTGCCCCCGCCGGAGCCGCCCGGCGGGGAGCCCGCACCCGAGCCGGAGGCGTCGTATGAGGTGGAGGCCGCGCCTGTGCCGTCAGGGCCGGGGCCGGCCGAGCGATGCGTGCCGGGGCCGGCCGGACCACGCACGCCAAGGCCAGCCGCGTCACCCGCCCCACCCGATATGTCGTCCGGTCTCAGCAACTCCGCGTGCAGCGACCGCAGTTCGGGGCCCGGGTCCGCGCCCAGGCGGTCTGCCAGCAGGGTGCGTACGTCCTCGTAGGCGGCCAGGGCCTGGGCCGGGCGGCCTGCGTCTCGGAGGGCGCGCAGGCGGAGGGACTGGAGGGGCTCGTCGAGGGGGTGGCTGTCGCACAGGGCGGTCAGTTCGGGGAGGGAGTGTTCCGCGGCGCCCAGGGCCAGGGCGGCGGTGAGGCGGGCGCGGCGCGTGTCCAGGCGGCGGGTCTCCCAGCGGGCCGCCTCGGCGGTGCGGTCGGGGAGGTCGGCGAGGGCCGGGCCGTGCCACAGGGCGAGGGCGTCGTCGAGGACGACGGCGGCCTTGGCGGGGTCGCCGTCGGCCAGCGCGCGCTTGCCCTCGTCCGCCAGCCGTCCGAACCGGTGCAGGTCGACGTCGTCCGGCGCGGCGCACAGCCGGTAGCCGCCCTCGGCGGAGGCGATCGCGTCCGGGCCGAGCGCGCGGCGCAGCCGGCCGACCAGTGCCTGGAGCGCACCCGGCGCGTCGGCGGGCGCGTCCCCGTTCCACACCTCCTGCACCAGGACACCCGCGGGCACGGTCCGGCCGGGCCGCAGGGCGAACACGGTCAGCAGGGCGCGCAGCCGTGCCCCGCCGACCGGGACGGAGGTGCCGTCGGGGCGGAGTGCCTGGGTGGTGCCGAGGATGCGGTAGCGCACGGGTCCATTGTCTCCGGGGACGGTCGCGGAGCGCGCCCGGGTTTACAAGGGCATGAACGGGGAGAAGTCCAGGATCTCCGGGAACCTCCAGGAACCTCCGGCTCTCGCAGGAACCTCCGGCCCCAGGTGGGACGTTCCTCCGAGACCACCGGTACCGTCGACCCGGCCGCACAACCCGTTTGCGGCGCAGCCACGGCGCCTTCCACCACGTCCCCCAGGAGCCCCGCCCCATGACCACCGCCACCACCCGCAGCAGCGACCGGCGGATCAGCCCGGTCTTCGTCGGGATTCTGGCCGTCACGGCGGTCGCCGGCTGGGCGGCCTGGACCGGGTTCGCCGAGCAGCCCGGTGTCGCCGTGTTCCTGTTCGTGACGGCCGCGTGGATCGTCTCGCTCTGTCTGCACGAGTACGCGCACGCGCGCACCGCCCTGCACAGCGGTGACATCTCGGTCGGCGAGAAGGGCTACCTCACCCTCAATCCGCTCAAGTACACGCACGCCCTGCTCAGCATCGTGCTGCCGGTGATCTTCGTGATCATGGGCGGGATCGGGCTGCCCGGCGGTGCCGTCTTCATCGAGCGGGGGCGGATCCAGGGCCGCTGGAAGCACAGTCTGGTCTCGGCGGCCGGGCCGCTGACGAACGTCCTGTTCGCCGCCGTATGCACCGCGCCCTTCTGGCTCGACGCCCTGGACGGCGTGCCGCGCGACTTCCGGTTCGCGCTCGCCTTCCTGGCCCTGCTCCAGGTCACGGCGGCGATCCTGAACTTCCTGCCGGTGCCGGGCCTGGACGGCTACGGGGTCATCGAGCCCTGGCTGTCGTACAAGGTCAAGCGCCAGGTGGAGCCGTTCGCGCCGTTCGGGCTGCTGTTCGTGTTCGCGCTGCTGATGGTGCCGGCGGTGAACCGGGAGTTCTTCCAGGCGATCTACTCGGTCCTGGACGCTCTGAGCGTCGACGACCTGAACCGCTACTGCGGCGAGAACCTGTACCGCTTCTGGGAGGACACGAACCAGTTCTGCTCGATCAACCAGTGACGGACTTCCCGGTCCGGTCGGTCCGGTCCTGCCTGTTTCGTCGGAAGTAGTACCAGCACATGTTGGACGACAGCCCGGCCAGCAGCACCCACACGATCCCCAGCAGGTTGCCCTGGACGAAGGACACGACGGCGGCGGCCACGGCGAGCACGCAGACGGCCAGGGCGTAGAGGGCGAGGCGGGGCATGGGGTGGGCTCCTGTCATGGAACCGGTCGGACGCCGGTCGGGGGGACACTGCCGGAAACCCGTCCAGTGTCCCCCATCCGCGTCCCCCGTCCGCCCCGGGGATCTACACGTCGGTGAGGCGCAGACCCGCGTGTGCCTTGTAGCGGCGGTTCACCGAGATCAGGTTGGCGACCAGCGACTCGACCTGGTGGGCGTTGCGCAGCCGGCCGGAGAAGACGCCGCGCATGCCGGGGATACGGCCGGCCAGTGCCTGCACGATCTCCACGTCCGCCCGCTCCTCGCCGAGGACCATCACGTCGGTGTCGATCTCCTCGATCTCCGGGTCCTGGAGCAGTACCGCCGACAGGTGGTGGAAGGCGGCCGTGACCCGGGAGTCCGGCAGCAGGGCGGCGGCCTGTTCGGCGGCGCTGCCCTCCTCCGGCTTCAGCGCGTACGCGCCCTTCTTGTCGAAGCCGAGCGGGTTCACACAGTCCACGACGAGCTTGCCGGCCAGTTCCTCGCGCAGGGACTCGAGGGTCTTGCCGTGTCCGTCCCAGGGCACGGCGACGATCACGATGTCGCTGCGGCGCGCGGTCTCGGCGTTGTCGGCGCCCTCGACCCCATGGCCGAGTTCGTCGGCGGCGGCCTGGGCACGGTCGGCGGCGCGCGACCCGATGATCACCTTCTGGCCGGCCCTGGCGAGCCGGTAGGCGAGGCCCTTGCCCTG
Source organism: Streptomyces sp. NPDC000878 (assembly GCF_053599695.1). Lineage (NCBI taxonomy): Bacteria > Bacillati > Actinomycetota > Actinomycetes > Kitasatosporales > Streptomycetaceae > Streptomyces > Streptomyces sp. NPDC000878. The sequence goes on along the minus strand of NZ_JBSFMT010000001.1, from coordinate 273,523 downwards.
CGGCCCGGTCCCGCCGAGCACGCCGACGACGAGCCCGGAGACGTCGGGCAGGTCCCAGGGGTCCTTGGCCGGGGCCTTCGCGGGCGTCTCGGCAGGGGTCTGTGCACTGTCGGTAGAGGTCATGGGCCGACTTTACGTCCGTGCCTGGGCGGCCACGGTGTCAGGTGAGGTCCGTCACGGGCACCCGCCGGAAGGGGATCCTCTCGTACGGGCCCCAGTCGCCGGTCTCGAACAGGAGGCCGACGGTGTCGTCGTCGATCCGGACGAGGTCGGAGTAGGCGGCGGGCAGGCCGTTCACCGTGTGCACCGGGCGCCAGGTGGTGCCGCCGTCGGTGGAGACGCGGATGGTCATCAGGGCGCGGGCGGCGGGATCGGCCGGCCCGGAGAACAGGAGCAGGTCGGGGTCGCGGAACTGGAGCACGCTGCCCTGGCAGACGGGGGCGGACAGACCGGCCTGCGGGCGGAAGGGCTTGACGAGGGTCCGGCCGCCGTCCGTGGAGTGCGCGTCGGCGCGGTTGCCGGGGGACGGGGAGTCGTTGCGGGTGTTGAAGTAGACGCGGCCGTCCGGGAGTTCGGCGGCGGTGGTCTCGTTGACGTTGATGTAGCCGTTGGTGTTCTCGTCGATGTACCCGATGTACCAGCTCACGCCGCGGTCGTCGCTGAGCAGACAGTGGCCGCTGTTGTACTTGGCCTCGTTGCCCAGGTCCTCGCCGGTGGGCGGGATCGTGTGGTTGGCGGCGACGACGACCCGGCCGGTGCTCAGCTGGACGGCGTGGCCGGGGGTGGTGGCGTACCAGCGCCAGTCCGCGTGCTTGACCTGGTCGGTGATCTCCACGGAGGAGGACCAGCTGACGCCGTCGTCGTCGCTGTGGCGGACCCAGATGCGGCGGCCGTCGGCGGCCGAGACGTTGCCGAGCAGGATGTCCTTCTCGGTCACCGCGCCCGAGGCCCGGACGTACACAAGAAGGATGCGGCCGGTGTCGAGGACGACGGGGGCGGGGTTGCCGGCGAGCTGGACGCCGTTGTTGGCGGCGACCGTGAGCGGGCCCCAGGTCCGGCCGCCGTCCGTGGACCGCTTCAGCACGATGTCGATGTGACCGTGGTCCGACGCGGAGTCGACCCGGCCCTCGCAGAAGGCGAGCACGGTGCCGGAGTGGGTGACCACGACGGCCGGGATGCGGTAACTGGCGTAGCCCTCCTGGCCGGACCAGAAGGGGATGCTCGTCTCGACGGTCATGTGCGGCTCCTCGGTGGGGCGGTGAGTCGGTAAGCAGGTGCCTACGTGGTAGATGAGTGCGTGGTGAGGGCAGTGATTCGTGTTCTTACCCAGGTTGGGCGAAAAGACTGTGAATTGAGCGCCCCGAGTTGTCCGTTGCGGCAGGATGCGCGGTCATGGACGCCGTACGGGTCGCGCTGTTGCGCGAAGTGCTCGCGGGAACCGAGTGGTTGGGAGCCACGCGGAGGTTCGCGGGGGCGTTACGGGGGTCCGTGGTGTCGTACGGGGGCGGACTGCTGCTGGTGGGTACGCCGGCGTACGAGCCGTGGCACCTGGCGGCACATCTCGTGGACGAGGCCGCGTGGTCGGGTACGCCCGAGCTGGCCCCGACTCTCGTACGGCATGACGCACGGACGTCCGGTCCCGCGCAGCTGTCGGTCGGGCTGGGGCGGATCGAGGCGGCACGCCGGGGTGAGACCTTGCTGGTGGTGTCGCCCGAGGAGGTGGGCGGCGCGCTGCTGGAGCGGGTTCACGATGCTCGGCGGGGTGGGGTGAGGGTGCTGGTACTGGGGTCGGGTGAGGGCGAGTTGGTGTCGATGGCGGACGAATCGCTGGCGGTGCCGGTGGGGTTGGAGCTGGACCTGGACACCGTGCAACACCTGGTCAGCGCGGCGGCCGGGGAGAACTCGGTGCCGGTGGTCCGGGGGCGGCGCCGGTTCCGTGACCGCCTGTCGAGGCTGGCGGACGTCCTGACGGCACCGCCACCGTCCCGCTGGTAAGAACACCCACAACCACCCACGAAAACCTGTTGCCCCCACCTCCCCCACCCCACAGCATGACCCCACGTGACCTCAGCCCTCCGTGCCCTCCTCCCCGACCTCTCCCCCTGGCGGGCCTCCCCCGACTTCCGGAAGCTCTGGCTGTCGGGGCTGATCACCAACTTCGGGAGTTTTCTGACCTTCGTCGCGCTGCCGGTGCAGATGAAGGAGCTGACCGGGTCGGCCGCCGCGGTCGGGGCGATCGGGGCCGTGGAACTGGTCCCGTTGATCGTGTTCGGGCTGTACGGCGGGGCGCTGGCCGACGCGGCGGACAAGCGGAAGCTGATCCTGTGGACGGAGGCGGGTCAGGGGCTGCTGTGCGCCGTACTGCTCGTCAACGCACTGCTCCCCGATCCCCTCATCTGGCCGCTGTACGTCGTCGCCGCGCTCACCTCGGCCCTGGGTTCGGTGCAGCGGCCGGCGCTGGACTCACTCATGCCGAGGATCGTCGCGCATGAGGATCTGCCGGCCGCGGCGGCGCTCAACTCCTTCCGCTGGACGGTCGGCGGGGTCGCGGGCCCGGCGCTCGCGGGCGTGGTCGTGGCATACGCGGGGCTCGGCTGGGCGTACGCCGTCGATGTCGTGACCTTCGCCGTGTCCCTGCTGTTCGTCGTGGGGCTGGCCGCGTCCCCCGCCTCCCACGAGGCCGCGAAACCCTCCCTCCGGTCGATCGCGGAGGGCGCCCGCTACGCGTGGAACCGCAAGGAACTCCTGGGCACGTACGCCGTCGACCTGGCCGCGATGTTCCTGGCGATGCCGCTCGCCGTCCTCCCCTTCCTGGCCGACGAACTGGACGCCGAGTGGTCGCTCGGCCTGATGTACGCGGCGATCCCGGCCGGTTCCCTGCTCGTGAGCCTCACCAGCGGCTGGACCTCGCGGGTGCACCGGCACGGGCGGATGGTGGTGCTCGGGGCGGCGGGATGGGGCCTGGCGATAGCCGCGTCCGGCGCCGTCGGCAATGTATGGCTGGTGCTGCTGTTCCTCCTCCTGGGCGGCTGCTTCGACATGGTCAGCGGGATCTTCCGCGGCGCGATGTGGAACCAGACCATCCCGGACGAGCTGCGCGGACGCCTCGCCGGGATCGAACTGCTCTCCTACTCGGTCGGCCCCCAGCTGGGCCAGGTCAGAGCGGGCGGCGTCGCCGCCTGGCGCGGCGTACGGACATCGGTCTGGTCGGGCGGCCTGGCCTGCGCGGCCGGCGTGGGCCTACTGACCCTGTGCCTACCGGCCCTGATGCACTACGACGCCCGCACAAACGAACACGCCGTACGGCTGCGTAAGCAACGGGAGGAGGCAACGCACCTAGGAGCAACCCCCTAGGGGCGCGGGGAACTGCGCGACAAGCCACAGCGCACCCGCAGACGACTACCGCGCCTCAGCCCTCACCCTCGTCCTCGCCACGCGCCGCCGCATCGTGCCACTTAGGGTCGTTCTCCCACTGAAGGTTCCGCTCGCGGGCCGTCTCCATCGCGTGTTCGGCCTCCGCGCGGCTGGCGTACGGACCGAACCGGTCCTTGCCAGGACAGTCCGGCCCCTCCTCGACCTTCTTGTGCTCCAGGCAGTAGTACCACTCACCCGGTTTACCGACCGTGCGCTTCTTGAACAGGGCCATGGTTCGGGCTCCTTTCGCCAGGGTCTCGCCAGAGACCCGCCAGGTTCATCGTCCCCCACCAGGGCTCGTTAAACTCGCTGTCATGTCTGGCCAGTCGCTGCTCGTACCAGGGGACCTGTCCCCCATCCGTTCCGTACCCGGAAACATCCGTCGTCCCGAGTACGTCGGGAAGCCCGCGCCGACCCCGTACACCGGGGCGGAGGTGCAGACGCCCGAGACGATCGAGGCGATGCGGATCGCCGGGCGGATCGCCGCGCGGGCGATGGCGGAGGCCGCGAAGCTCATCGCACCCGGGGTGACCACCGACGAGCTGGACCGGGTGGCGCACGACTACATGTGCGACCACGGCGCCTATCCGTCCACCCTCGGCTACCGCGGCTTCCCCAAGTCGCTGTGCACGTCCGTCAACGAGGTCATCTGCCACGGCATCCCGGACTCCACGGTGCTGCGGGACGGCGACATCGTCAACCTCGACGTGACGGCGTACATCGGCGGGGTGCACGGCGACAACAACGCGACGTACCTGGTCGGGGACGTCGACGAGGAGAGCCGACTGCTCGTCGAGCGGACTCGCGAGTCCCTGGACCGGGCGATCAAGGCGGTCAGGCCGGGCCGGCAGATCAACATCATCGGGCGGGTCATCGAGTCGTACGCCAAGCGTTTCGGCTACGGCGTCGTCCGGGACTTCACCGGGCACGGCATCAACTCGTCGTTCCACTCCGGGCTGATCGTCCCGCACTACGACAGCCCCCACGCCACGACCCTCATCCAGCCCGGTATGACCTTCACGATCGAGCCGATGCTGACGCTGGGTACGCACGACTACGACATGTGGGACGACGGGTGGACGGTCGTCACGAAGGACCGCAAGCGCACGGCCCAGTTCGAGCACACGCTCGTGGTGACGGACTCGGGCGCGGAGATCCTGACGCTGCCCTGACCTGCCTACCGCTCACTTACCGGACATACAGCCCGCCCTCCTCCACGAGGGCGGGCTGGCTGGTTTTCTGGGTACGCTTTTACCGACAGCCAGTCGGCAAAGGTATTGACTTAGGTTAGCCTTACCTCAGAGGATAGGCCTCATGGACTCCTTTTCGACAGTCATCCGCACCGCGTCGCACGAGCAGCACGTGGAGGCGGAGACCTCGACGTTCATGAGCGACATGCTCGGCGGCAGGCTCGGCGTGGACGCGTACGCGCGCTACACCGAGCAGTTGTGGTTCGTTTACGAGGCTCTGGAAACCGGGGCCGGGCGGCTGGCGTCCGACCCGGTGGCGGGCCCCTTCATCCAGCCCGAGCTGATGAGGCTGGCCGCGCTGGAGAAGGACCTCGCCCATCTGCGCGGCCCCGACTGGCGCGCGACCCTCACCGCGCTGCCCGCGACACGGGCGTACGCGGACCGGGTCGCCGAGTGCGCCCGGGAGTGGCCGGCCGGATACATCGCCCACCACTACACGCGCTACCTCGGAGACCTCTCCGGCGGCCAGATCATCCGCGACCGCGCCGAGAAGACCTGGGGCTTCGCACGCAAGGGTGACGGCGTCCGCTTCTACGTCTTCGAGGAGATCACCAACCCGGCGGCGTTCAAGCGGGGGTACCGCGAACTGCTGGACGGGGCGGGGGTTGCGGTGGACGAGCTGGAGAGGCAGCGGATCGTCGCCGAGTGCAAGCGTGCGTTCGCACTCAACACGGGTGTCTTCCGGGCCCTGGGCGACGAGTTCTCGATGTCCGCGTGACCATCACCACCACGGCCGAAGGCCGCCCCCCTTGTCCATCCACACGTCGTACGCCTTGTCCCGGACGACATCGGCGTCGGCGTGCTCCTTCAACCTGTCTCGCTCCGCCTCGCCGATCTCGCGATCGCACTTCTCCTTGGCACTCCGATGGTCGGCTTCGGCCTGCCTGATCGCGTCGGCGTTCTCGGCTTCACGGGCCTGCAACTGGGCGCGGAACTCGTACTCCTGGGCGATCTGCTCCCGTACCAACCTGACGAACGCGTTGAGGTGGATCTCCCAGTCCGCGGTATCCGGATAGAACCAGTCTCGCAGTCTGTTCTGACCACCGGGCAGCGTCACCCGGAGACCGATGTGGTGCTTCGGGTCGGTGCTGGTCTCGATGTCGAGACCTGCGAGGGACAGCGACTCGCCCCACACATCCTCGGTTTCCCCTGTCTCGGACTGCACCCTCTTCAGGGACGCCAGGACGTGCTCGTGCAACTGCAGCCACTCCTCGGGGCCGCTCGTCGGCCCCAGAAGGTCGCCCACCGCCTCACCCGGCTGCTGAGCCTCCGCGTGAAGTGTGTTCTGTTCCTCTCGCAGAGCCTGAAGACGCTGGGCGAAGGGACTCACACGCCCCTCGGCAGCCGTTCTGGCCGCCCCGAACGCCAGGTCGGCCTTGTCCCTGATGCGCTTGCTCTTCTTGCGCTCCTTGTCCAGAGTGCCCCTGGCCTCGCGCCCCTCGTCACCGAACGGGAGGAGGTACCGCAACTTGTCCGGGTGACACCGGTAAAGGCCGTACCACCTCACCAGCCCCCAGAGGACCCCGCACGCCACCAAGCCCAGGACAACCCACATCACCGACGACCCCCTCCGCCCGGTCCCGGCAAGGGTGCCGTACCCCGTCGCGGCCGTCCAGATGGCCACCGCCAAGAGACCTCAGCGCTCCAGGAACACCCGTCCCCCGATCTCCACCCACCCCATCGGCTGGGGCGCCGAGAGTATCTGTGAGCCCTTGCCCTGGGTGATGTTGAGCGCCCGGCCCAGCTCGTGCGTCAGCAACAACGCCGCCGCCCCCGTCGCCTCGTCCTCGTCGATGCCGTCGTCGCGGCCGGGGAAGGCGCGGGCCCGGATGCGGCCCGCCGCCTCGTCCTCCCAGGCCCACGCGTAGATCCACTCCCCCGGCGGCGGCACCGGCAGCGCGTCGACCTCGGCGGCCGTCCCGTACCGCCGCAGCGTCCGGGGCGGGACCCACTCCGCCCGCGCCTCGATCCAGCTGAACTCGCCGTCCAGCCGGGCCCCCACCAGCCCGGCCGGCGTGACCAGTTCGGGCACGTCGAGCAGCCAGGCCGTGCCGACGCAGGGGTGCCCGGCGAAGGGCAGGCGCAGGGTCGGCGTGTAGATGTCGATGAGCCCGCGCTCGGGGTCGTCGACGAACACGGTCTCGCTGAACCCGAGTTTCGCCGCGAACGCCTGCCGCTCGCTCCGCTCCGGCATGACGGAGCCCTCACGGACCACGCCCAGCTCGTTGCCGTATCCCCCGTTGGGCGAGCAGAAGACGCGGAGTACGTCGTAATCAGTCACGCGCGCATTCAAACACCCAGGTGGCAGCCGTCACCAACTACGCGTCCTGGACGTCCGTACGACGACGCCGTACCGCCAGCACCACACCCGCGCCCGCCGCCACCGTCACCGCGGCGGCCGTGCCCAGTGCTCCGACCGCAACGCCCGCGCCGGTGGACGCCAGTCCGCCGGTCACCCCGCCGGTCGTCGAGCCCGTGGTGCCGCCGGTGGTGGAGCCCGTCGTACCGGAGGAACCGCCCGTGGAGCCGGAGGAACCGGACGACGAGCCGCCCGTGGAGTCCGATCCGCCGTCGCCGCCCGGGAGTTCGGCGCCCTCGGCGACCGCGACGGACAGGTCGACCGGGTCGAGTTCGGTGCCGGTCTCGTAGAAGTCGCCGAAGGCCTTCGCCCCGGCCGCTGTGAGCTTGGCGGTCACGTCGGAGAGGGTGATGACATCGTTCACAGCCGTGAGGTCTGTCGCATCCGTCGTCAGGTCGGCCAGGACCACATCGTCGGACGTCTCGCCGAGGCTCTCCACGTCGGCGGTGAGTTCGCCGGCGCCGTTGTCGATCGTCGCCTTGAGGTCGCTGAGGGTGAGGTCGAGGCCGTAAGTGCCGTTGTCCTCATGGCCCTTGAAGTTCACGGCGCCCGCGAAGGCGGCGGAGAGGGTCTCGGCGTCGGTGTCGTACTCGCCCGAGCCGTCGACGAACGTGAACACTCCGTTGTCGGCGGCCTGGGTGGCGCCGTCCGAAGTCGTGATCGCGCCCTTGGCCACACCGTCCACGACGTACGTACGGAAGGACTGCTTGACGCCCCAGCCGAGCGTGCCGTCGGTGATGTCACCGCTGACCGGGGCTGCGGTGGAGGTGTCCGACGGGGATCCCGAAGGCGAGGCGGATTCCGACGTGCTCTGCGACGGTGACGGGGACGCCGAGGTCGAGGCCGAGGTCGAGCCCGACGGGGTCGGGGACGGCGACGGCGAGGTCGACGCGCTCGGAGACGTGGACCCGGACGGGCTCGGGGACTCCGTCGTCGTCTTCACGACCGTCAGCGGGTCGCCCGCCGCCCCGCTGTAGCTGGAGCTGCCGAAGACGGTCGCCGCCTCCGCCGTCAGCTTGGTCGCCATCTCGGTCATCGCCTGGGTGACCGTGACGTCGGCGAGCGGGACGTCGTCCTGGGTGGTGCCGCTCTTCGTGACGTCGGCGGTGATCTTCGCCGCCTTGCTGTCGAACTTGACGTCGGACAGGGTGAGTTCGAAGCCGTGCAGCGCCGAGGCGATCTTCAGGTTGCCCTTGAAGCCGAGGTTCACGGTGTGGGCGGTGGAGTCGTAGGTCCCCGTGCCCTCCGTGAAGGTGAACACGCCGTTGTTCGCAGCCTGCGTGGCGCCGTCCGCCGGGGTGAAGGTGCCGGCCGCCATTCCGGTCACGTAGGAGCGGTACGACTGCTTGATGCCCCAGGTCAACTCGTAGCCGCTGAGCGGGACTTCGGCCGCCGAGGCGGTGGAGGCGACCGTCGTGGCGAGCGCGGTGGCGCCGAGGGCGATGGCCGTGGCCACGGCGGCGGCGAGAGCGAGGGGGCGTCTGGAGGTGGCGGACATGGTGGTCGTTCTCCTAGTGGACGGTCCGCCAACCGGCGGACGGTGTAAGGGGGTTCAGGCCCCGTCCGGCGCGTCGGCGGCGGTGGCGGTGGCCGTACGGGCCTTGCGCCTGCGGACGACGACCGCGAAGGCCGCAGCCGCCAGCAGCAGGAAGCCGGCCGCCAGACCGACGGGCAGGAGCGGTGATCCATCGTCGGAGCCGGAGTCGGTGTCGCTCGCGGCGTTCTCCGTGTCCGGGTCGGCCGACTTGGCCGCCGACTCCGGTGTCGCGGACGTCTCCGTCGCGGTGCCCGCGCTGCCCAGGTCGGGCAGGGCGGGAAGTTGGGCGTCGTCGGTGAGGGTGACGGCGAGCGAGACGGGGTCCATCTCCGTGCCCGCCTTGTACATCCCGCCGAAGGCCTTCGCGCCGCGCTCGGTGAGTTTCGCGGGCGCCTCGGTCAGCGCGACCAGGCCGTTCTTCGCGGCCGGCTTGGCGGCGGTGAAGGTGATCAGCGGGACGTCGGCGCCCTTGAAGTCGGGGCTGGCCACATCGGCGTACAGCGTGCCTGTGCCGTTCGCTGCGACCGTGGTCCGCAGTCCGCTCAGCGCCAGGTCGAGGCCGTTCCCGCCGGTGAAGCGCACCGCGCCGGTGAAGGAGGCGGTCAGTCTGCCGTCCTTGTACGTGCCCTTGCCGCTCGGGAAGCGGAAGAGCGCGCCGCCGTCCTGGGCGCCGGCGGACAGCGTCCACTTGCCCTTGACGATGTCACCGGTGACGTATTCGCGGAAGGTGCGGCGCACGCCCCAGTCGACGGCGCCGTCCTTGATCGCGCCCGAAGTCGCCTTCGGGGCCGTGGACTTGGAGGGGGACGCCGAGGGTGCCTTCGTCGTCGGAGTCGCCGTCGGCTGCTTGGTGGCCGCCGCCTGGACGTCCGCCGAGAGGCTCACCGGGTCGAGTGCGGTGCCCGCCGTGTAGTACCCGGCGAAGGACTTGGCGCCCTCGGCCGTGAGGGTGGCGGGGAGGCCGTTGAGGCTGACCGCGTTGCCGCCGCCCCGCATGTCGATGCCGCCCAGGGAGAGGGAGGCGAAGGGCACCTGCGAGGACGTCGTGACCGTCCCGGTGTCCTTCTCCTTGCTGGTGACGTCGACGTAGAGGGTGCCCGCACCGCCCGAGATCCGGACGGTGGGGCGGCTGATCGTGAGGTCGAGCTGATAGGTCCCGTCGGCCTTCTTGTGGCCGACGAAGTGGACGCCGCCGGAGAAGCCGGCCCGGAAGGCGCCCGTGTCACCGTCGTACGAACCCGTGGCCGAGTGGAAGCGGAACTGGCTGCCGCCGACCGTGGCCGCGCCGCCCGTGAGGGAGAAACTCCCCTTCGCTATCGGGCCGGTGACATAGCTCTGGAAGGACGATTTGATGCCCCAGTCGAGCCTTCCGCCCTGCACGGTACGGCTCGCGGCGTGCACGGCACCGGCCGGGAGGAGGGCCCCCAGGACGGCCGCGCACAACACGGTCACCAGGGCACGTAGGCGCGCGGGCATGGATTGTCCTCCGATATCCGACGGTATTCGACTGCCAGTAGCGAGCGAAGGTAAGGCTAACCTAAGCTTTGGCCAGCGGAAACGTAAGAGGGTCGAGAGAATCCGAGTCGATCCAAGTCGCTCCGAGACGATCCAAGAGAAACGGATGGCACCGTGGGACGCTTGCGCACGCGATTGGCGGGAGCACTACTGTCCGCGCTCGCCCTCACGGCGACCGGCTGCGCCGGCGCCGAGGGCTCCGGGCAGGACACTCCACAGGGCACGGCCAAGGCCGCCGCGAGTGCCGCCGCCGCGGATCGCGTGGAACCCCTCGCGAACCCCTCCGAACCCCAACTCCCGGTCACCGTACGGTCGTCCGACGGGGAGAAGGTGACCGTCGAAGCCGCCGAGCGGATCGTGCCCCTCTCCGGCAGCCTCAGCGAGATCGTGTTCACGCTCGGGCTCGGCGACCGGGTCGTCGCCCGGGACATCACCGCCACCTTCGCCCAGGCGGAGAAGCTGCCGATCGTCACCCGCAACCACGACGTCTCCGCCGAGAGCGTCCTCTCCCTCAAGCCCGACCTGGTCCTCGCCGAGACGACCACCGGCCCCGAGGAGGCGATCGGCCAGATCCGCGACGCCGGTATCCCGGTCCTGGTGATCGACCCGGCGAAGGACCTCGGCGACGTCGGCCCGCGCATCCAGGCGGTCGCCGACGCGCTCGGCGTACCGGCGGCCGGGAAGGAGCTGACGAAGCGCTCCGAGGACCGGATCGCCGCCGTACGCAAGGAGATTCCGCAGTGCGCGAAGGGGTCGGGGAGCACCGAGGAGCCGCGTGTCGCCTTCCTCTATCTGCGCGGGTCGGCCTCCGTCTATCTCATCGGCGGCAAGGACTCCGGGGCGACCTCGCTCCTGGAGGCCGCCGGGGCGATCGACGCGGGCGCGGACTCGGGTCTCGAGAAGGACTTCACGGCGATCACGACAGAGGCGCTGGCGCAGGCCGCGCCGGACGCGATTCTCGTCATGACCAAGGGACTTGAGTCCGTCGGCGGTATCGACGGCATGGTCGAGATCCCCGGTGTCGCGCAGACCCCGGCCGGGATGGAGCGCCGGGTCGTGTCGATCGAGGACGGCGTGCTCCTCAACTACGGGCCGCGTACGGACCAGGTGCTGAAGTCGATCGTGGCGCAGCTGTACGCCGGCAGTGACGGAGATGCGCAATGACCTTGCTGGACAAGGTGGTTGAAGCGAGTGAGGAGGCCTCGCCCGTACGCCGGGTGCGTGGCGGTACGTGGCTGCTGACCGTCGGACTGGTCGTCGCGCTGCTCGTCCTCGTCCCGGTCGCCGCCGGGCTCGGGGCCTATCCGATCCCCACGGGTGATGTGCTGGGCTCGGTCCTCCACAAGATCGGGCTCGGTGGCGCCGAGTTGGAGCGCGTCCCCGAGTCCGTCCTGTGGAACGTCCGCTTCCCGCGTATCGTGCTCGCGCTGCTCGTCGGGGCCTCGCTGGGCTGTGCGGGGGCATTGATGCAGGGCATGTTCAGCAATCCGCTGGCCGAGCCGAGCATCATCGGCGTCTCGTCGGGTGCGGCGGTCGGGGCGGTGGGCGCGATCTCGCTGGGCCTCAACTTCCTTGGCACGGTGACGATTCCGACCGTCGCGTTCGTGACGGGGCTCGCGACTGTGTTGCTGGTGTATTCGATGTCTCGCGCCGGTGGCCGTACGGAGGTCGTGACGCTGATCCTCACCGGGATCGCCGTGAACGCGTTCGCGGGGGCGCTGATCGGGCTGTTCCTGTTCTTCGCGGACACGGCGGCGGTCAACCAGATCACCTTCTGGCAGTTGGGGTCGCTCGCGCAAGCGACCTGGTCCAAAGTGATGGCGGTGCTGCCGTTCGCGGTTGTGGGGCTGGTGATCGCGCCTCTTTATACGCGTCGGCTGGACCTTCTGGCCCTTGGTGAGCGGCCTGCGCGGCATCTGGGGGTGGATGTCGAGCGGATGCGGGTTGTGTTGATTCTGGTGATCGCGCTGCTTACGGCAGCGGCCGTCGGGGTCTCGGGGATCATCGGGTTCGTGGGGCTGGTGATTCCGCATCTGTTGCGGATGGCGGCGGGGCCTGGGCATCGGTTTCTGGTGCCGGGTAGTGCGCTTGGGGGTGCGGTGGTTCTGTTGGCCGCGGATCTGGCGGCTCGGACGGTTGCCGCCCCGGCGGAGTTGCCGCTGGGTGTGCTGACGGCTCTGCTTGGTAGTCCGTTCTTCTTCTGGTTGCTTCGGAGGACTCGGCGGCGGCAAGGGGGGTGGGCTTGAGGGGTTGTATTTCGTCTGCGGGTCCGTGGGGGCTTGTCGCGCAGTTCCCCGCGCCCCTGAGTAAGTCTCCGTACCGCCCGATTCCATCTTGACCTCAAGGAAGCTTGCCGTGAGACTCCTCCGTTCCCGTCCGACTCCCCCACCCCCTGCCGAACCAGGGGACGTTCTCGCCGAGGTCGAAGGGCTGCACGTTCGCCTTGGTTCGCGGGAGGTTCTCTCGGGGGTTGATGTGGTTGCCCGGGCCGGTGAGGTGTTGGCTCTGGTGGGGCCCAACGGGGCCGGGAAGTCGACCCTGTTGGGTGCGCTTGCCGGTGATCTGCTGGCCGCCGCGGGGGTCGTACGGATTCATGGGCGGGCTGCCGGCGAGTGGGCGGCTGCCGAACTCGCCCTGCGGCGGGCCGTGTTGCCGCAGGCCGCCTCGCTCTCCTTTCCGTTCGCCGTTGAAGAGGTCGTGCGGATGGGGCGGGCGCCCTGGGCCGGTACGGAGCGGGAGGACGAGGACGACTTGGCCGTGGCGGAGGCCATGGGCGCTGCCGAGGTGGCCGGGTTCGCCGGTCGGCCGTTCTCCGCGCTGAGCGGGGGTGAGCGGGCCCGGGTCGCGCTGGCCCGGGTGCTCGCCCAGCGGGCGCCGCTGCTGCTGCTCGACGAGCCGACGGCCGCGCTGGACCTGCGGCACCAGGAGCTGGTGCTGCGGGTGTGCCGGGAGCGGGCGCGGGCCGGGGACGCGGTGGTGGTCGTACTGCACGATCTGGGACTCGCGGCGGCCTACGCGCACCGGGTGGCGATCCTGAGCGCCGGGCGGGTGGTCGCGGACGGGACGCCCGAGGGGGTCTTCGAGGAGCGGCTGCTGTCGGACGTGTACCGGCAGCCCATCGAGGTGTTTCCGCATCCGCGTACCGGAGCTGTCCTGATCTCGCCGGTGCGGGATTCTTGACCTGTGCATTACCTGTGAATGGTGCTTGCTTTAAGCCCCCTTTAGGTCACCGTGACCTGAGCGTTCCCATACAGCTTCCGTGAGAGGTGAATCACTGATTGTCCGGGTATTACTGAGGCAAGCCTTAGGTAAGTTAGGGCCGCCTCACCTCACCCGCGTGAGCCTGGACACGTCGATTTTTCGCCACAGGAGCCCGTATGCGTGCCGTCAGACTCTCCGTCGTCACCGCAGCCGCCACCGCGGCGGCACTGGCCGCCGTCACCGGCTGCACGGAGAAGGGCAGCTCCGGGAGCGACGGCGACCGGGTCATCAGCGTCACCGCGACGGACGACAAGTGCGAGGTGTCGAAGAAGGAGTTCCCGGCCGGGCACGTCGAGCTGGACATCGAGAACAAGGGCTCCAAGGTCACCGAGGTCTACGTCCTCTTCCCGGACGACCGGATCGTCACCGAGCGGGAGAACATCGGCCCCGGCACCAAGCAGAAGGTCACCGCCGAGGTGAAGGCGGGCGACTACACGATCGCCTGCAAGCCCGGCATGAAGGGCGACGGCATCCGCCAGGCCGTCAAGGCCACCGGCGGTACGGTCGCCAAGCGCGACCCGCGTCTGGACGCGGCCGTCGCCGCCTACCGCAAGTACGCGCAGGAGCAGGCGGACGCCACGGTGCCGCTCGCCAAGGTCTTCGCCAAGGCGGTCAAGGACGGCGACATCGAGGCCGCGAAGAAGGCGTACGCCCCCTCGCGCATCGGCTGGGAGCGGACCGAGCCGGTCGCCGAGTCCTTCGGTGACATCGACCCCAAGGTCGACGTCCGCGCCGACGGTCTGGAGGCTGGGCAGGAGTTCACCGGCTGGCACCGGCTGGAGAAGTCCCTCTGGCAGGACAAGAAGATCACCGCCGCGGACAAGACCCTCGCCGACCAGCTGATCACCGACCTCACCGACTGGCAGAAGCGGGTCGGCAAGGCCGAGATCACCCCGACCTCCATGGCCAACGGCGCCAAGGAGCTGCTCGACGAGGTCGCCACCGGCAAGGTCACCGGCGAGGAGGAGCGCTACTCGCACACCGACCTCGTCGACTTCAAGGCCAACGTCGAGGGCGCCGAGGACGCGTACGAGCTGCTGAAGCCGGTCGCGAAGGAGAACGACGCGGCGCTGGTGACGGAGCTGGACAAGCAGTTCGCCGCCCTGAACACGCTGCTCGACAAGTACCGCGCGGACAAGAACTCGTACGACTTCACCTCGTACGACAAGGTCACCGAGCCCGAGCGCAAGCAGCTCTCCGACGCGGTGAACGCGCTCGCCGAGCCGCTGTCGAAGCTCGCCGCCGCCGTCGTGAAGTAAGAGTCGTGAAGCAAGAGGGGTCCATCGAAATGGCGGACGACATGGCCGACACGGACGACGTGACGGAGACACCGGAGACTCCCGCCGGCAGTACCTCTCGGCGGGCGCTCATCGGCTGGGGCGGGGCCGGGCTCGCGCTCGGGGCCGCCGCGGTCGGCGGTGGTGTGGCGGTGACCCGTGGTGGCGACGACGTGCAGACGGTCGCCGTCGACACGGGCGGGGCCGTCGAGTTCCACGGCGGCCACCAGGCGGGGATCGCGACGCCGGTGCAGGACCGGCTGCACTTCGCCGCGTTCGACCTGGAGACCGACGACCGCGCCGAGTTCGTCCAGATGCTCAAGGACTGGACGGCGGCGGCGCGTCGGATGACCGCCGGGCAGACGGTCGGCGAGGGCGCGTACGGCGGGCTGGCCGAGGCCCCGCCGGACGACACCGGTGAGGCGCTGGGGCTGAAACCGTCGCGGCTGACGCTGACGATCGGGTTCGGGCCCGGACTGTTCGAGAAGTTCGGGCTCGCCGAGCGGCGGCCCGAGGCGCTCGTCGAGCTTCCGCAGTTCCCTGGGGACAACCTGGACAAGAACCGCAGCGGCGGCGATGTGTGCGTGCAGGCGTGCTCGGACGATCCGCAGGTCGCCGTGCACGCGGTCCGCAACCTGGCCCGGATCGGCTTCGGCAAGGTCTCGGTGCGCTGGTCGCAGCTCGGCTTCGGCAAGACCTCCTCGACGACCCCCGAGGCGCAGACCCCGCGCAATCTGCTGGGCTTCAAGGACGGCACCCGCAACATCGCGGGCACCGAGACGGCCCGGCTGAAGAAGTTCGTGTGGGTCGACGGCTCGGACACTGACACCAACTCGGCCTGGATGGACGGGGGTTCGTATCTCGTCGCCCGGCGTATCCGGATGCACATCGAGCCCTGGGACCGGACCTCGCTGCAGGAGCAGGAGGACATCATCGGGCGCGACAAGGGCGAGGGCGCACCGGTCGGCAAGGCCAAGGAGCGCGACGAGCCGTTCCTGAAGGCGATGCTGCCCGACGCGCACGTCCGCCTCGCGCACCCCGACTCCAACCACGGCGCGACGCTCCTGCGCCGCGGCTACTCCTTCACGGACGGCACGGACGGCCTCGGCCGGCTGGAGGCGGGCCTGTTCTTCCTCGCCTACCAGCGGGATGTGCGGACCGGCTTCATCCCCGTGCAGCGCAATCTGGCGCGCACGGACGCGCTCAACGAGTACATCCAGCACGTGGGTTCGGCGGTCTTCGCGATCCCTCCGGGCGTCCGGGACAAGGACGACTGGTGGGGCCGCGCACTGTTTTCCAAGGAGGTGTAGGGCGCCGTGTTCGCGAACTATCTGATCGGTCTGCGCGAGGGGCTGGAAGCCAGTCTCGTCGTCTGCATCCTCATCGCCTATCTGGTGAAGACGGACCGCCGGGACGCCCTGAAGCCCATCTGGATCGGCATCGGCGTGGCCATCACGCTGGCCCTCGCCTTCGGCTGCGCGCTCGAATTCGGCTCCCAGGAGCTGACGTTCGAGGCACAGGAGGCGCTCGGCGGCTCGCTGTCGATCGTCGCCGTGTGCCTGGTGACGTGGATGGTCTTCTGGATGCGGCGTACGGCCCGGCACTTGAAGTCCGACCTGCACGGCAAGCTGGACGCGGCCCTCCAGATGGGCACGGGCGCGCTGGTCGCGACCGCGTTCCTCGCGGTGGGCCGGGAGGGCCTGGAGACCGCGCTGTTCGTGTGGGCGTCGGTACGGGCGACCAGCGACGGCACCCAAGGCCCTCTGATCGGCGTCCTGTTGGGCATCGCGACGGCGATCGTGCTCGGCTACCTCTTCTACCGAGGCGCCCTGCGCATCAACCTGTCCAAGTTCTTCACCTGGACCGGCGGCATGCTGGTCGTGGTCGCGGCGGGCGTCCTGGCGTACGGCTTCCACGACCTCCAGGAGGCCGACTGGCTGCCCGGCCTGAACAACAAGGCCTTCGACATCAGCGACACGATCCCGCCGGACAGCTGGTACGGCACGCTCCTCAAGGGCGTGTTCAACTTCCAGCCGGACCCGACCGTCCTCCAGGTCACGGTGTGGGCGCTGTACCTGATCCCGACGCTCGCGCTGTTCCTCGCCCCGGTAGGGTTCGCCTCCGGGAAGGGGAAGGTGAAGCCAGCTGATGAGCAGGGTGAGCAGGGGTCGCAGCCCACGGATGCCACGGACGCCTCGAAGTCCTCGGACACTACGCGGTCGTCTTGAGCGGAGTGCCCTCGTAGCGGCCTCGGTGACCGTGATGTCGCTGGCCGCGAGCGGTTGTGTCGTGGTGCACGGCGAGCGCGAGGTGATTCCGGCGGCGACCCGGGCGGAGGCGGCCGAGGCGCTGAAGGACTTCACGGCCGCGTACAACAAGGCGGACAAGGCGTACGACCGTTCCCTGGACGCCGACTACGTCACCGGCGCCCTCGGCGCGATCGACGCGGCCCGCCTGGACGCGGGGCGCGAGAACAGCCCGGCCGGCAACCCGTCGTACGTACCGCTGGAGTTCACGGACCCGAAGTTCGCGATCCCGAAGAAGGCGGGCTGGCCGCGCTGGTTCGTCGCGGACGCCGACGCCAACAAGGGCGACGAGGCGCGCTGGCTGCTGGTGTTCACGCGCAGCAACGTGGCCGAGCCGTGGGCGGCGGCGTATCTGACGCTGCTCGCCCCGGCCGACGTACCGGCGTTCAAGACGGACAACGAGGGCTGGGCGGAGCCGGTGACGGCGAACTCGGCCGAACTGGCCGTCGCGCCAAAGGACTTGAGCGCGGACTACGCGACCTTCCTGAAGGACGGCACCGGCGATGTCTTCGCGCCCGGTGTGCACACGAGTGCCTGGGTGGAGCAGCGCGAGAAGAGCGCCATCAAGCCCGGGCTCGTCACGCAGTACATCGACGAGCCGCTCGGCAAGGGCGACTTCGCCCCGCTGGGCCTGCGTACGTCGGACGGCGGCGCGCTGGTCTTCTTCGCCACGCACCACTACGAGAAGCAGACGGCCGCGCTGGGTACGTCGATCCCGGAGCCGAGCGACAGTGTGCGGGCGCTGACGACGGGCGAGATCAAGCAGTCGCTGACCCTGGAGTTCGTGTCGAACCAGGCGGTGCTGGACCCGGGCAAGGGTGCCGCGAGCCAGGGTGTGGAGTTCCTGAGCCGCATCCAGGGTCTGACGGCGGCGCAAGGAGAGTAACTCCGACAGCTCTGTAACTCCGGTCGATCCGGCGGGGGTTCAGCCTCTGGAGGGCCAGGCCGCGGTGGCGTGGTCGGGCTCCTCGCCGACGTACCGGGCGCAGGCGTCGGTGAGGACTTCGAGCAGGCTCAGCGGGTCGGGCAGGGCGAACTCCGGCCCGCGTACCCAGTACACGCCCTGGTCACCCGGCAACTGGGCGGGCGGTACGAGGACATAGGAGCCCCGGCAGTGCCAGCGCAGGCCCGGATGCTCGTCCGCGGTCTCGGGGTGGCAGTCCAGTTCGCAGGGCCACCACTCGTCCTCGTCGTCCGGGGTGCCACGGGTGAGGGTGAAGAACAGCAGCCGGCCGTCGTCGCTCTCGGCGACCGGCCCGACCTCGATGCCGGCTCCGAGGAGCCGCTCCAGGGCCTCGCGCCCCGCTTCGAGGGGCACGTCGAGGACGTCGTGGACCATGCCGGTCGCGGTGATGAAGTTGGCCTGCGGCTGATGCCGGGCCCACCGCTCGATCTGGGCGCGGTCGGTGGTGGACTGCGTCTGCCAGGCGAAGGAGATCGGGTGCCGGGCGGGCGTCGGACAGCCGACCCGGTCGCACGAACATCGGTAGGCGGAGGGGTGCGCGGCGGGCGCGAGGGGCAGTCCGGCCCGGGCGGCGGCGAGCAGCAGCTCCTCACGGCGCCCGCGCTCGGCACCGGCGGCGGCCTCGTGGGCATCCGCTCGGCGACCACGCAGCCACTGGGAGATCCTGCCCTGCCGGCCCGTCGTACGACCGCCGAACTCCGCGCTCATGTATCGCCTCGCCTCGCTGCTGTTGTGCGGACAGCCTGCTCCATGGTCCCACCATCCTGCGCTGCGGGAGGCCGGAGCCGACATCCGGGGTGGGTGGGACGAGGCGCACAGGGGGCGTGATCGACCGTTTTCCGGTCGATTAGCAGGATTTAGTGCCCACTGTTTTCGGCCGTTCTCCGGCTGGGCGAGGCGATCCCGCCCAGGGCGTAGTCGACGAGGGTGTCCGTGTACTCGTACGAGATCGGCCCGGTGTACTGGAGCCAGCGCTGGGCGAGCGGGGAGACGAAGAGTTCGAGGGCGATACGGGGGTCGATGTCAGCCCGCACCTGCCCGGCCTCCTGGGCGGCGCGCAGCCGATCGACGTAGAGCTGGAGGGAGGGTTCGAGCAGCTTGGCGACGTACCTGCGGCCGAGTTCCTCATTGACGAAGCCTTCGGCGGCAAGGGCGCGGGACGGCACCGCGAACACGGGGTCGAGCAGCTGGTCGACAGTGAGGCGCAGCACGGCCTTGAGGTCGGCGGCGAGATCACCGGTGTCGGGGATGACGTAGTCTCCCCCGGGCTGGGCGGCCTCGGCGGCCTGCTCGCTCAGATCGACGAAGGCCTCCATGAGCACCTCCCCCTTCGAGGACCACCACCGGTAGATGGTCTGCTTCCCGACACCGGCCCGGGCGGCGATGCCCTCGATGGTCGTCTTCTGGTACCCGACCTCTCCGATGAGGGCGAGGGCGGCCTCGTAGATGGCGCGGCGGGACTTCTCGCTGCGGCGGGTGGAGTCGGGGGCGGGCCTGTCGGGGGCGGGTTTCTGGACCATGTCGGCAATTTATCAGGTTGACAAGACGGAGCGTCTCGCGGAAGGTGAGAGGGTCCGACCTGGCGAGACGATACGTATCGTCATTCATTCACGGCAGAAGGAGATGTGCGATGGCACGAGGTGGCGGAAACATGCTCGGAGTCGGCGGCACCCGCAGCAACCTGGGCCGCGGCGCCCTGCGGGGCGGCGGCCGGGGCAAGCAGGTGGGCGGCGGCACGGACCCGCAGGCCCAGAAACGGGAGCTGGTGCGCAAGTTGCAGGAGAAGCGGGCCGAGGAGGAGGCGCAGGACCAGGAGGGGGCGCAGGGCAAGTGAGGAAGCCGCTCAGCGCAGGACGGCCGCCAGCAGGTCGGTCCCCAGGGCCGTCAGGTCGGGCAGGTTGAGGCTGTGCCGGACGTAGCGGCCGTGCCGCCGGGCCGTGAGCAGGCCCGCGCGGCGCAGGACGGCGAGGTGGCGGGAGACCTCCGGGGGTGTGAGGTCCCAGACGTGGGCCAGCTCGCCGGTGGTGTGCGGGCCACGGGCCAGGGTGCGCAGCAGCCGTAGCCGTACGGGATGGGCGAGCGCCTCCAGCCGGAGGGTGACCGTTTCCAGCGGTACCGGCTCCACCGACGGGCTCGGCTCGGCCACCGGGTACTGCACCACCGGATGCCAGCCGGGCGCGTGGACCGCGACCAGGTGCGGGCGGCCGTAGACGCTGGGGATGAAGGTGACCCCGGTGCCGTGGGCGGCGGTCGCCTTGTCCTGGAGCTTGTCCACGACGATGCAGTCGCCGTCGGGAGCGAGGGCGACGGCGCCGGAGACCGAGGCGAGCGCGGCGCCGACGCCCTGGCGCTTCAACAGGTCGTTCTTCAGGCGCAGATCGGTGGCGAGCCGTACGGCGACGCCCGTCCAGGCCGCGTCGAAGAACGCGTCGGCGCACTGTTCGAGGGTGTCGCGCACCCGTGCCCGTACGGCCGCCGGGTCCGCGAGCAGCCGTTCCGCGAAGGCCTCCTGCCGTGCGCCACGGGCCTGGGCGAAGTCCAGGGCCCACTCGCGCGCGGCCCTGTCGCTGAGCGGCGACGGCGCGCCGAAGTGGACCCGGCTGCTGCCGCACGTGGTGACGAGCGCGGCGGTCACATACGTCTCGTCGTCGATCCGGTCGACGTCGTCCAGTTCCTCGGCGAGGGTCGACCGGGGGCGGGCGGGGATCAGGAAGTCGGCCTGCGAGGAACGCCAGAGGAAGTCCGCCTCCCGCAGCCGCTCGGCCAACTCGGGCCGCAGCCCGGCCCAGACGTCCCCGGCCCAGCCGGCGAGCTGCGGATGGTGCCCGGGTTCGGCGAGCACGTGCAGCATCGCGGTCAGCTCGGCCAGCGGGGAGGCGGCGAACCGGAGCCGCTCGGACGGCGGTCCGCCGATTCCGCCGATGTCGATGCGCAACGTCATCCGTTCATCATCGCTGGCCGGAGGGATCGGGGCCGCGTCAGTTGACGGTGTCCGTCAACCGACATGGCCGTCCGGGCGGCCGTACGGACTGTTGACGCCATGCCGACCACCGAAACGACCGAGACCACCGAGACCGAGACCGAGACCGTCAAGATCCGGCCCCGCGCTCTAGTCCGCGCCTCCGGAGGCCCCCGTTACGCCATCGCCCTTGCCGTGGACGCGCTCGGCACCGGCCTCCTCCGCCCCTTCCTTCTCCTCTACGGGGTGACCGTGCTGGGGCTGTCCGCGCCGGCCACCGGCATCGCCATGACGGCCGGGATCGTGGCGGGTCTGGTGTGCATGCCCTTGGTGGGCCGTTGGCTGGACCGGGGTGCACGCAGCGCGGTCGTGGCGGCGTCGATGCTGGTGCGGGTGGTGGGCGTGGCGCTGCTGCTGGCCACCCCGGCGGGACACGTCGGGCAGTTCGCGGCGGCGGCGCTCTTCCTCGGCATCGGCAACCAGGCCTGGCCGACCGCCCACTCGGCCCTCGTCGCCACGATCGCCCACGGCAGGCAACGCGACGCGGCCCTCGCGGCGGGCCGCGCCCTGCGCAACGCCGGCCTGGGCGTGGGCGCGCTCATCGCGACGGCGAGCCTGGCGGGCGGCGCGGACGCGCTGCGGGCACTGGCGGCGGTGACCGGGCTCGCGTATCTCACGGCGGCGGCGTTGGCGGGGTCGGTCCGGCTGCGCACACGTCCAGCTGTCTCTGCCGAGGGCGGGGCCGACGGTCCCGCACCCCGTATGCCCGCACTGCTGGCCGCCAACGTGGTGTACGTCTTCTGCCTCAACGTCCCTGAAATCGCGCTCCCGTTGGTCCTGGTGACGCAGTTGCACGCGTCCCCGGTGTGGTCGGCGGCCATCTTCGTCGCCAACACGGTGCTGGTGGTCACCCTCCAGGTCCCGGTCACCGTGCTGCTGTCCCGCTACTCCCGGCGGACGGTGCTGGCCGGCTCCGGCGTGGTGCTCGCGGTGTCGTACGTCGGCTTCCTGGCGGCG
Source organism: Streptomyces sp. NPDC000878 (assembly GCF_053599695.1). Taxonomy (NCBI): domain Bacteria; kingdom Bacillati; phylum Actinomycetota; class Actinomycetes; order Kitasatosporales; family Streptomycetaceae; genus Streptomyces; species Streptomyces sp. NPDC000878. The sequence goes on along the minus strand of NZ_JBSFMT010000001.1, from coordinate 251,664 downwards.
ACCTCGCTGGGGCACGGGTGGGCTGCCCCGGCGGTCGCGGCCGTCTCGGTACTCTGCACGATCGGCGAGATCATCTACGCGGGCAGCGCGACCGCGCTCGTCACGGCGATGGCCCCGGCCCAGGTCATGGGCCGTACGCTGGCCCGCTTCGGACTCTCCACGGGGTTCGGCCTGGCGGTGTCCCCGGCGGTGATCACGGCTCTGGCACCGCACGGGGCGACGGCTCTGTGGGGCAGCCTGGCGGCGGCGACACTCGTGTCCTCGGCTGCCGTGGCCAAGGAGAAGGAAGCTGCCGTGGCCGGGGAAAAGGAAAAGGAGAACGAGATGGAGGAGAAGCGAAGAAGATGACCACGCACCCACCCCACCCCGTGGACCACGAACTCATCGAGGCGGCGGCGCACATCGCCCGCACGCGCTGCCGGGGCGACAACCACACCATGGCGGCAGCGGCCCGCGCCCGGGACGGCCGGATCATCACGGCGGTGAACGCCTACCACTTCACCGGAGGCCCCTGCGCCGAGTTGGTGGTCATCGGCACGGCGGCGGCCCAGGGCGCGTACGACCTGGACACGATCGTCGCGGTGGGCGACCGCGAACGGGGAGTCGTCCCACCGTGCGGCCGATGCCGCCAGGTCCTCCTCGACTACTTCCCGACACTCAAGGTCATCGTCGGCAAGACGGACGACCTCCGAGCGGTCCCGATCACCGAGTTGCTCCCCGAGACGTATGTCTGGGCGGATCATCAACTCGACCAACTCGACGCCGAACAACAAGCCCAATAAGCCGAATTAGGATGCCGTGGGGACGCGCGGGGCGCCCGAGGTGGCCGCGTGCGAGCCAAGGGGAACGGGTCGGGGGAGCTGGGACATGGTCGCCTACCATTCATCCGCGCTGGACGGAGTAGCCGCCAACCCGGCCCTCCCCACACCGCTGTTGCTCCGGCTGATCGGCTTCGAGGGCGGGGACGACCGCAGACCCTTCGAATCCCTCCACCGGGCCATGATCCGGCCGGGGCTGCCCGAGTCGGCCGTGGCGGCTGTCCGCGCCCACCCGATCGCGCACGTGCGAATCGCGTTCGCGACAAGCGGCCAGGCGGAGCCCGAGCAGCGGGTCCTGCTCGTGGACGACCCGTCGCCCGAGGTACGGGCCGCCGTCGCGACCGGACCCGAGTGGACCCTCGACAACCGGACGAAGATCCGTCCACTGCCGGACGCCGTGTGCGAGCGCCTCCTCGCGGACCCCGAACAGTCCGTACGCAGCGCGGTGTTGGACTCGGCCCACGCGGCGCCGTCCTTCCTCGCGTCCCTGGCCGGGCATCCCGATCCGGCAGCACGAAGCGCCGCCGTACGCGTCTGGGACGAGCTGACGACGGACGAGCACTCGGCGCTGCTGGACGATCCCGACCCGGAGGTACGGCGGCGGGCCGAGCTGTGCGCGTGCCCGCAGGACGCCAAGCTCACAACTGCGCTGCTCGCCGACCCCAGTTCCCTCCGCGAGGCGCTGCGCCGGGGGCTCCTCGACCGCGCGGAGGCGGAGCGATTCCTCACCGAGGGCACCCACTTGGCCGAACTGGCCGCCAACCCGTCCCTGCCGCCCGACCTGGTGGACCGGCTCGCCGTCGACCCCGACCACGAGGTACGCCTCGCGGTCTCTCTCCGCCCCGAGCTGACCGAGGCCCGACGCGCCGCGATCGACGTCACCGTCGAAGCGTGGGCGTGGGCCGACGTGGACTGGGTGGGCGCCGGAACAGCCGACCAGGACGTGCTGCGCAGAGCCGTGACCTCCGCCCACCCCCTACTGCGCCGAGCGGCGGCCCGCAGCCCTCACCTCTCCCCCGAACTCCTGCGCCTGCTGGCCGAGGACACGGACGAGGTCGTGCGCAACCAACTGGCCGTGTGGCACCCCGACACCCCGGAGGAGGTACTGATGAGCGTGTACGCACGGCTCGGCGGAACGTTCTCCGCCTGGATGGCGACGGGTCATCCCAACTTCCCCCGTGAGGGCCTGGCCGCCCGCTACGCGGATGACCCGAACCCGATCTACCGCCACCTGGTCGTCCGCGACCCGACCGCCGACCCGGCCCTGATCGAACGCCTGAGCCACGACCCGGACACGTGGACCCGCCAGTCGGCGGCCCGGGACCCCCGCCTGCCACTCCCCCGCCTCATCGAGGCCCTCACCCAGCCCGAACTGGCGTACTGCGCGGGCGCGAACCCGGCGCTTCCTCCGGGTGAGATGGCGGGGGTCATGGACAGGGCCGGGGTGCCGTCGGGCCATGGTCAGGGCATGTGGACGGGAGCCCCACCGACCCATCCGTGACAGGCGTCCACGTCGACGTCGCTCCAGCCAGGCGCAGTGCGCGGACGCGGTCGAGCTCGGCCCGGGTCGCGAAGCGGGAGGCCACGACGCCGGTTCCCTGAGCAACAAGCCGGAGCCACGGGCCGGTCGAGGCCCTGGCTCCCGCTCTCCTTCCTCCCGCTCTCCTTCCTCTCCGGTTCTCTTTTCTCTCCGGCTCAGTCGCCCTGAGCCCGTTGCAGGCGGCGTGCCATGGTTCTGCGGAACGGGGCAGCCGGGTCGGCGACCGTGCCCGCTGTCTGGGACCGGAGCGTGGTGGGCCGGCCGGTGTCCAGCCGGGCCGCGACACGCGCCAGGGCCCTGTCGCCGGGGCGGGCGGCGATGTGGAAGTGCGAGACCTTCACCGGGGTCAGGTCACCGCCCCAGACGACCGTGCCGTCGCAATCCGCGAGGATGTCCCGCACGATCGTCTCCTGATACGGCCAGAGTCCCTCGCTTCCGTTCAGCGGATAGGCGGTGGGGTGAAGAGCGACAGCGGTCCCGGAGAGGTGGTTCGACTCGAAGTCGGCCCCCACCGTGCGCCGTGTGGTGTGGCCGCTGACACCACCGCCCTCGCCCGTGTCGAGCGCGGCGATCTCGTAGTGCCACCGGCGCGCGACGTGCAGCAGCACCGCCCCGGCGTCACCGCGCCGCAACCCGAGGGAGGCGGCGGACCCCTGGATGTGGTGGACCGTGACGGAGACGGGGTCGATCCGCCAGCCGTTGGCGGACACCTCGCCGGGCCACTGCCCGGTGGACGGCTCGATGGCCGAGGCGGATGTGATCGACGTGCCCGACACCACGGCGAGCACACCGGTGCCGGCGGCGACACGCAGAAGACCGCGTCTGGAGATCATCGGCTTCCTCCTCATTCGCCCTGGCCGACGGCGGACACACCGGGATCGCTGCCGTCGCGCCAGATGTTGTGGTCCAGGCCCCAGCCCGCCTGGAACTCGTACTCGTGGATCTGGTTGAACGACCAGTTCTCCGGCAGCGGGAAGCCGAGGTTCCCGGAGAATCCCCAGGACATCCCGGAGACGAACGACCAGCGGGCCCCGGCGTCCTTCGACACCCGGACGCACACGTTGCGGGACCCGTAGACGCCGAACGTGTAGCGGCTGCCCAGCTCGGTGAGCCCGGCCCTGACGCCGTTGAAGTACGGCACCACGTGGCTGGTGATCTCCTCGTCGGTCGCGTCGTAGTCGACCCCGAAGTAGATGCAGGTGCCGGTACCGATCCCGTGCTGCACGGCCTTCTGGTGGGCCTTCTTGCCCTGGTCGTAACCCTTGTCGTTGGTGAAGTTGCCGAGTTCCGTGCCGTTGTACTGGAAGATCGGGAAGAACCTCAGCCCGGCGTTCAGAATGGTCTGCGGCTCGCCCGGCTTGAGTGCCTTGCCGAGGTAGCCGTCGTCACCCGGGGCGAGGTGCTCGTCCAGATAGCGGCCGACGATCGAGTAGCCGTTGGCCTTGAGCAACTGCCCCCGCTGCGCGGTGATCTCCGTGATGCAGTCGCAGCCGGTGGCGTCGCGGGAGGTGTCCCCGGACGACACGAGGAGCTGCGCCCAGGTCGTGTAGTCGTTGTGGCCCGTGACGGGAATCTGCGAGAACCTCTGGAAGGACTGGAGCCAGCCCAGGTGCGTGCCGGTCTGGGCATCGGTGCCGATGTCCGCCGCCAGGTAGCGTGCCTGTCCGTTCGCCGTGTACGTCGGTGAGTTGAAGTAGCACGCGGCACGGAAGAGGTACCGCAGGTCGCCCGTGAGAGCCGCCGATCCCCTTCCCTTGAGGGCGGCCTGTGTCCCGGGCCCGAAGTATCCGTTGATCGAGCCCGGGGCGATCCCGATCTCGTACTGGATGGCCATCATGAGCCCCTGCTGGACATCGCGGGAGTAGATCCCGTCGCAGGGCACCAGACTCATCGCGGGAATGCCGATGCCCGCGACATAGCGGGAGTTGAGCCGCTGCTGGATCGCCCGGACGTGGGAGTCGCCGCCTGGCACGAGGCGGAACTGGTCCATGCGCAGCAGGGACTTCAGCACGTGCGGCCACATGGCCAGGCGCTGCCCGGCGTTGCCCTGGTCGAGGCCCATGTCGGCGTAGAGCTGCCGGAGAGAGGACTCGGACTCCTCGGGCCATCCGCCGAGGAACTGAGAGGCCCAGTAGCCCTTGCACCACAGTGCCCCGTTGTACAGGCGCAGCAGATTCTCGTTTCGCTCGAACTCCGGCACGATCTCGTGGTTCTTCACCGCGTTGAACGTGCCGGGGCCGAACGCCTGGACGGTGGGAGATATGCCGTGTTCGTGCTGGAGTCCCTGGGTGAGGGCGAGGACGGTGTTCCAGCCGGTGTAGCCGGTTTCGGGGCAGGCCACGTACCCGGGTGCCGTCTCGTAGGTCTTGTTCACCCACCTCTGCGTCCGGGACACGTAGATGTCGGGGAACGCTCGCCACGGCGCGGACGGGTCGATCACCGATCCGGGCCGCGCGTACATGTGCAGATTGCCGGGGCAGTCGGTGTCGTAGCCGTAGGAGTGCGGGAAGATCCTGTTCCCGGTGAGCGGGGTGGCGTCGTTGCGCAGATGGTGGATCAGGTCCCTGATCGCGCGCAGCATGGCCTCGCCCGCGACGTCCTCGGAGCGGATCATGCCAAGGATCGAGTAGAACCCCTCGTTGCGCCCCACGCCCTCGATGCGGCCGGCCTCGCCGGCGTTCGCCTCACCGCGTTCCTTTCCGCGCCCTTCGTAGACGTTGCCGTGCGGGCAGACGAGATAGTTGTAGGCGATGTCTCCGTTGTACTCGCCGCCGGTCTTGTGGTCCACGTAGACGTCGACGATCGCTTTGCGGCAGTCCTCCTCCGTCCGCAGATCGCTCGTGCTGCCGGTGCCGAGGTAGTGCAGGAACACGCCCATGTGCCCGGACCACGGGTCGTTCAGATTGGCCTCGGGAGGTGCGGAGGCGTGTGCTCGTACGTTCTCGGGGGCGTACTGCCCCCAGGTGTCGCGCTCGTTGATGGTGATGGCCACGGTTCCTCGCTCCAGTCAGCAGGCGTAGTGCGGGTCGTGGACGTAGTCCGCGTCGTCGGTGAACCACCGGTGCCCGCTGACCGCGTTGTCCGCCCAGCCGCCGTCGAGGAATCTCTCGTAGCCCAGCGACAGATCGGCGTAGTAGCTGCCCGCCTCGATGCAGAACGACGACTGGTTCGTGCTGGGGTTCACGTCACGGCGGAGCGCGACCTCGCTGAACAGGCCGGGGAACCCGTTGTTCCACACGGACGTGGCGCGGTCGTTGAAGTTGCCGCAGTCATCGCCCCACCACGCGTCGTCGCGGTCCCACCGGCACCAGTCCCCCTGGAAGTTGGGCAGGTCGTAGGCGTAGAGGTAGCCGTCGGCGCCGTCGGCCGCGGCCAGCCCGCCGAGGTCGGCGCCGGCCCGTACCGGAGTCGGGGCGCCGACCGCCGTCGCAGACGGCCGCGCGTCCGAGGCGGCCATGGCGGGAGCCGCTCCTGTCACCAGCCCGATCACCGCCGCCGTTGCCAGGACGCTCCGTACGAATTGCCTCATCTCGTACCTCTCTTCTGGGTGTTGTTCTTCTGGGTGTTGTGCCGCGACGGTTCTTCGTCGCGGACGATCCGCTCCGCCTTCGGCAGTGCGGCGAGCCGCATACGCCGGGCGTTGGTCACATCGGCGCGATACCGCTCGCGCACATCGGCGAGATGCCGTTCCTCGACGTCCCCTGCGACCGCCGCCAGGCCGGAGCCCACCGCACAGGACGCCTCCGCGACGGCGTACTCGACCTCCTTGGCCGCGGGCGCCGAGTCACCCAGCGCGGCCCGCAGGGCCCCCGGCGACTCGTGGGGCAGTCCGCGCCCGGCCACACAGTCCGACCAGCGGCGCAGCGCTTTCGTGTACGCGGGGTCCGTCAGCGCCCGGCTCATGGCCAGCGCCGTGACACCGCGGTCCACGGCGTCCGCGCCGAACCAGGTGCGGAATTCGCCGTACAGCTCTCCGCGAGCCTCGCTGGTGCACCCCCGGGTGCTGCGCCCCGTCGTTGCGCCGCCCGGCAGGGTGACCTCGACGGTGTCCACGCCGCCGCCCTGCCAGGCGCGCAGTGCCTCGGCGCGCCGCTGCGGCGTCAGCGCGCGCAGGTAGTCCCCGACCGGGTCGTTCGCCCGCAGTCGGGCGATCTCTCCGGGAGTACGGACGCGGGAGCCGTAGCCGTGCTCGCGGGCCCACGGCACGTCGGCGAGGACGAGCGCCATCGGTGGCGGCTCGGTACCGGTCCGGGCCGGCTCGGGTGCCGTCGGCAGGTGGAACCCGGCGCGGGCCATGCAACGCCGCTCCAGGATGTCCTCGGCCAGGCTCAGCGTCGTCAGCTCACCGGTGGTCGCCTGCCGCGGGAGCGCCGCGTCAGGGGCTGCGAGCTCGGGCCGCTCGGTCGCGTCACCCGGTCCACAGGCGGTGAGCGTCGCGAGCAACAGCAGTGGCATCAGTGACAGCACGGAAGATCCGCGCACCAGGTCTCCCCCCTACCCGTACGTCGATCGGTCGCCTTCAGGCTGTCCGGGGGGCTCTCGCGGCGCATTCACTTTCGGTCTCAGCCGAAAGACCGGGCTCACGGGACCCTTGTGAACGCGACGGTGCAACTGTTCGCACCCGCGCCGCACTCTTACTGCACAACCAGTCGCCTCGGGGGGCTCTGCCTGTGCTGAACATCTACTTCTCTGCTGAGGATCTGGGGCGGGTCCGCCTTGCCCAGGCGCCGGATCCGGCCTGGGAGATGCTGCTGAGCCTGCACGCGCTCGGCGGCTCACCGGACCACATCGTGTTCGGGCCCTGGCGGGCCACGGTCGCCGACCCGCTCGACCCGTCGATCTCCCTGCTGCGCCGGCTCGCGCCACCGCGTGGCTACTCGCCCGACTTCCTGACGCCGGGCGCGGGCACCACCCTGGAGTCCGCCGTCGACGCCATCACGAGCGTCGACCGCACCCGGCTGCGCAGCGAACTGGCCCTGCTGCCCGCCCGGCGCCAGGCAACCCCATGGATACGTCGGCTGGCCCAGGGCGAGCCGGAGACGATGCGCGGGCTCGGCGGCGCCATACGCCGCTACCACCAGCGGGTACTCGGCCGCCCATGGCACCGCATCCGCACGGTGATCGAGGGCGAACGGGCCTTGCGGGCGCGCGACCTCCTGGACGGCGGCGTCGAACGGCTGCTGGGCAGCATCCATCCGCTGGCCCGCTGGGAGCCGCCGGTGCTCAGGGTGGACTACCCGGTACGTCAGGATCTGGTCCTGAACGGCCGGGGACTGCTCCTGATCCCCTCGTACTTCTGCTGGGGCCGCCCCATCACGCTCCGAGACGGTGAGTTGAACCCGGTCCTGGTGTACCCCGCCAACCGGAGCCTCCAGCTGCTCACGGACGACTCCGGGACACCGCGGCCGGCCGCTCTGGGACGCCTTTTAGGACGTACTCGCGCGGCGGTCCTGGAGGAGATCGCGGCGTCCGACGGCACCACAGGAGGGGAGCTCGCCCGGCGGCTGCGCATCTCGACCGCCTCGGCGAGCGAACACACCACGACCATGCGGGACGCGAACCTGATCATCAGCCAGCGGGTGAAGAACACCGTGTGGCACACGCTGACCCCGCTCGGCCAGGCCCTGCTGGAAGGACGCCGACCGGACGACGAGCCGCCCCGTCCCACGGCCGGGGCCCACAGCGGAACACGGCCGACGTGACGACACCGCCCTGCGGCCACGGCCCGGGAATCGACGGCAGCGGAGCTTTCGCCGCTGGGCGGTGTCTACGGAGCCAGTCGGTCAGACGGCGCCGAACTCGCCGCCCTTGACGCCCTCGACGAACGACGAGAACGCCTCGACGGGGAGACCGAGAACCGGACCGCTCGGGTTCTTGGAGTCACGGACGGGGACCACGCCGCGAGTGGCGGCGAGGTTTGCGGCGACCGCTACGCAAGCGCCGCCGTTTTCGCTGTACGAGGACGTGAACCAACGCGGGGATTCGGTCGTCACGGGGTGCCCTTTCGCAACTGCTCGATCATGGCCACAGAAGCTGCCTGAGAAAGCGCTTCAGCCTGTAGCTGATGGTAGGCCGTCAACAGAGGCAGTACGAACGTGCTTTCCCGTTCGAGATGACCACGATGGGCGGACTCGGCGTAGGACACGAGCGAACGGTCAGGCAGAGTCACGATGTAGAGCGGCAAGCTGAATGGACGCCTGGTCCCCATCTCGAACGGGGCAACCTGGAGGACAGTATTCGGCAGCTCGGCGAACTCGACAAGCCGCGCCAACTGGGCGCCCATGACGGCGGGTTCGCCAATCGGTCGACGGATGCAGCCTTCGTCCAGCACCACGAAGACCATCGGCGGGGGTGTCCGCAGAAGCGTGGCCTGCCGTTCCGCGACGAGCGCGACGCGTTCGTCCGCCTGATCGCTCGTGATCGCACCCCGCCGGACGTCACTGTGCGCCAGAACCGCCGCGTACTCCGGCGTCTGGAGCAGACCGGGGACGACACCCACCTCGTACAGCCGGATCTCCGCAGCCTGCGCCTCATGGTCGACGAACTGCGGGAACCCTTCCAACAGCCCCGCGTTCCGCACCTTACGGAACGCTCGCTCGAACGTGTCGCCCGTCCCGAACACCGAATCCGCACTACGCGCGAGGCGCAAGGTTGGAAGTTTGCGGCCGGTTTCGACCGACGAGATATGGGTGCTGGAGTACCCCATCCGCTCTGCCAGCTCTTCCTGCGTCCAGCCACGCTCTTCCCGTGCAGTGCGTAAGCGCGCCCCGAAGGCGGCCTGGGGCGAACTGTCCGGGTCCAACTCCTTGCGGTTCAAAGTTCGTTCATCAACCTTTCGTGCTCGCCTGACAAGTTGAAGGGTTCCCGCCTCTCGGTCACGCTGAAACACCTTAGTAGTGGAGCGACTACGGAGAGGAGTGATCGTGTACGTACCGACGCCCGGCACACTCGTCGTGGACACCAGCCGTGAAGGCCGAGTTGGGGAGTTCCGGGGTACGACCGGCCCGTACTGGTCCCTGCGTCCGATCTGCGGCGGAACGGAGTGGGACGCGGTTCCGGAGCACGTCCGCCTGGCAACACCCGCCGAACGTCTCAGCGCCAGAACGGCGCGTGAGAACGCGAGGAGCAGGGGTGAGGTGGCATGACCCACATCACCAACGCCGACACCAACGCCAACACCAACAGCACCACCAGGCCCACTGGTTGTCCGGTCTGTCAGGAACTCGACCAGGAGGAAGCCGCCGCCAGAACGGAGTGGGACGCGAGCAAGGTGACCGACTGCCGCGTGTTGCGTGCGCGGCACCTCGCCGCCGAACACGGGGAGCAGCCGTGAACTCAGTCGTGAACTGGGAGAAGAGGGCCGGCGTACTCGCCGACCAGGTGACCGACCCGGATTCCCGGTGGCGCCCGTTGGTAGCCGCTGTCCCCCGGCACGAGCTGGTCCCGCGCTGGTGGGACGTAGACGGGACGGGGAGCTGGGTTCTCCGCGAGGGCGGAGGCGACGACCCGGACGCATGGGCTGAAGCCGCCTACGCGGACCGGTCGTTGGTCACCAGGGTCGGCGAACTGCACGCCGACCACGCGATGCCCGACGACCGCCCGGAAGGGCTGCCCACATCGTCAGCCACGCAGCCGAGCCTGATCGTCCGGATGCTCCGGCACGGCCGACTCGGAACGGGACTGTCGCTCCTGGACCTGGGCACCGGCGCCGGTGGCCTGGCGGCGTACGCGTGTTGCCGTATCGGGGATCGCTACGTGACGAGCCTGGACGTGGACGGCTACCTGACCACAGCGGCGGCGTCCCGCCTGGCCACCTTGGGACTGCACCCCAAGTTCATCACCGGGGACGCGACGGAACGCGTACGGGGCACATACGACCGAATCATCTCGACGGTCGGACTACCAGCTGGCCAGGGACTCCGCCCGGCGCTGGCCGCTCTGGCACCGGGCGGCCGCATCGCGACGACGCTCGCACGGACGTCTCTCATCATCACGGGCTGGAAGCAACCGAACGGCGATGTGGTGGGCAGGGTGGAACACGACACCGCCGGCTTCATGCTCACACGCTCCGGCGACAACTACCCGCCCCCGCTCACGGAGTTGTTCACCCACGCTCGCGAATCGACAGGGGAGACGACGACCACGGGCCGCTATCCGGTACTGGACGTGACGAACGCGCGGGAGCTCCGCTCAATGCTGGAGGTAACGACACCTGGCGTCGAACTCGCCTACGAGACCAGCGGCCAGACACGAACCGCCCTCCTCGTACACCCGGACGGTTCGTGGGCGCGCGCCTCGGCAGAAGGAACGGCCCCTCCGGAGGTGCACGAAGGCGGCCCACAAAACCTCTGGCAAGCCCTGGACCGCATCCGCGAACACCTCAACGCGGAGGGCTCGTTGCCGTTGCTCGGCGCACGGGTCCGCATCACACCCGACGGGGTGTGCCACCTGTGGCGCGGGCAGTGGCGGGCGTCCATGGGCGGGACTTCGTAGAGCCCGGCTGCCAGTGCTGGGCTGTCAGTGCTGAGTGGAAGACTGCCCGGCATGATCGAGCCGAATCCGAAAGCGGACCTTCTCCGATACCTGCAAGAGGCGCGTGATGCCCTGCTGTGGAAGCTCGACGGGCTCTCGGAATACGACGTCCGCCGCCCGCTGACCCCCACGGGCACGAACCTTTTGGGGTTGGTCAAACATGTCGCCAGTATGGAACTGGGGTACTTCGGCGACACGTTCGGACGGCCGTTCTTCGGCGAGGAGCCGCCGCCCTGGTGGTACACGGAGAGCGCGGAGCCCGAATCGGACATGTGGGCCACTGCCGACGAGTCGCGCGAGGAGATCGTTGGGCTGTATCGCCAAGCGTGGGAGCACTCCAACGGCACGATCGCGACGCTGGCACTCGACGCGACCGGTCACGTCCCGTGGTGGCCGGAGGAACGCCGAGAGGTAACGCTGCACCACATCCTTGTGCGCGTGATCTCCGAAACTCAACGGCACGCCGGCCACGCCGACATCGTGCGAGAGTTGATCGACGGGGCCGTCGGTTATGCGCAGGGAAACGACAACATGCCACCGGGTGACGGGGCATGGCGGGAGAGCCACCGGAGCCGACTGGAGCGCGCGGCGCGGAAGGCCTCCGGCCGAGAGGACAGCGAAGACAGCACCGATGCGGGGCCGGACGGCTTCAACGGTGACGGTGACTGACCAGCACCGATTCTTCTCCAGCGCCGACCACACCGCCCGCGAGGCGCTCGAAAACCAGTGGAACGGCGCCGCCGTGCGCCATTACCGTGCTGCCTGACCAGAGTCGTCTAGGCAAGGACGTCCCGTTGTACACCGTGTGAGACCCCCCGAGTGCTGATCTGTCGCGCGTCGCACATCCAGGCATGTGCGCCGTGCTGCTTTTTGCTGCGGACTTCTCACACTGAAACCGGTGTACTTCTGTGCTCGAAAACTGGGTTGTCATGCCCACCTGCCTGCCGCTCGTTCGCCGCCGTTGCCACGCGTGCGCGTCCGACACCTTCCGGACTAGCGGCAAATTCCGCGTCAACGCCAACCACAAGCTCCTCGACGTCTGGCTCCTCGCGCTCTGCACAGCCTGCGGGGAGACCACGAAGCTCACGGTCCTGGAGCGCCTGAACGTACGCTCCGTACGACCCGAGCTGCTCGACCGACTCCATGACAACGACCCCACCCTGGCAGCCGAGTTGCTCCAGGACCCGGCCGTACGGCGCCGCAACCGCATCGCCCTCGACTGGGACAACGCCTGGCGCCTCGACACCGGCGGATCGGATCACCTGGACCGCGAGGTGAGCGAGGTGAGCGAGGTGATCGATGTATCGGTCCGGTTCGCGGCGCGGATTCCTGTCCGGCCGGTGCGACTGATCGCGGAAGGCTGCGGTCTCTCACGGGCCGAGGTCGAGAGACTGATCAAGGAGGGCAACCTCGTCTCGGCGGTCCGACTGAGCGGCAAACTCTCCGGCGACTTCACCTTCACGCTGAAGCGCTGAGCCCTCCCAGAACCAGGGGTCTGTCCGGCAAGATCCGGGCCGGGCAGGCCCCACCTGCCTACTCCCCGCATGGAGGCCTCCGTCAGAGAAGCCCCCGAAGCCTGACTAGCCCTGATCCCTCTCCACCGCCGGCCACCTCACCACGACGGTGCGCGCAGCGCGGTCGTACTTGCTCTGGTGGTAGGTTCCCCGATCCTTGGCCATCTGGGCGAGCATGATCGCGCCGACCAGCAGGTTCAGCCCGGGGATGCACATGAAGGCCGCGCGGTCGAACTCCCTGACGAAGGTGTCCTTCCAGGACGGCGGAAGGGTCCCGTCCGACCACAGCCGGACCACCCGCAACCCGAGGATCCGCTTCCCGACGGTCGCACCCCACAAGTGCACCAGCGGCAGGAAGTACGCCAACCCGCCCGCCGCGAACCCCAAGGGCACGAGGACGATCAGCGCGGCCCCGTCACTCGATGCCGCCGCGGCCATGAAGCCGAGGCAGGCGAACACCGAGGCGATCACCGTGTCCACGAGGCGGGCGGCGATCCTGCGGCCGTTGGAGGCGAGCACCAGCACGGGGCTGCCGGTCGCGGCGGCGACAGCACCCACATCATCGACGTACTCCACGGACGCCCCCGGCGGCCGGATCCCCCGCACCGGATCCATACCGGCCAACTGCTCCCGGTACCACTCCCGCCCCATCGCCCGGGCAACCATGGAGGGAACCCCCTCCACACCCTCACGATTGACCGCAGCTATGTCGTTCATTCGCTCATCTCTCGCTCAATGAATGCACGCAACTGCGCCAGTTCGTCAGAGCTTCCGTCGCCCTGAAACAGGTTCGCGGTTACGAAGGAAAGAATCCAAGCAATGCTTGAAAGAACTTCCTGAACCAAACCCGACTCTACGATGCCCCGGTCCACGCCCCGGTCGCGAAGATCAACACCGGGATCCAGTAGAGCCATGTAATCGGCCGCTTCATACAGGTTCTTGGCCACCAACTCCGCCTGACCCGCGTCAGCCGATCTGGAGCATTCGAGCGCATAAAAGGCTCCGGCAATCACATGCTCCACGACGCCGAGCTCACCCTCGTCGTCCAGGCTGAGGACTTCCTCCAGGTCCATGAGGAGCGGGTCCGCGGACTCAGAGTCCGCGGACCCGTGCTCGACGAAGCTCCAACAAGTTTCGACTGCTCGTCCGGACTCCGCCGAAACAGATTGCACACCGGAGCGCGAGCCGAATTTCAGCAGGAGCACCTCGGCACAGGCTGTGGCAAACACCCTTCGCTGCACGGCAGTGAGAATTTGAAGCTCGGAGAGCAGGACATCCTCGTCGTAGTCCTGAAAGGGCATTTGTCAGGTGGCCGGGATTTGAGACGGCCGAAGCGACAGAGTGGGCTGCCGACCTGGGTCCGCAGCCAACACGAGAGCCCTTCGAACTTCGCCGATATGCTTTGTCGTTTCTTCGATCGTGAAACGGTCGTCCGTAACGCGCGGAGGATTGACGTGACCGTAGGCGCCCTGCACAGTCAGCTCCACGCCCACCCCGAATGGGTGAACACACAGGATTCTCGCATCAACGACGCTCCCGACGAGGTCGGAACCGATCTGACCCCACGCCGACACAGGAAGGTCGTGGATGTCCTGCCCCTCTACCATGGAGCCCACAGCTTATCCTTTCCTATCGTCAGCTGATTGAAAAGTTCAATCTTTGCATGAGGTATCTCCCATTCCTTCCCAGGGCCGCCCTCATAATCGAGGCCTGTACCGAAATGCTTCTCGAATTCCGAGCGATTGAAAGTGAACTTGGTGTAGAAGTCTTCATGTGTACCGACCGAATAGTCGGCATAGCCCTTGATGACGACATCCTCCGAACCCACGTAGGCCAAACCATTCCCTCCAGCGTGACGGCTCGGGTTGAGTCCATTGGCAAGCTCATCTTCGCCATTTCCCCGCTGCGCAGCCCGGTACACGTGGATCAAGTCATCGTCGCCAGTGCCGCAATTGTGCACCAGAACCGGCGTAGCCCCCGCCACCACGTAGTACGTATGCGTGACAGCGACCGTCAGATCGTTGGTGAGGTGTGGCCGGTGCCAGATCTTGACGGTCGATATCGCGACCGACTCACCCGAGGCCGTGTGCAGGGTCATGCCGGGCTTGAGATGGCCGGCGTTGATCCAGTCCTTTGCGGAATCGACCCAGAACGGGTGGGTCACCGTCGCCACGAGCTTCGACGACTTGGCGCCGTCGCGGATCGTGATGGTGGCGAAGTCCTTGTCGTGCTTGGTGGTGATCAGCTTTTCGACGGTGCGTGACTGGCTCTTCCCCGATTCGGGGTCGGTGGCCAGGACCTTGTCGCCCTGCTTGATGTCCTTGATCTTCTTCTCGTGGCCGTCGGCCATGAGGACCTTGGTGGCAGGCAGGAAACTGTGGGTGCATTGGGCCGCGCCGCTGCGAGGTGCGGCCGCTTCGGCTCGGTCGGCGCCACTGGCCACACCGGAGCTGGCAGTCCCCTCCGCCGTGGTGTCCGCCGCCTTGGCCCCGGAACTCGTCGCCGCCTTGGCCGCGGCGGCCGTTTCCGTTCCCTCCGCCACAGCCGCCGCACCCGCCCCCGCGATGCCCGCCGCTCCCGCGACAACAGCCCCGCCCTCGCCGATCACGCCCGCCGAGGCACCCACCACGGCTCCGCCGAGGCTGCCCATCTCCGCGCCCGCGGCGAAGCCCTCCGCCCCCGCCACCAGGACCGCTCCGCAGCCGCCCGCTGTCGCGACCACGCAGGCGACCACGCCCACGACAACGGCCGTGGCCACGACGGCCGCGATGACCGGGTGCTGCTGGACGGCGTGGTAGGCCTTGTGGACAATCTTGGAGCCGTAGCAGGACAGCGACCAGCCGCAGCTGTGGTGGGAGCTTCCGCCACCGCCTCCCCCACCACCGCCGCCACTGCTGGTGCCCCCACTGGCCGTGCCGGTGCCGGAGTCGTAACCCACCGCCTTCTGGGTCGCGGCGTCGCAGTTGGCGAGGTCGTACTGGCAGGAGTTCGGCCGGGAGCCGATTTCGAGGCCGCTGGGATCGCTGCTGGTGAGGGGGTTGTCGGCAGCGTAGGTGTAGCCGTCGATCTGCTGGGCGTCGGTCAGCTCCAGGATGGGGTCGTCCGAGACGAAGCGGCCGATCGTCGGGTCGTATTCGCGGGCACCGAGGTGGGTCAGACCGCTTGTCGTGTCCTGGATGCCTGCGACGAAGCCCTTGTCGCCCAGCCACACCGCTGAAGCCGGCTGGGTGCCTCGTGGGTTGCCGAAGGGATCCAGGCGGCGGCGCGTCACCGTCTGCGTCGTGGCGTCGACGGCGGTCTCGGCCGTGTCGTGGGCGTCCGTCACCTGCCACTGGAGACTGCCCGAACTGGTGCGGACGGCGACGGTCCGGCCCGCCCACGTGTAGTACCGCGTCCCGGTGGTCGTGGTCGTGCCCTTGGCGAGGCGGACCTCGGTGTCGCCCAGGTAGAGGGTCGTGCCGGAGTCGTCGCGGGAGAGCAGCCGGTTGCCGTCGGCGTCGTACAGGCACGACACGGAGGTGCCGTCGGCGTTGGTGGCCTTGGCGAGGTGGCCCTCGGCGTCCCAGTCGAGGGTCTGGGTCCTGCCGTTCAGGGTGCGGGTGTGCGTGTTGCCGGACGCGTCGTAGGTGTAGGAGTCGGTCGTCGACGTGCTGCCCGTGGTCGTGGTCGACGAGGTGAGGGTGTGGGCCTGGCTCGTGCCGGCCGGCGGGTAGACGAACGACGTGGTGGTGTCGGCGGCGCCGGCCGTTGTCGCGTGGTCGGTCTGGGTCTTGCGGTTGCCGAGGTCGTCGTAGGTGAAGCTCTGCCAGTACGGTGCCGGGCCGCCCAGGACGGCGGTCGACGCGTCTGCGGCGCAACCGTCCGTCGCGGTCCAGGCCTGGGTGAGGCGGTCGTGGCCGTCGTAGCGGTAGCACTGGACGTCGTCGGTGCCGTCGGCGTGGGTGGCGGTCCTGGTGGGGTTGCCGTAGTCGTCGTACGTGTAGGTGGTGTCCTGGACGGGGGCGGTCTGGGCGTCGTCCGTGACCAGTTCGCGCTGCAGACGGCGGGTGCCGTCCTCGTAGGTGTTGGTGACCTGCAGCCACTTGGCGGTGTCGGACGAGGAGACGCCGAGAGTGACCTGTCCGATGTCACCGAGCTTGGTGTACGCCGTCTTCTGTACGTAGCCGGTGGCGCCGTTCAGCGTCGTCGGCATGCTCAGGCTGTTGTAGCCGTACTCCAGGGACTCACTGGGCAGGCCGCCGGCGGCCGGGTCCGAGGTCACCTGGACGGTGCCGTCGAGGTTGTAGCCGATCGTCGACGTGTACGAGCCGGCCAGGGCCTCCTCACCGGTGACCGAGGGAATCGTGACCCGGGTCAGGGTCGGCCGGTACAGGGAGTCGTAGGTGCCGACCTGGCTGATGTACGCCTTGCCCGCGCTGCCGCCGACATAGCGGATCGCCGAGGTGGGCAGGCCCTTCAGGATCGAGTCGTACGTCCACTTGGCCAGTTCGTGGGTGGCGTCCTTGGTGGTGCCGTCGTACATGTCGGTCCGGCGGCCGAGGGCGTCGTAGCTGTAGCTGAGGGTCTTCTCGTCGGAGGTGCCGACGGCGGTCGTGGTGGAGGCGACCTGGTCGAGTTCGTTGTACGCGGTGGTCGATGTCCCGGTGTCGGGGTCGGTGGCGCTGGTCTTGCGGCCCAGCAGGTCGTAGCCGTACGACCAGGTGTTGCCGTCGTCGTCGACGACCGACTTCAGGCGGCTCTTCTCGTCGTAGGCGTACTTGATCGACGTGTACGGGCCGGACGGGCTGCCGCTGTCGTACTGCCGGGTCTCGGTGGTGCGGCCGAGGGTGTCGGAGAGGGTCGTGGTGGCGATGCCGCCCTGCGGCGGGGTGACCGTCGTGCGGTCGCCGCCGTACGACGTGGACGTCGTCCACCGTTTGGCGCCGTTGGCGTAGAAGTCGGCGGCCGTGGCGCGCCCGGCGCCGTCGTAGGTGGTGAGGGTCTGCGCGGGGACGGCCGAGGTGATGTTCACCAGCGCCCCGGACGCGTCGGTGGCGTCGGTGTAGTCGGCGTCGGCCTCGACGGCCAGGCCCCGGCTGTCGTACTTCGTCTCGGCGATGACCCGGCCGCCGTCAGGTGCCGGGGTCTGGGTCTGGCGGGGGCGCAGGAGCGCGTCGTACAGCGCGTACGTGGTGTCGTACGTGGTGCCGTCGTTGTTGAGCTTGCCGGTGGAGACCGCCGAGGCCGCGGTCTTGGAGATCGTGTACGTGTAGACGAGGCTCGCGGTCTGGCCGGCGGACTTGGACCGGTTGGGCAGCCACAGGGCCGTCACGCGACCGAGGGGGTCGTAGGTGTACTCGGTGCGCTTGCTGTTCGGGTCGACGACGGACGTGGCGATGCCCCGGGCGGGGTCGAAGTTCGTGGTCGTCGAGTACGTCTTGGCGTCGGTGGTGATCGTGCTGGTGAGGGGGCCGCCGGTGGTCGGCGTGTACTTGGTGGTGCTGACGGTCGCCCCGTTGGTGTCCTTGACCGAGTCGACCCGGCCCTGGGTGTCGAAATGGCTGGTGGAGACCGTCTGGTAGACCGGGCTGCCACCGGAGTACGAGGACAGGCGCTGGGTGGAGGTCTCGTCGCCGAGGGTCGGGGCGGTGCCGTAGGCCTGGCTGTCGTAGAGGGTGCGGGCGTCGGAGATCACGTCGTCCGGTCGCTGGGTCGTGGCACCGCAGGCCACGTCGACCGTCTCGACCCGTACGGGGAAGGCCATCAGCCAGTCGGTGGTGTTGCTCGCGAGGGTGGTGCGGGTGCACTGCTCGTCACCGGTGACCGCGCTGTCGCCCGAGTCGTCGACCGTCAGGGCCGCGCCGGTCGAGTCGTCGTAGGTCGTGGTGACCGTGGTGTTCCGGGTGCCGCCGGAGGACAGATCGGTGCGGTTGTGGACGGCGTGGGCGCGGGTGTAGCCCGAGGCGCGGGTGCCGTCGGTGCCGGTCTGGTGGATCCACTGGTCGGTGATGGTGCCGGAGACCTCGGCGCTGCCGTTGTAGGAGACGGTCTCCCGGACGTTGCCGGCCAGCGGTTCGGAGTCGGTGACCGAAGTCCCCGTGGAGTCCGTGACCTTGACGCTGCGCGTGCTGCCGTCGGACTGCTTGTCGCCGTCCATGCCGCGGAAGTACGTCGCCACCGTCTTCGTACGGGTCGACTGCGCGTCGCCGGTGGTCGTGGTGACGCTGCCGTAGCCGCGCCACTGCGACCAGGTCTTCCGCTTGGCCGGGGAGGTGACGTTGTCGCTGTCGTAGTGCCAGGCCGGAGAGCCGCTGTAGGTGTAGTCGGTCTCCTTCAGCGGGCTGCCGCCCGTCGGGTCCGACTCCGTGACCTGCGTGACAACGTACTTGTGGAACCAGTCCAGTTGGGGATCGGTGGTGTACGGCGGCTGCCAGTACGTCGGGAAGCAGCGCAGGGTGTCGGAGTCGGGGGCGCTCGGCATGGTCGTACCGGCGACGCACTGCGGGTCGGAGTAGTTGACCGTGAGAACCGAGCCGGTCTCCGAAGTGACCTTGCGGACACGCCACTTGACGAGTGCCGCGATGTCGTCGTGAGTGGTGTCGACGCGGTTGTAGAGCTGGACGCCCTCGAAGGTGACCGGCGGCATGGCGACCGAGCCGCCGTCCTTGCCGGTGCGGGTGATGGACTTCAGCCACAGGCCGGCCGAGGTGCCGTCACCCGGGTCGGGGAAGGACTGGTCCAGGGCCCAACTGTCGGCGGACCGGTAGGCCGGGGTGGCCAGGCTCGCGTCCCAGACGCTGGTGGTGACGCCCGTAAGCCGCTTGCGGGAGAAGAACGTCGGCCCGGTCGCGTCGCACACCTTGCCGGAGGCGCAGATCTGGTCGAAGGGCACGTCCGGCCAGTGCGAGGCCGTGGCCGACGTGGGCGAGGCGCAGGTCTCGGTGCTGGTGACGAGGCAGCGTTCGGCGGTGGTGAAGGCGACCTTCTCCGGGGCGGTGCCGAAGACCGTGGAGGCGGTGATGCCGTAGTCGATCCCGCTCAGGTAGCCACCGCGGTCGTACACCGTGCCGTTGGCGGTGGTGGTGCCGCTCTTGGCGTAGTAGTTGGTCTCCTTGGTGTACCAGTACGACATCGCGTTGCCGTGCGGGTCCACGACGTAGTCCAGGTTCCAGCGCCAGGCCTGGGTGAGCGCGCGGCCGGAGAGGGCGGTGCCCTGGTCGTAGCCGGGTTCGCCGGAGTCGTCGCCGAAGACCGGGGCGGTCCAGGTGGAGTTGGTGACGGCGGCTCCGGTGGTCCAGCCGGGGAGACGGTTCTTGCCGAAGACGTACTGGGTGCCGTCCTGGGTGGTGACGGTCCAGAACTCGCCGTCGTTGTCGCCGTTCACGGCTCCGGTGGAGTGGACGACCCGTTCGCCGTCGTCGGTCTTGGGGTGCCAAGTGGCGGAGGTCTTGTCCTTGATGAGCGGGCTGGACTTGCCGCCGAGGACGAGGGTGGCGTTGTCGTTCGCCCAGCACTCGTCGTTCTTGCCGGACTGGCCGTCGTCGTCGCAGGAGTCGTACGAGCGCTCGATGTAGGACGTGGAGAGGTCGAAGCCCTCGCCGACCCAGGACGGCTGGTTGTTGGTCGACGGCAGCCGGCCGTCGACGCTCTGCGAGTCGTAGGTGATGGCGAGGTTCGGCGCGGGGCCGCCGTTGGACGGGGGCACCGACAGCGGGTACGACCAGGTGAAGTCACCGCTGGAGCCGCCCGCGTTCCAGGACGCCGAGGGGTTGAGCGAGGTCGCCTGGTAGGAACCGGCGCCGGACTTGGCGGCAGAGGCGGTCGCGGCGAACGCGGTCAAGGTGGCAGAACTGACCGTCGCCGTGGTGGTCAGGGTGTGGTGTGCGACGTCGTTCGTGGTGGCGACCGGCGTCGTCGTCCGGCACTTCTTCAGCTTCGGGGTGGTCAGAGCGCAGGCAGGCAGGCGGACCAGGGTGAGGCGGGAGGCGTAGTCACCGCCGAAGGCGTTCGCGAAGCCGGAGTAGTCCAGCGTAAGTCGGGCATGGCCGGTGCCCTTGCGGCCGTCGGCGCGGGCGACGGAGAGCACCGTGCCGTTGATACCGAGGGCGGTCGCGGTGCCGTGAGCGGCCACCTTGACGGCCACCTTCGCCGGAGCCGCGCCCTTGGCCGGGGCACTCACCTTCAGCGGTAGCCGTCCGACCGATGCGGTCCTGGCGGCGCTCGCCCCGGACGCGACAGGCAGGGTGGCCGTGGCGGCCGTGGGCCAGACGGCCGGTTTCGCGACCTGAGCGGCCGTGCGGGCGGCAGCGGCCTGGGCAGGGTCCTTCTTCGCGAGCGTCCTGGTTTGGAAGGGCACGGCGGTGCCGTTCCTGGCCTCGGGCACGTCCACCGTGTGGTGGCCGTGCCGCGCGGTCGCCCAGACAGCCGGGGCTGTGCCCAGCCCTGCGGCCACCAGGGCGCTCGCGGTGAGAGTGACGACCCACAGCCGTGTCCGGCGTAGCCCACCCATGACTGCACTCCCCGTTCGTGTAAAAGTCCGCTGTAGGTCTGCCGCTTCGCCCGTGAGAGGAGCCGCCGCCGTCACAGCGGGATGCGGAATTCGTCGGTGTACATCTGGTGGATCGCGGTGTCGGACATCTCGCCGGTCCACACGCGTACGTCGTCCACGAGGCTGTGCGCGTAGTCGCTGTACGCGCCCGAACTGATGCGTCCGCGGCCGATGTTGAACGTGCCCGTGGCCTGCCACGGCTGGGTGAAGACGATGCCGTCACCGGTGTCGTCGTCGGTGTCGGTGTCTCCCTGGGCGCCTTGCCGGACTCCGTTGACGTAGAGGCGCAGTTGGTGGTGGGCACCGTCGTAGACGCCGGTCAGCAGGGTCCACTCGCCGGGGTCGACGAGTTGGGCCGAGGCGATGTTCGCGGGCACTGTCACGACGGCACCGCTCGTGGTGTCGGCGGTCGTGCGGCCGAACACCCACATGCCCTGGGTGGAGCCCGCGGTCTGGTCGTACCACAGGCCCCAGGAGTCGCGTACGCCGCCGGACTGGGTGACGATCCGCATGTGGTGGGCCACCGAGGTGTCGGACAGCGCCGCCGCGTCGAGCCTCGCCCAGGCGGCCACGGTGAAGTCGCCCTGCGAGTCCACGATCGGGCCGGGAGCGGTGGCATCGGCGGTCGAAGTCCCGTCCAGGGAAAGGACATTGCCCCGGCCGCCGTCGGTGTCGGTGGTCCAGGTGCCACCCGAGCCGACGGTGGCGGTGTGGCCGTAGCCGGAGGAGTCGGCGGTACTGGTGCCCGAGGTCTCCTCCATGGCCCAGTCGGCGGCCAGCGCGGGCCGGGCCTGGCCGCTGCTCGCGTCGGTCATGGCCTGGAGGTCGGCGATCTCCTGCTCGAAGAGGGTGCGGTTCCAGACGGCCACCTCGTCGACCTGGCCGGGGAAGTAGTCGGAGAACGCGCCGCCGTACTGGCCCCGGGCGATCTGCAGTCCTCCGGTGGACTGCCAGGCGGTGGTGTAGGCGACGGGGTCGCCCTGCGGAACGCCGTTGACGAAGAGCTGGATGGTCTGATCCTGCGCGTTGTACACGCCCATCAGGTGGGTCCAGACACCGACTTCGGGGGTCGTGGTCGAGGTCGAACGGACGATCGTCGGCGCCGCGACATCACTGGCGTACCGGTTGAAGACCCAGGCGTTGTAGGAAGTCGAGTAGTAGAGGGCGAACGCCGATCCGTTGGTTCCCGCCTGGGAAAGGGCCACGGCGTTGTGGGAGGTGCCGGTCAGCCGGACCCACGCGGAGGCGGTGAAGCTCTTGGTGGTGTCCAGCACGGAGGAGACGGTGGCCGCGTACGAGGAAGTGCCGTTGGCCTGCACCGACTTGCCGAGCCGGGCGTGGTCGGACCAGGTTGCGGACCCGGCCAGGGTCGCGGCCCTGCCGCCGATCGCGTCGGCCGCCGTCGTACCGGTTCCCTCGTCCATGGACCACTGGGAGACCGGACCCGTGCCGGGAGAGACCTTGAAGTTGTAGGTGTAGCTCTGCGAGGAGATGTTCCCCGCCGAGTCCCAGGTCTGCACGGTGAGGGTGTTCAGGTCGCGCACGTCGGGAACGAGCGAGACGGTGTAGCTGCTCGTCGCGGTGGTGAAGGTCTTGGTCCGCACCGGGTCGTCGTTCAACTGATAGGTGTACTTCACCACGTCCGAGGCGCCGTTGGCCTTGAGAGTGAAGGACGCGGGGACACCGACACCTCCGTAGGCCGTGCAGTCGTCAGGGCTGTCCGGGCTCGCGCACTCCTGGTACGTCGTCGAGTCCACGTCCGGCTGGACGGGAGCCGTGGTGTCGACGCGGAACCAACAGCCGGGACTCCAGGCCGAGTACATGTAGCCGGTCGTGCCGTCGAAGGAGTACTTGTACTGGCTGCGGGCGCGGAACCAGTACGTCTGCCCGTTGGTCAGGGCCGGTGTCGTCCATGTTCCGGCGGTGCCGGAGGCCGTGTACGCGGAGGGACTTCCGGAGCCCGCCGACGGATCGGTGGCGCTCGCGTCGTAGCGGTACACCTCGAAGTTCGGGCGCAACGTCGACTGCGAACCGTCCGCCGACTTCGGCGCCGCCGCCAGCGTGGGCGTCGTGTCACGGATCACCGCCGCTGTACCGCGACTCGCGGCGCATGCCAGGTTCGGGTTCGACATCTTCACCCCGGTCGGGGCGCTCGGCTTGGACACGAACGTCACCGACAGGGTGGGCTTGGTGTCCGACGGGGAGGCGAACTGCTTCCACGCGATCTCGTCGTTCTCGTCGGCTGCCCGCAACCCGAGGGTAGTGGCCGAGGCGGACTGGCCGGCCGTGTAGCTGACCGCGCTGGTGGCATCAAAGGAAACGTTTCCTCCCGGGCAGGAGGACGAATACCCCTTCGCGGCACTGACCGAGTCCACCTGCGCGGCCCACGACGGCTGCGCCGACCATTTCGTCGACGCCGAGATCGACCCGGTGCGCCACAACTGCACCGACTTGGCCGTGCAGTTCGCCGACCACACCTCCAGCGCCGTGAAGGTCGCCGACAGGATCTTCCTGCCGCCCAGGGTGTGGGTGTCGAACTGGTACAGCGAGCGCGCCTTCTTGTTGTCGACCCAGGCGTCGTAGCCGACGCCGAGCGAGTGCGAGGTCTTCCAGAAGGACGTGGAGGGCGAGGTCGACCACACCGTCGTCCACCCGGTCAGCGAGGCGCTGGTCGTCTGCGGGTCCAGCACCACGGGGTAGGTGGTGTCGGGGTCGTCGAGGAACGCCTGGTCGGGCTTCAGGGTCAGCGCGTCATCCGAGACCGTCAGGTCCATGGCGGTGGACCTGGCTCCGGGAGCCGGACCGTCCAACGCGTCGGCGTCCGCACTCCCGGCCTCGTCGGACGCGTCGGCTGTGGCGGCTGTGGCGGCTGTGGCGGTGAACGACGTCTTCGAGACCTTGGACGACGTGGCCGCGGCCGGGGCGGGTGCAGGGGTCGAGGAGTCGTACATCAGGGCTGTGCCCGTGGTGAACACCGGGCGCCCCTGGTCGTCCACGAACGCGGCGCCGCCGGAGTCCGTGTCATGGGCGGAGACACCATCGACCGAGACGGGGAACCTGATGCTCGACAACTCCTCCGCCTGGGCCGCTTCCCGTGACTTGACCACCAGGTTCTCGCTGAAGCCGTCCGGCGTGGCCTGGACGACCAGGTCCGTCCCAGGCATGACATCCGCGTACGTCGCCGTGGAGCCCGACAACGTCGGTGCGGGCAGGGTCCACGGCGAGTCGACCCGGTAGGTCTTCCCGCCCTGGCTGATGCTCGCCAGAGCTTCGCGGGATCCGCCCCCGGAGAAGGTGACGTCGGCCGCGGCGGCTTTCGGTACGACTTCGCCGGACGAGGTCGTCTCCAGGTCGGTGTCGACGGGCACCCACCCGGACGCCTTTTCCACCCGCACCGGTACCGGATCGAATTCGACGGTGAATGTGCCGTCCGGCTGCGCCTTGACGAGTTGCGTGGGAGTCGTCTCCGCACCTACCTCGATAGGAGAACCGGATTCCGCGGCTTTCGCCGATGCGATCGCCTCGGGCGACAGATCACCGGTATCGGCTGCCGCCGCCGAGGCTTCCGACGCTGTCGCGGCGACCGCCTGGGAATTGCCGACGCCCAACATGGACACAAGAAGTACTGACGCGACGAGCCAGGCTCGTCCCCCACCCCGCCACATAACCCCCGCCTTGCTTTACAGGTTCCTCACAGCCGGGCGATCAAAGCTCGGGGGGTCATCTCACGTCAACCACTCCCCGTCGGCACAAAATCGAATAATTCCGCCCATGTGTCGCATCGGGCAGGTAAAGGGAAGGAGTAGAATGCACGATGGGAAGGACAGCGAAAGGCAAACGAAGCCCAAAGAGGATTACCCCTGACGACTCAGGGACCCAAGGGATCGACAAGAAAAAGAAAAATACCGACCCTTCGTCGAGCGGGCAGGGGGAAGCGGAGAATTTTCCTTTACTCGCTTCATGCCGACGCCCTGGGGCAGAGCTAGTACTACAGCCGGTGGTTTCACGGTGAGTGAGCGCGTGCGGCTCGGGTGCGGTAGTGGCTGGTTCGGGCTCGGGTCTGGTGGCGGGTGCGCCAGCGGTGCCAGTGCATGGCGAGGCAGGTTCGGGCGGTTCGGGCGGGGGCGAGGACGATCCGGTCGTACAGGCGGCGGATCTCGTTCACGGTCGGGGGTCGGGAGTCATCGGTGGGGCGGGTATGAGCCGGCTCCGGACGGTGACCAGGAAGGCCATGGCGAGCATGCACACGGTGGTGTGCCGGTACCACGAGCACCACTTGCGTACCTCGTGCTCGTCCAGCCCCACCTGTCCCTTGGCGACCTGGAACGACTCCTCCACCATCCAGCGCTGTCCGGCGGCGGCGACCATCTCGGCCAGGGTCGTGTCCGGGTGGGTGTGGCACAGGAAGTAGGCGGTCTCCCGGACGAGTTCGCCGGTCTTCTTGTCCTTCTTGTTGGGCACGGTCGAGCGGCGGATCAGCAGGTGACGTTCCCACTCCGTGGAAAGGGAGGCGAGTTGGACGGCGGCCCAGTCGTACTCGCGAGGGCCCTTGGCGCCGTCGGCACAGGACCGGCGCTCGAAGGCATCCTCCGGCACCAGTGCCCACAGCTCGCGGGCCTGCCGGGTGCGGCCGTCGGGCAGCGGCAGCACCTCGTCCTTCGGGACGGCGAGCACGTAGCGGACCTGGTGTTCCTCCAGCCAGGCGCGCAGCGCCCGGCACTGCCCGTATGCCTCGTCGGCCAGGAAGTAGGTGAACGCCACCGAGGCCGCCAGCGCGCGCTCCAGCATCCGCCGGGCCAGCTCCGGCTTGGTGGCCACCGCGCTCGCGCGTTCGGGCGGGATGCCCTGCTCGGCGCACCGGCGTTCGTGCTCCGCGGTGGCGCCGGCCCAGTTCCTGCCGAGGTAGAGCTCGGCGTCGATCAGCGTGCGACCCCGGCGGGACCCGTACGACAGGTGCACGCTGACCTGGGCGTTCTCGACCCTGCCCGCAGTCCCGGTGTATTGCCGCTGCACCCCGGCGGTCTTGGTGCCCTTCTTGATGTCGCCGGTCTCGTCCGCGATCAGCACCGCGTCGTCGGCGGCCAGGGAGGCGACCGCGACGGCGCGGACCCGGTCGCGCAGTTCGTCCGCATCCCACGCGGCCTTGGCCAGGAAGCCCTGCAACCGGTCCGGATTGGGGTGGCCGGCAGCCTCGGCAAGCTGCCACAGGTTCTTGCGCGGCACCTCGCTCAGCAGCCCACGCACCATCGCCCGCAGATTCTCCCGGGAAGCCGGACGCGCAAACACATCGTCCACCGAGGCGCACAGCGCCTCTAACTCCCCCTCAAGCGACCGGACTTGGCCCTCAGTCAGCTCGTCCGTCCGCACCACGCCCAGCGGCAGTTTCAACCCCACGAACGGAGCAACGAGCCAACCACCGTCACGTCACGTGAACCACCGGCTGTAGTACTAGTCGCCGCCCTCCCCCACCGGCGGCCAGGCATCCCCCCAGTCCGTGTCACGAGCGGCCCGATAGAGCACCCCATGCCGCTTGGTGACCGTGGCCCGGCGCAGCGAAGGCTCCGTCTCGCACAGGTCGAGCAGCACCTGGCCCTTGCGGATCTGCGGCTTCCGTACGACACGGGCGGTGGCCGGAGTCACCGGGAAGCGGGTCGCGGCCACGTAGCTGAACTTCTCGTCCTCGTACGGCAGGGAGCCGCCCTTCACCTTGCGGTGGAGGGAGGAACGGCTGACCCGGGCGGAGAAGTGGCACCAGTCCTCGCCGGGGACGATCGGGCAGGCCTCGCTGTGGGGGCAGGGGGCGGCGATGTGGAACCCGGCACGCACGAGCCGCTCGCGGGCCTCGATGATCCGGAGGTAGCCGTCGGGGGTGCCGGGCTCGATGACGACGACGGCCTGGGCGGCACCGGCCGCCGCGTCGACGACGGAGGCACGGTCGGCCTCCGTCAGCTCACCCAGGACATAGGAGATCGTGACGAGATCAGTGCTCTCGATTCTGAGCGCCGCTCCAATCCGAGAGCGCTGCCACTCCGCCCCCTTCAACTCCGGGTTGGCGGCGGCGATCTCCCGCCCGAGCGCGAGCGCGGGCTCGGCCCAGTCGAGCACGGTCACGGGCCGTACGCCCTCCCACACCGCGTTGACGGCCCAGGTCGCGGCCCCGGTCCCACCCCCGACGTCGACATGACTACCGGGCGCCCAGCCAGGCGCCGCCTCGGCGAAGGCGTCCAGCGCCGAGCACACCGCCTCAAAGGTCGCCGGCATCCGATACGCGGCATACGCGGCCACGTCCGACCGGTCCCGCAACACGGGCGCATCGGTCGGCGTCCGCCCCCGGTAGTTGGCAATCAGCCGCTCGACCGCCTGCGCGGCCACCTTCGGCGGCAGTCCGTCGAGGAGCCCGGCGAGGGAGGCGCGTAGGGCGTCGGCTGGGGAGACGGGGCTGTTCACGGGGTGATTCTAGAGGGGGTATGTGAGGGGGACGGGTTCCCCTCGGGAGCGGCTGTGAGCCGCGCGAATGGTGCGCATGGGTGGGCATGGCTGGGCCTGATCTGAGGGCACCCCCTAGCACCCCCTCAAGCCTCAAGACTTGCCTCATGCAATCGAAGGTATATACCGTTGATTGCATGACGGGGCGCTGGGAGATCGAGATCGAGCCCGAGGTGCGGGATTGGCTGGAGTTGCTTCCGTTCCGCCTCTACCGGCGGGTGGAGGACAAGACGGACCGTCTCTTGGACGAGCCGACGACGCTCGGTGAGCCGTACTCGCGTCACCTGGGCGGCAAGCTGCGTGAGCTGCGCTTCGAGCTGGACGGCGAGGCCGTACGCATCCCGTACTGGCTCGCCCCCGGACAGCGGATCGTTCTGTTGACGGTGTTCCGGAAGACGAGGATGCGTGAGGCGGCGGAAGTCGAGCGTGCGCAGCAGGCCCAGAAGCTCTGCGAGGCCGAGCACGACCACGCCGAGCACACCTACGATCGACGCAAGGAGGACTGATGAATCACAGCACCTGGAGAACGCGCCGGGCCCGACAGCTCGCGGGTGAGACGGTGGAGTACGACCAGGAGTACGTCGACGCACGGCTGGCCGGCGATCTCGGGCAGGCGGTCTACGACCGTCGGATCGAGCTTGGCCTGTCCCAGGCCGAACTGGCCGAGCGGGCCGGGATGACGCAGCCTCAGGTGTCCCGAATGGAGGGCGGCGACACCGTGCCCACTCTCCCGCTGCTGCGACGCCTGGCCAAGGCCCTGGACGGCACCCTGAACCTGGCCATCGACGAGGGCGACTCCCGCGTCACCTTCACCCCGCACGCCGCCTGAACCCGGGCCCCGCCCCCGCTACCTTGCCCCCATGCCCGACGAATGCTTCCAACACCCCCGCCTAGCCGCCATCTACGACCCCCTCGACCCGGATCGCGGCGACCTGGACGCGTACGTCGACCTCACCACCGAGTTCTCCGCCCGTCGCGTCCTCGACATCGGCTGCGGCACCGGCGTATTCGCCCTGCTCCTCGCGCACCGGGGGATCGACGTGATCGGCGTCGATCCCGCCCTCGCCTCCCTCGACGTCGCCCGTGCCAAGTCCGGTGCCGAGCACGTCCGGTGGATCCACTGTGACGCGACAAGCCTGCCGCCCCTCCAGGTCGACCTCGCGACGATGACGGCGAACGCCGCCCAGGAGATCGCCGACCCGGACGCCTGGCAGCGCACCCTGCGCGGTGCCTACGCCGCCCTTCGTCCCGGCGGTCACCTCGTCTTCGAGACGCGGGATCCGGCGAAGCGAGCCTGGGAGCAGTGGAACCGTGACTCCTCGTACCGTGTGACCGACATTCCCGGTGTCGGCGCGGTGGAGACGTGGGTCGAGCTGACCGGCGTCAACACCCCACTGGTCAGCTTCCGTTGGACCTTCGTGTTCGGCGCCGACGGTGAGGTGCTGACCTCCGACTCCACCCTGCGTTTCCGCGAACGGGACGAGATCGAGGGCGAGTTGCTCTCCCAGGGTTACCAAGTGACCGGCGTGCGCGACGCGCCCGACCGTCCAGGACGGGAGTTCGTGTTCCTGGCGCAGCGGCCGGCACGGTGACGCGCCCTCATCTTCCCCGCACCCCCCGAGCCACCCGATCCCCCACCCCCACCCTCGGCCCGTTCCCCACGCGCCCCCAACTCCGCTTCGGATGCACCGCGTTGGTGAGCAGTACCGCGAACGTGTCCGTGGCCCGGTCCAGGACCAGGGACGTGCCCGTGAAGCCCGTGTGGCCCGCCGCTCCTCGCCCCGCCAGCTCCCCCATGAACCACGGCTGGTCGACCGTGAAGCCCAAGCCCGGCCGCGTCAGCAGGAGTTCCACGTAGTCCGGGCCCAGGATGCGGGCCGGGCCGTACGAGCCGCCCGACAGGAGGCAGCGGCTGAAGACCGCCAGGTCGTGGGCCGTGGAGAACAGGCCCGCGTGGCCCGCCACCCCGCCCAGCGCCCACGCGTTCTCGTCGTGGACCTCGCCCCGCACCATCCCCCGTTCCGCCTTGCCCCACGGTCTGCGCTGGTCCTCGGTCGCCGCCGCGTCGGGGCAGGGGCCGAAGTCGGTCGCCGTCATACCGAGGGGGCGGGTGATGCCCTCGTGGATCAGTACGTCCAGCGTGCGGCCCGTGATCCGCTCCAGGACATACTGGAGCAGGAGCATGTTCAGGTCGGAGTACGCGTACACACCCGGCCTTGACGACGGGGCCTCCGACCTCAGCAGTGCTCTGCGCGCCGCGTCGTCCGGGCAGTCGTACAGCGGGAGTTCGGGGCGCAGGCCCGAGGTGTGGGTCAGTAGCTGGCGGACCGTGATGTCGTGTTCGCCCGCCGCCGTGAAGTCCGGCAGGTACGCGGCCACCCGCGCGTCCATGCCCAGCGTGCCGCGCTCCAGCTGCTGCACCGCCGCCACCGCCGTGAAGAGCTTCGTCACCGACGCCAGGTCGAAGGCGGTGTCGACCGTGGCCCGGACCCTGGCCCCCGGCGGGAGTTCCACTCCCGTGTCCGTGCGTTCGTCGTACGACGCGTACCGCACCGCCCAGCCCGCCGCCGCCCGCACCGCGATCACCGGGCCGCGCCCGACGATCACCACCGCGGCCGGGGCCCACGGGCGCTCGCCGGTCGTGAGGGCGCGTACCTCTCGTACGAGGTGACGCATCTCCTCGGGGTCGAGGCCGGCCCGTTCCGGGGTGTCGACGCGCAGTCTCGGTGCGGCGCTCAGCTCTCCGCTCCCTCCAAGGTCGTACGTGCGTTCCAAGGACGGCACATTCCCACGAAGCAGCCGACCGCCACCAGTGCTGCCGCCAACTGGACGACGGCCATCGGGACGGCGGTGTCCTCGCCCGCGATGCCCACCAGCGGGGAGGCGACCGCGCCGATCAGGAAGGAGGTGGTGCCGAGCAACGCCGACGCGGCGCCTGCGGAGTGGCGCGTGCGCAGCAACGCGAGCGTCTGGGTGTTCGGCATCGCCAGGCCCATCGCCGACATCAGGACGAACAGGGCCGTTGCCACCGGGAACAGGCCTGCCTCGCCGAACACTCCCGTCGCCATCAGAAGGAGTGCCGTCGCCGCGAGCGTGATGACCGCCAGGCCCACCGCCAGCACCTTGTCCATCGACACCCGGCCGACCAGCACCTTGCCGTTGATCTGGCCGACGATCACCAGCCCGACCGAGTTCACGCCGAACAGCAGGCTGAACGTCTGCGGGGAGGCGCCGTAGATCTCCTGGATCACGAAGGGGGACGCGGCGATGTACGCGAACAGGGCCGCGAAGGCGAAGCCGCCTGCCAGGACGTATCCGCTGAAGACGCGGTCCGCGAGGAGGGTGCGCATCGAGCGGAGTGCTTCGCCCACTCCGCCGCCGTGGCGGTCGGCCGGGGCGAGGGTCTCGGGGAGGCGGAACCAGACCAGTACCGCCAGTGCGATCCCGACCACCGTGAGGACGGCGAACACTCCCCGCCAGTCCGTCACCCGCAGGATCTGGCCGCCGATGAGCGGCGCGACGATCGGGGCGACCCCCGAGATCAGCATGAGGGTGGAGAAGAAGCGGGCCATGGCCACGCCGTCGTAGAGGTCTCGTACGACCGCCCGCGCGATCACTATCCCGGCCGAGCCCGCCAGACCCTGGACCAGCCGGAAGGCCACCAGGAACTCCAGGCTGGGCGCCATGCCGCAGAGGACGGTGGCGACCACGTACACCGCCAGGCCCGCCAGCAGGGGGCGGCGGCGGCCCCAGCGGTCGCTCATCGGGCCGATCAGGAGCTGGCCGAGGGCCATGCCCGCGAGGCAGGCGGTGAGGGTCAGCTGGACGCTCGCGGCGGGCGCGTTCAGCGAGGTCGTGACCTCGGGGAGGGACGGGAGGTACATGTCCATGGCCAGCGGGGGCGTCGCCGTCAGCCCGCCGAGGGTGAAGGTGACGAGGAGGCCGGTGCGGCGCAGGGAGCGGTCGGGGGCCATGGGCAGGGGGACGGGTGTGGGTATCTCTCCCTGGGAACTTCTCTCGTCCCGCGCGGTTCGGCCACGCTCGGGCATACGCCCCTCCCTTTTCGAGTGATCCGCCGCCTATGCTCTCAGCTCGTAACAGGCTGTTCGTACAGCGTGTTCGAGGTCACAGAGGCCGTAGAGGTCCGAGAGGCCGTTGAGGTCATAGAGGCCGTTGAGGGTTCATGGAGATCACGGGACTAGGGGCTGGCATGTCGGCTGAGCGCGTGCGGTGGGGAATTCTGGCTACGGGCGGGATCGCGGCGGCGATGGCCGCGGATCTGGTGGACATGCCGGACGCGGAACTCGTGGCGGTCGCCTCCCGCTCGGAGGCCTCCGCGAAGGCGTTCGCGGAACGGTTCGGGATCCCCCGGGCCTACGGCGACTGGGCGTCGCTGGCCGAGGACGCCGACGTGGACGTGGTGTACGTCGCCACTCCGCACTCGGCGCACCGGGCCGCCGCCGGTCTGTGTCTGGAGGCCGGGCGGAACGTGCTGTGCGAGAAGGCGTTCACGCTGAACGTGCGGGAGGCCGAGGAGCTGATCGCGCTGGCGAAGGAGCGCGGCGCCTTCCTGATGGAGGGCATGTGGACGTACTGCAACCCGGTCGTCCGGCGGCTGAAGGCGCTCGTCGAGGACGGGGCGATCGGTGAGGTGCGTACCGTGCAGGCCGACTTCGGGTTCGCCGGGCCCGTGTCGCCCACGCACCGGCTGCGTGACCCGGCGCAGGGCGGCGGGGCGCTGCTCGACCTGGGCGTCTACCCGGTGTCGTTCGCGCAGCTGCTGCTCGGGGAGCCCGACGGCATCTCGGCGAGAGCGGTGCTCTCCGAAGAGAACATCGATCTCCAGACGGGAGCACTGCTCTCCTGGGAGAGCGGCGCTCTCGCTTCGGTGCACTGCTCCCTCGTCGGCGGTACGTCCGTCAGCGCGTCGGTCACCGGCACCAAGGGCCGGATCGACGTGCCCGACGGGTTCTTCTTCGCGGACCGGTTCGTCCTGCACCGCGACGGCCGCGACCCCGAGGAGTTCGTCGCCGACCCGGACCACGGCGCCCGCAACAGCTTCCGGCACGAGGCCGCCGAGGTGATGCGCGCCCTGCGGGCCGGCGAGACCGAGTCCCCGCTCGTCCCGCTCGACGGCACCCTCGCCGTCATGCGGACGATGGACACCATCCGGGAGCAGATCGGCGTCCGCTACCCCGGCGAGGCCGCCTGATGACCGACAGGGAGCAGCCGAGGATCGCGGTCGTCACCGGCGCCGGTTCCGGCATCGGGCGCGCGGTCGCGCTCGAACTGCTCGGCGCCGGCTGGTCGGTGGCGCTCGCGGGCCGCCGTACCGAGCGGCTGGAGGAGACGGCGGCGCTCGCGCCCGAGGGCACACCCGAGGACGCCTGTCTCGTCGTACGGGCCGACGTGGCCCAACCCGACGACGTGGCCGCCCTGTTCGCGGCCGTGCGGGAGCGGTTCGGGCGGCTCGATCTGCTGTTCAACAACGCGGGGACCTTCGGTCCTGGCGGGGTGCCGTTCGAGGATCTGGCGTACGAGGCGTGGCAGCACGTCGTGGACACCAACCTCAACGGGGCGTTCCTGTGCGCGCAGGCGGCGTACCGGCAGTTGAAGGAGCAGGATCCGCAGGGCGGCCGGATCATCAACAACGGGTCGATCTCCGCGCACACGCCCCGGCCGCACTCGGCGCCGTACACCGCGACCAAGCACGCGCTGACAGGCCTGACCAAGGCGCTGGCGCTGGACGGACGGCCGTACCGGATCGCGGTCTCTCAGATCGACATCGGGAACGCGGCGACGGACATGACCGCGCGAATGCAAACGGGCGCCCTTCAGGCGAACGGCGAGGTGGCGCCGGAGCCGGTCATGGACGTGGCGGACGTGGCACGCACCGTGCGGCACATGGCGGAGCTGCCGCTGGAGGCAAATGTGCAGTTCGCGACGGTTCTTGCGACATCGATGCCGTATGTGGGGCGCGGCTGAGCGGCACCCATGCACATGTTCGAAGTATCAACCTACACAACTGGAATTGATTGCTCCGTAGCGTTCGGGCCGGTCGCGGGCATATGCTCAGCACGCCTTCTCCACCAGAGCTTCACACTTGATGCTCTGAGGTTCCGGTAGTACGCGCAGTGCAAGCAGCGTAAAACGGACCACACCGAGGGGGGGAGGCGACAGCCGCTCCATGGCGCATCCGGGTGGGGGTGGACCTCGCGTGGGACCGCGAGGTACGCACCGGGTCATGGGGCGGCTGTCGTGTGCTCGGGCACACGAGCACGACAGGCGACGCGCCTTAAATCTTCGTGAGTGTTTCGGCCCCGATTTCTCAGTCCCCGCACACCGTTTACCCAGTTCTCCACAAAGGTTCCTCCCTAGCTTGTGGCAGCGCCCACATGGGGCGCCAAGAACCTTTGAGGAACGGGATGTTTGGCATCTATCTCAAGCGTGAGCTGAGCCGGCGCAAGAAGGCGGCTCTGGTCATCGCCATGGGTCTGGCGCTCGGTATCGCGCTGGTCATCACCGTCAACTCGGTGTCGGCCGGCATGCAGCAGGCACAGGAAAAGGTCCTGCAGTCGCTCTACGGCCTCGGCACCGACATGACGGTCACCAAGGCCAGGACGGCACCGACCGGCAACAGCCAGTCGGACAGACCGAACTTCGAGTTCGACGCCAGCTCGAACGACTCGGACGACACCCAGAGCAGCGACCGTGTGACGACCCAGGGCGGACAGACCCTGAAGTCGGCGCTGGTCACCAAGGTCGCCGACCAGAAGGGCGTGTCGGCGGCGGTGGGCGCGCTGAGCCTCAACGTCACCAAGGTCGACGGCTCCTTCACCCAGGGCAAGGCGCAGACCGACAGCTCGTCCTCGTCGTCCGGCTCCTCGTCCTCCGGTCAGCAGGGCGGTCCCGGTGGCGGCCAGAACAGCAACTCCGGCAGCACCGCTCCGCCGCAGGTGCAGGGCGGCGGCGCGTCGTTCGACGTCAACTCCTACTCCGTCATGGGCATCGACGTGACGAACCAGGAACTCGGCCCGCTGGCCACCACGACGATCACCAGCGGCAAGACGTTCACGACGGCGCAGGCCAACGCGAAGGTCGCGGTGCTCAGCAAGTCGTACGCCAAGGAGAACAAGTACACGGTCGGCAAGACCGTCACCATCTCCGGTACGAAGTACAAGGTCATCGGTATCGCGACGCCCGAGAGCAGCGAGTCCACGACCGACGTCTACCTGCCGCTCAAGCAGGCCCAGACCCTCGGCGACTCCGCGAACCTGGTCACCACGATCTACGTCCAGGCGACCGACTCGAAGCAGATCGACACCGTCAAGTCGACCATCCAGAAGAACATCTCGGGTACGACCGTCACGACCTCCGCCGATCTCGCGGAGACCGTCTCCGGTTCCCTCTCCACGGCCTCCAACCTCGCGACCAGCGTCGGCAAGTGGCTGTCCATCGCGGTCCTCGCGGCGGCGTTCCTGGTGGCCGCGCTGCTCACCTCCTCGGCCGTGTCCCGCCGGGTGCGTGAGTTCGGCACGCTGAAGGCGCTGGGCTGGCCCTCGCGCAAGGTGACCCGGCAGGTCGTCGGCGAGTCCGTCGTGAACGGTCTGATCGGCGGCGCGCTCGGTATCGCCCTGGGCCTTGCGGCGGCGTACGCGGTGACCGCGGTCAGCCCGAAGCTGACCGCGCAGCTCGGCAACACCGGCGGCGGCGGTGGCGGCATGGGTGGCGGCCCCGGTGGCGGTGGCGGCCCGGGTCAGCAGTCGGCGTCCAACACGATGGAGATCGCGCTGTCGGCGCCCGTCTCCCTCACCACGATCGCGCTCGCGGCGGGCCTCGCCATCACCGGCGGTCTGATCGCCGGGGCGATGGGCGGCTGGCGGGCCTCCCGGATGCGGCCCGCGGACGCGCTGCGCAGCGTGTCGTAACCCGCCCGGTAATTCCCCCCGGTTCACCGGTTCGCCGGTCCATCGGTCCATCGGTTTTCCGGTTCTCCCGTTCCCCTGCCCCAATTCCCGTACGTCACGGAGTCGTTCATGTACAAGCTCACCGGTGTCACCAAGAGATACACGCGGGGCAAGGAGACGGTGGAGGCGCTGCGCGGCATCGACCTCGTCATCGAGGACGGCGACCAGCTCGTCATCCAGGGTCCCACCGGCGGCGGCAAGTCCACCCTCCTGCAGATGATCGGCGGCCTGGACCGGCCGACCGAGGGCAGTGTCGAGCTGGACGGTGTCGACCTCGGCTCGATCAGCGAGGCGAAGCTGACCCGGCTGCGCGCCGAGAAGATCGGCATCATCTTCCAGGCGTTCAACCTCATCCCGACGCTCACCGCGCAGGAGAACGTCGAGACGGCCCTCGCGCCGCTCGGCGTGAAGCCCGCCGAGCGGCGCGAGCGGGCGGCCGAGGCGCTGGGTTCGGTCGGTCTCGGCGACCGGCTGACCCACGCGCCGACCGAGCTGTCCGGTGGTCAGCAGCAGCGGGTTGCTATCGCGCGCGCCCTGGTCAAGAAGCCGAAGGTGTTGCTCGCGGACGAGCCCACCGGCAACCTCGACGAGGGGACGCGGGACGACATCATGGCGCTGTTGGAAGGGTTGTGGCGGGAGCATGGGCTGACGTTCATCATGGTCACGCATGACTCGTCGATCGCGCGGCGTGCGCCTCGGGTGGCGACGATCAAGGCGGGTCAGCTGACTGTTACTGAGCAGGATCAGTACGTCAGTTGATTGCTCCGTGGGGTAGGTAGTTTTTTGGCTGCGGGGCGGTGGGGGCTGGTCGCGCAGTTCCCCGCGCCCCTTTGAGGCACGGCCCGCTCACCGTTCCAGCAAGTGGTCGACCTCGGTCAACTGGGCTGCGGTGAGCGGGCCTTTCTTTATTGCGGCGGCGTTTTCCTCGGCCTGGGCTACCGAGCGGAAGCCGGGGATGGGAATGGCGTGGGGGCTGCGCGCCCAGAGCCAGGCGAGGGCGCCCTGGGCGAGGGTGCGGCCGTTGCTGGTGAGGACCGAGCGGAGTCCGTCGACTCGGGCCAGCCAGTCCGGGTCGGCGCCCGTGCCTGCCGTGAAACCCGGGAGCCAGGCGGGCGGGGCGTTACGGATGTCCCCGGCCTCCAGGGCCTGGCCGGCGGCCCGCTTGCCTGTCAGCAGCCCCATGGCCAGCGGACTGCGGTTGATGCTGGCGAGCCCCAACTCCTCGCAGAGGGCGAGCATTTCGGGGGCGTCCTGCATGACGTTGAGACAGTGCTGTACGGCGGCACAGTGCGGGCCCTCGGCGAAGATGGCGGCGCGGGCCGGGTCGTCGGTGCTCCAGGCGTAGGCGCGGATGAGCCCTTCGGCCACCAACTCCTCGCAGACGTCACGGAGTTGGGCGGCTGCCGTCAAGTCGCCCTCGGACAGGTGCAGTTGGTAAAGGTCGACGTAGTCGGTGCCGAGGCGGGCGAGGGAGGCGGTGAGGGCGCGGCGGACGTACTCGGGGCTGTCGTCCTGGCCGTCGGCGACGCGGGTCCGCTCGTCGAAGAGGTTGCCCCATTTGGTGGCGATCACGACGTCCGTACGGTGCTTGCCGAGGGCCCGGCCGAGGACGCGCTCGCTGTGGCCGGTGCCGTAGACGTCGGCCGTGTCGAAGAAGGTCACGCCGAGATCGAGGGCGCGCCGGACCGCCCGTACGGACTCGTCGTCGTCGACCTTGCCCCAGCCGAGGGGCTGTCCGTCGGGCGCGGCCCACTCACCGCCGATCGCCCAGCAGCCGAAGCCGAGGGGGCTGACCTCGATGCCGGTGCGGCCGAGGGTGCGGGGGTGCGCGAAGGTCTCCGTGGTCGCCGTTGTCTCCGTGGTCTCCATGGCTGAAGACGTTAGGAGTTGGAGTTCACTTCAGCGCAAGGGGGTGGGCGATCCGGTGACTCGTACGGGTGTCAGGCCTGGCCCGTCTCGAAGCGCAGGATGCGGCCGTCGTCGACCGTGAAGGTCCACTTGGTGCGCATCTCGCCCCAGGTGTCGTTGCTGTAGTTGGCGACGAGGACGTGGCCTCCCTTGGACTCGTTGGCGACGTCCATGTGCCCGTGGGAGGAGAAGATCTCGCGCTCGGTCCAGTCGGCGAGGTCGCGGTCCGAGCCGTCGTCGGACATGGTCGCGTCGGGGGCCAGGACGGCCTGGAAGGCCTCGCGGTCGTGGGCGTTCACGGCGCTGACGAAGGCCCGGACGGCCGGGTCGCTGAGCTTGGCGGTCTGAATCGTCATGCGGGCCAGACTTGCACCGCACCCGGGCGCCCGCCACCCGAATGTTCCTTCGCCCCCGCCGCCCCTACCCGACCCATCCCTGGGGGCTGCGCCCCCAGACCCCCGCTATCGGCCTGAACGGCCTCGTCCTCAAACGCCGGACGGGCTGGATGGTGCTGCCCGGGGCTGGCATGTTCAGCGCCGGCCGGGGCTGGTTCTTCAGCCCGTCCGGCGTTTGAGGGCGAGCGCGTTTCAGCGCGACAAGCGGGGGTCTGGGGGCGCAGCCCCCAGGGGACGGGAATGGGTAGGGGCGGCGGGGGCGAGAACCCGGTTTTGTCGGCCCCCTACGACGCACTCGCGTTCGACCGTCCGAAGAACTCGATCTCCGCGATGGCCACCTGTTTCTCGGCGGACGCCGCATGCGCGGAGCGGAGTACGAACCGCACCGACGTCACCGCCCCCACCCGGAACGCCCGCCGCTGCCCGCCCGCACCCTGGTCGAGGGTGAGCATCCGCGTCGTCTTCTTCCCGTCGGCGGTCGTGATCTGAGCCTCGATGCGCTTCGGGAGGGCCGACTCGGTGATCGTCTCGGGGCGGGACGAGACACCGGGCGTGATGATGACGTCCAGCAGCCGGGTCGGCTCGGTGAAGCGCGCCTCGATCCACTGCCCGTCGCCGGACTGGGTGACCCCGGGCCCCCACCAGGTGTTGCTCCGCTTGTCGAAGACCAGTTCGGGCTTGTGGCCCGGGTACGAGCGCGAGGCGGTCACCTTGTCCGGGTCGACCGGGGCCCGCTTGGCGAAGTGGTCGCGTATGCCGTTCACCGCGTCGCCGACGTTCATGATCGCCACGATCGCCAGGGTCAGCACCAGCACGCCGACCACCCAGTTCAGGACGCGCCCGAAGCCCCGGCGCAGTCGCGGACGGTCCCCCGCCCACGGCGTCTCACCATTGCGGAGGTCGAGCAGCCGGCGCCACCACGGCCGCCGCAGACCGGGCTGGTCGGGGCCATGGCCCGACATGGGCATGGCACAGCGACCGCAGAAGTGCCGGTCGGGCATGTTCGGCGTGGCGCACCAGGGGCACGGCAGGCCGCCCTGTACGCCGGGATCCCGCCCCGGGGTACGGACCTGCGGGCGGTCGGCGACCGGGCGGCCGGGCAGCACCGGAGCGACGGACGGTTCCGGGGCGGCCCGGGGTTCGGGGTCGGCGACCGGCACGAGGAGGGACCTGGCGCGGGCCGCCGCATCGTCCGGCGCAGGCTCAGGCGCGGCGGGCACCGCGGACGCGGAGGATGCGGAGGACCCGGAGGATGCGGCAGACGCGGAGGACGCAGCAGACGCGGAGGCATTGTCCGCGCCCGGTACCGACGGCTGGGGCAGGGTGTCGTCGTCGGCCCCCTCCGGAGCCCCCGGAGCCCCCGGCCGCTCGTCCGTGCGTTCACCGAGCCGCTGATCCAGCCGCTCGTCCAGTCGCTCCAGCCGTTCACCCAGCCGCTCCAGCCGTTCCTCCGACCGCTCCGGCCGCTCCGGCTGTTCCTCCGTCCGGGCCGGCTGTTCCTCCATCCGGGCCGACGCCCTACGAGGCGGCACCCCGGTGCCATCGGGCCCCTGGCGGGAGAACGCGTCCCGACCGGGTGCGGGGGCCGTGGACGCCCCGCTCGCCGACCGGGTCTCCTCACGACGCGTACCCGCCGTGCCCGCCGCACCCACAGGCTCCCCCGCCGGCACGCGTACGGGATCGGCGCCACCCCGGGCGGCGCTCTCCCGGTCCGACCAGCTCAGCACCGCCCCGCAGGCGTCGCAGAAGGACTGGCCGGGCTCCGCCCGTGTTCCGCATTCGGCGCAGCTCTGGCTGGTCATCTTTCCGGGGTCCTTTCGGCGGCGGTCACCTTGACCGTGTAGGGCATGTGGGCGGGTCGGGCTGCGGCCACGAGGCTGTCCAGCCGGTGTTCGTCCGCCGGTGTCGGGGCGGGCAGCCGCAGGGTGACGTGCAGATGGGGGCGGGGGTCGCCGGGGACGGGTCCGAGGGGGCGGGCGTGCCAGTCGGCGGCGCCGCTCTCGGTGATCTCCGGGATCACCCCGAAGGCGAGCCGTACGGCCTCGGACAGGCCTCGTACGGTGCCGCGTACCCGGTGCAGATACGCGGCGGCGGCGACGGCCGCACGCAGCCGGTCCTCCGGTTCGGTGCCGTCGATCTCGGCGCCGACCCAGCTGCCGAGCCAGGTGGTGAAGTCGAGGGGGGCCAGGGACGGCGTGAAGTAGGAGTCCAGGCAGTCCAGGGCGTTGAGGATCGGGGCGACTACGTCGTCCAGCCCGCCGACGAAGCGTTGCGCGAGGTCGTCGTCGGCGAAGACCGCCGGGAGCATCGCGCCGATGGGCGCGGAGGAGCCGAGTCCGTCGATAGAACCTCTCAACGGTCCCTCCCACATGGGAAGTTTGGGAAGTCAACGAGATTCATGCACCGTCTCCGATCACACGCACCCGGTGGTCGAAGGAGAACACCAGGGAGGGCGGGGCGAGATCGATCCGGTTCGTCGCCTCGCCGCGCTTGCCGGTGAGCGGGTCGGCCGGGTGCAGCTGCACCTCGTCGACCAACTCCACGCCGGGTACGCGTTGCAGGACCGCGAAGACCTCGCCGGACTGCACGGGACGCCCGAAGGGCCAGCCCTTGCCGTCGGTGCCGCCGGTGAGCGGGTCGAGGTGGCGGTAGAGCGCGTCGTGCGCCTTGCGTCGTACGCGGTCCGTGTCCACGCCCCGGAAGGCGTGCACCGTCGCGACCACCGTCACCCCCTGGTAGAAGGGCGGCCCGACCGCCAACCGCGTCCCGATCAGGCGTCGTTCGTCGAGATGGCGGGTGATGCGCTGCAACAACGCATCGCCCGGGACGAGTTGCTCGAAGCGCAGGCGCCCGCCAGGATCCGGAACCGCCTGCGGCACCACCAACACCCGTACCGCATAAGCCCCGTACTCACCCTCCTCCCCCTCCAGGCAGGTGATGCGGGCGGTCTCGGGGGCGGCTCGGCGGGCCAGCTCCTCGTAGTCCCGGAGGGTGACCGCACGTTCCTGGGCGCGCAGGGTGATCGGCGCCCTCACCTTCGCCTCCTCGACGGTCTCGCCGTCGACGCCGCCGCGCGCGGCCTCCCGGTTGATCACCTCGGAGACGTACGGGATCGAGCTGCGCAGCACCTGTACGGCGCCCCGGGCGACGTTGCCGGACCTGCCGCCGCCGGTGCGGTAGCGGCGGGCGCGCAGGACCGCGCCCTTGGGCGGGACGGCTCCGTACTGGCGCAGGGTGCCGTCGGGTTCGCGGACGGCGGGGCCGAAGGCGATCTCGCCGGTCGCGGCGTCGAGGGTGAGATGGCGGTCGTCGGGGGCGGAGGCGGAGAAGTGCGGGACGACCTGCCAGTCCGTCCAGCCCTCGGCGCCGGCGGCGGACTGGAGGAGCAGGGGCGGGTCGTCGCCGACGACGGGCGCGTTGGCCAGGCGAAGGCGCTGGCCGGGCAGGCCGCTGGACTCGCCGAGGGCCTCGTCGTACACGGTGTCGGCGTGGACGGCGCGGGTGGTGCCGCCCATGGTGAAGGCCTCGGCGGACCGGATGGTCGGTGAAGTGGTGTAGAAGGGCTGGTTGTTGAGGGGTTCGGTGACCCGGCAGCGCAGCCAGCCGGCCTCCCGGCCGCCGGTGCGGGAGAGGGTGTGGCCGCCGGGGATGTGCAGGATGACCTCGCCGGGGCGGTTGAGGCCGCCGGTGCCGTCGCGGTCGACCTCGCAGGCCGCCCAGCCGTCCTCGGTCCAGGCCTCCCACAGCAGCGGCGGCTGGCGCGGGTCGACGCCGACGCCGTCGACGCGGCTGTCGAGGTCGAGGGCGATCGCGCAGTGCGGTACGGCCGCGCTGAGCCCGAACAGCATGCAGTCGCCGGGGCTCGGGGCCTCGGCGAAACACAGCACGTCCTTGCCCTCGGTGAGGTCGGCGGTGCGGTCGGCGACGGGCACGCCGTCGTTCTGCACCACCAGGTGCCCCAACTCGCAGGGCACGATGGCCAGTTCGCGCTCCGTGGCGAAGACGACGGCCTCCTCGCTCTCGGTGCGGAGCGTGGCCGCCTCGGTACCGGTCGGCAGCAGCACGGTCTCCTCCTGCGGCGCCGACAGCCAGAACGTCACGTCCGTGCGGGCCGCCGAGGGCGGGAAGAGGGTGATGCCGACCAGGTCGAGGAAGGCGAGGTGGTTCTTCTCCGGGACGCGGTTGAGGCGGTAGACGATCTGGTCCGCCATGTGCGCGACCGTCTCCACGAGGGTGACGCCGGGGTCGGAGACGTTGTGGTCGGTCCACTCCGGGGCGCGCTGCTGGATGTAACGCTTGGCGTCGTCGACGAACTGCTGGAAGCGGCGGTCGTCAAGGTTCGGGGAAGGCAGGGCCATCGGTGATCAGCGGTCGCTTTCAAAGGAGTTGCCCAGATCGCCGGAGCCACCGAAGTCACCGGATTCACCGGAGCCACCGGACGCGTCGGGCTCCTCGTGGGAGGGGATGACGTAGAAGGGGAAGACGAGACTGCGCGGGTTGTTGGTGCCCCGGATCGAGTAGCGGACGTCGATGAACAGCACGCCCTGTTCGGCACCGGCGGTGACCTCCACGTCGTCGACCTCGATGCGCGGCTCCCAGCGGTCGAGGCTGGAGTACACCTCGTGCTGGATACGCCCCGCGGTTGCCTCGTTGACCGGCGCGAACACCAAGTCGTGGATGGCACAGCCGAATTCGGGCCGCATCGGCCGCTCCCCCGGCGCGGTGGCCAGCACCAGCCGGATGGCCTCCTCGACCTCCCGCTCCCCGCTGACGAGGGCGATGCCCCCGGTGGGCCCGATGCGCAGCGGGAACGCCCACCCGGAACCGACGAACTGCTCGGCCATCTTCAGACCCACCTGCCTTCTTCTGCGCACACTTCTCAGGACCAGGACACTTGTCGGTTGTCACGGGAGCGGGTACGGCTTGTTGTTGACCGCCACGATGCCGTCCAGCTTGAGGTTGAAGGCCCGAAGGCTCACGTTGGCGATGGAGTTGACCTGGACGGTGCCTTTCGCCTTGAGGCTGAGGGCGCCGACCGCGTCCACGTTGACCGCGCCGCCGAGCGACTTGAGGCTGACGATGCCGCGGCCCTGGAGGTTGAGGATGCCGCCGCTCCTGATGTTGATGGCCCGGCGGGCGCTCAGCGTCAGATCGGTACCGGCGTCCACGGACACCGAGGTGCCGCCCGTGATGCTGACGGACCCCTTGCTGTCCACGGTGATCTCGGTCTTGGTGCGGTCGAGGTTGATGGTC
Organism: Streptomyces sp. NPDC000878; assembly: GCF_053599695.1. Taxonomy (NCBI): domain Bacteria; kingdom Bacillati; phylum Actinomycetota; class Actinomycetes; order Kitasatosporales; family Streptomycetaceae; genus Streptomyces; species Streptomyces sp. NPDC000878. The sequence continues at coordinate 208,724 of NZ_JBSFMT010000001.1, read as the reverse complement.
AGCCGGTCGTTGCCGCTCGCGATGCGCACCCCCTGCTTACGGAGGCCGGTCTGCTGGCTGAGCAGGTCGACCCGGTTGCCCTCCCGGTCGGACAGGGTGTGCCGGATCGCCTTCTTCTTGAGCGGGTCGTGCAGCCACACGTCCTTGACGACGGTCGGCTTGTCCCGCCCGTTGTAGAGCCCGCCGACGACGAACGGATGGTCAAGTGCCCCTCGGTCAAAGGCGACCAGCACTTCGTCTCCCACATCAAGCGGAAAGATCCCGCCCCCGCCCTTCCCGCCCAGCTGCACGACCCGCGTCCAGTCACTCACGTACGCGTCGTCCAGCCACGGGAACTGAAGCTTCACCCGCCCTTGTTTCAGGGGGTCCTGTACGTCCGTGACCAGCGCGTTGGCCACGCCGGGCAGCCGGGGTGCGGTGGTCGCGGCGCCGCCGGAGGCGAGGCCGAACAGGGAGCGCCACTGGCGTCCGCTGACCGTCACGAGGGTCTCGTAGTGGTCGCCGTCGCCGAAGACGTGCCGTACGGAGGTGCAGGTGTACTTGCCCTCGAAGGGCTTGCCGACGTCGGCAAGCGTCACCGGAACTCCCGGCCGCAGCTTGGGATTTCCCCGCACGGTGACCTCCAGCTCGGCGAAGGAGGAGGTGACGTCGTCGGCGAGGGCGCCGGCCGCGAACTTGACCTCGGACTGACGGTCGTACGGCGTGTCGGTCTCGACGAGGATGCCCGCCTTGAAGGGCGCGGAGGCCTTCTTCGGGGTCGTGCCGATGCCGATGAGCGGGGTGGTGGCGGCGGGCGAGGTGGCGGTGAGCTTCTTCTTCGTCGTCACGTCCCATCCCCGCGCCTCGACCTTGGCGATCTGGTCGGCGGAGGTGACGGCGGCCCGGCAGCGCAGGACGTCCCCCGTACCGGCCTCCAGCACGAACGGGCTACTCGAACCCGGGGTGCTGACCGGCGGCGCGCCCGACGCGGGATCGGGCTTGAGGAACTGGAACTTCCCTTTTTCATCAAGGGACATGACCATCTCGTTCTCGTCGGCGAGCCGCGCGAGGAAGTCCCAGTCGGTGATGTTGGCCTGACTGATGAACTCGTAGACGGTCTTGGTGGCCTCCACCTTCCCGACCTGAACTCCCGCCGTGGCGACGACCTTTCGGACGATGTCGGAGGCGGTCTGATTGCGGTAGGCGGCCACTCTGCGCTGCCGCATCAGCCGGTGCCCGGGGTCGTAGCCACGGATGATGGTGAAGGTGCCGGTGCCGTCGTAGTCGGTCTCCATACCGGTGACCTCGCCCGTGATCAACGGGTCGGAGGCCCCCTTCCCGGCCGCAACGGGCGCCAGGACCACGGGAGTTCCGAAGTCGACGCCGAGCTTGCCGAGAACGAGGTGGTAGGGGTCGCGGAAGGTGAGCCGGAAGGCGCCGGGCACCCCGGCCCCCAGATCGACCCAGCCGCCGACAAGCAGGGAGGCGATGTCGTCGGGCAGCTTGGCGCCGCCGATCTTGACGCTGATGAGGCTGGAGAAGGCTATCTGGACCATCAGGCGCCCACCTCCTCGGCGGCCGGCAGGACGAGTTCAAGTCCGTTCGGCAGCCGGTTGGGGTCGTCGATGCCGTTCAGCTCGGCGATGGCGCGCCAGGCGCTCGCGTCCCCGTACTCCCGCCAGGCGAGCGACTGCAACGAGTCCCCGGCGACGACCCGGTGCACGCGCTGCGCGGTGAGCGCGCCCGATGTCGGGTTCTGCCCCTTGGTGTTGCTGGGAATCTCGTGCAGATGTACCTGACAGGTGGCCCGGATGGGCACACCGGTCGTCCCGAAGAGGGTGTAGGTCGCGTCCACGGCACTGACGTACGCGGTGAACCGCGCGGTGGAGAACGACCCCCACTCGAAGACGGCCCAGGGCGTCGACGACTGGTTGGCGGCGATGCTCTTCGCGGTCGTCTCACAGCAGGCGAACAGCGCCTCGACCTTCTTCAGCACGCTGTTGCTGGTCGGGTCGTCGGAGGAGTCGAGGAAGATCTCGACGGTCATCTCGCGCGGCAACGGCCCCTGGAACTCCGGCAGCGAGCCCTTGCGGACGGCCGCGGTGGGAGTGGTCTTCCACTGGGCGCGGCGGCTGAGCGAGAGCTGGGAGGGGTTGAAGTCGAAGCTGAAGTTCTTGATGAGCGCGCCGGGTGTGGTGCTGTAGCCGATCGGCGGCTCGTGAATGGCGAGCGTGGCCCGCACCAGGCTCTTCCCGGCACCGCCCTTGCCGCCCTTGCTGCCCTTTGCCATGTGGTTCCTGCCTCTTCCCGTCCTCTTGCCGTCCTCTTCCCGTCCGCTCGCTCAGTCCGTGAAGCCGTGGTGGGTGATCTCCAGGACCTCGGTGGCCACGCTCGGGTTGGCGGGGTCCAGGGAGGGGCCCTGCCAGCTCACGGGCAGTACGTCGATCAGCCCCCAGCGCGCCACCTCCGAACCGTCCGCGCGCAGCGCGGCGATCTGGGCGGTGGGCCGGGTAACTCCCGTGGTCACGCTGGAGATCCAGGCGGCGACCTTGGAGGTGTCCGGCGTCAGCGGCCGGGTCAGCCGGATGTTCGAGAACGTCACCCGCGACGGAAGCGCCCACACGAACCCGTTGTTGCCGCCCTCCTGGTGGTGCTCGATCTCCACCGCGGACGACAGGCCCTCGCACCCGTTGAAGTAACCGAGGCTCTCGCCGTCGATGGTGAGGGTGAAGAAGATCGTGGAGCCCGGGTCGGTATCGGTGGGCATGGGGGCCTTTCAACGGACTTGTCGTCGACGGGAGTTCGGTGGGGAGTTGAGGGAGCTGTGTGTCAGTGACGGGGGTCGCGCAGCTTCCCGATGCGCTCACGGTCGAGACGCAGTTCGGTACGGACCTTGCGGGTGACCCTGTCGATCAGACGGTGGGTGAGTTCGTCGAGCTGATGGTCGTCCAGGGCCTTCGCGTCGAAGGGGGGAGGGGACTTGGGCTGCGACTGGGACTGGGCTTGGGACTGGGATCGGGCTGTGGGTGGTGGCGGTGTCTGGGGGGCGCTCCGGGACGCGGGCATGCGCCGCTGGATACGGACGGCGGCGGGTACGGGGGCCTGCGCGGGTGCGCTGGTGGTGATCGGCGGGCGCGGCGGCGCCGGTGGAGCGGAGTGCGTTCGCTGTACGGGGGTGCTGCTGCCGGAGACGCCGTGCGCGACCGGGGGTGGCGGCAGGGGCACGGGGGTGTGTCCGACGGGGGTGGCGGTCGGGTGGCCGGCGGTGGGTGCGGCGATAGGTGTGGGGCGCTTCAGGGGTACGGCCTTGCGGGCGACGGGGAGTGCCTGGGGGGCGCCTGTCGCGACGCGGGATGGCACGGGGACCGTCGTGGTCAGGGGGTGGGCGGAGGAGAGGGCGCGCTGGATTCGGGGTGGGGCGGGGCGTACTGGGCGTACGGGGGCTGCGGCTGCCGGGGGCACGGGGGCTTCGTTCGGGGTGGGGAGGCTCGGCGTGGGTGCGTTGTTGGTGCCGGGTGCTGCAACTGCCTTGGCCGGTACGGGGATCGAGGGTGCCGGGGGTGGGGTTGCGGCGCGCTGGACGGGCGCACCGGGTGCGGGCATCGGTGTCGGTGTCTGTATCGGTGTCGCGGGGGCACCGGCGTTGGTTCCGGGGATGGCGGGGGCCGTCGGTTGGGCACGCCTCGCCAAGGGGGTCGCGTCTGCGGGCGGTGCGGAGAGCGGCGCTCCCAGGGAGGTACGGCGGCGGGGCGCGGGCGGTGCCGGGGTGGTCGACGTGGGCTGGGCCGCACTCCGGGTCCCGGCGGCGGCAGGCGCTCGCTGGATCGGGGCGGCCAGTCCGGCCAGGGGCTTGGTCTGGGGGTTCGGTACGGGAGTGGGGGCCGCCGCCGAGTTCGTCGGGGCGTCGGCGTGCGGCGCCTGGGCGGGAGCCGGGGGCGCGCTGCGGGGGACGGCGTCGCGTGGGGTGCTGGGGGCCGTGGGCTCTGGCGCCTGGGCTGCGGAAGTACGCGCCGGGGCGCCCGAGTTGGCGGCTCGCGTGCCGACGCCGACGGAGGGCGTCTGTCGGACCGGGGTGCCGGACGCCGCGGCCGGGGGTGCGGTAGCGGTGACCGAGGGCGCGGGGGTGGAGGCCGGGATCGCGAAGGACGTGACCGGCATCGAGGAGGCGGGGTCTGCGGCTCGCGTGCCGACGTCGCCAGAGGGCGTCTGCCGAACCGGGATGCCGGAGGCCGGGGCCGAGGTCGAGGTCGCGGAAGAGGCGACCGAGGGCGCGGGGGCGGCGGCCTGCAACGGGGAAGCGGGGTTGGCGGCTCGCCTGCCAACTTCAGCAGAGGGCGCCCGTTGGACCGGGGCCCCGGACACCGGGGCCTGGGATGCGGCAGCGGCAACCGAGGACACGGGGGCGGTGGTCGGGATCGCGGAGGACGCGACCGGCATCGAGGAGGCGGAGCTGGCGGCTCGCCTGCCAACGTCAGCAGAGGGCGCCTGTCGGACCGGGGCCCCGGACACCGGAGCCGGGGGCGCGGCAGCGGCAACCGACGACGCGGCAGCGGTGGTCGGGATCGCGGAGGACGCGACCGGCATCGAGGAGGCGGAGCTGGCGGCTCGCCTGCCAACGTCGGCAGAGGGCGCCCGTTGGACCGGGGCCTGGGATGCGGCAGCGGTAACCGAAGGCGCGGGGGCGGTCGCCTGCATCGGAGAGGCCGGGTTGACGGCTCGCGCGCCAACGCTGGCAGAGGGCATCTGCCGAACCGGGGCGCCGGACGCCGAGGCCGGGGTCGCGGAAGAGGCGGCCGGGATCACAGGGGACGCGACCGGGATCGCGGAGCTGGTCTCCGGTGCCGTCGAGGCGGCGGCTCGTTGCACCGGGGGCGGGTTCAATCCCGCCGGGGCCGGGTTCGATGCCGCAGAGAGACCAACCGGTCCCGGAGGTACGGCACTTGGGCTCGACGGCGTGACGACGGGGCGTGTTGGTGCGACACCCTGTGCGACAGCAGGAGTGGTTGACGGCCCCGCAGAGGCGGAACCGGGGCTTGGCGGCCCGGCAACCGGGCGTACCGGAGCGGTGGTTGGCCCAGCTGGACCGGCGGCCCGTTGCACCGCCGGGGGCGTGATCGGCACGGACCCCCGGGAGGAGTTCGGAGCGGAACCCTGGGATGCGTCAACCGGCCTTGTCGGAGCGCCGGTTGATGCCGCAGAGCTGGGCGACGTCTGCGCAACGGCCGCGTTCGACGCCGAGGACGCAGCGGAACGCGACGCCACCGGCCCGGTGCCGGGCACGGCAGAAGTGGTCGCCGACCCCGGAGACACGGAACGGGAGCCGGAGCCGGACGGTGCGGCAACGGGGCCCGCCGGAACAGCAGTTGACCCCGCCGAAGCAGCAGACCTCTGCACCGCGGCCCGCGCATCGACCGGCCGTACCGGCACGTCAGCCGCCGCCCCCGACGCCTCGGGGGCCAACCGAACCGACGCGGCACCCGAACCCGAGGAAGCCGCAGTCGGACGTACAGGAGGAGTGGCCGATGCCGTCGAGGTGACGGTCGGCCCCGCCGGAAGCGCGGCCGAGTCCACCGAGTTCGAGACGCCTGCCGAGGACTCCGGGGCGGCACCCCGAGACACGGGAGCGGCAACCGGAGCATCCGGAGCAGCAGCACCCGTACCGCCACGGGAACCCCCGGTAGGCGCCCCCGCAGCCTTCCTGGTCGCCACCGGCAGGCTCCGCCGCTGCACCACCGGCGCACCGGAAACCCTGGTCAGCGGCACAGCACCGGCCACGGACGAGGACACGGCAACGGAGGAAGCCCTGGAACCGGCCGCACCCGCACCCGCCTCTCCACCCGCCCCCGAGCCGGAACCCGCACCCGCACCTGCACCCGCGGAAGACCTCTCACCGGCAACAGGCAGCGCCCCTGCCGAGGCAGGAGCCGCCCCGACAACCGGGCGCCGCTGCACAACCGGCACAGCCCCCACAACGGGCCGTCGCCCGACAACCGGTACCGGTGCCGGTACTGGCACCGCACCCGCACCCGCACCACCAGCCGAGCCCGCGCCGACGGAAGCCCCCGAAGCTGCCGCCCCGCCCCCCGAACTCCCCACCACCGGCACAACCCGAGGCCCCGCCGCCCGAGCGACCGCCCCCGGAAAACTCACCCGCTGGACGGAAGCCACTCCAGAGGCTCCACCCGTCTGCTCGCCACCAACCGGCTCCTCCTCCGTCATCGCCAACGGCAGTGACAGTGAAGGCAGTTCAAGGCCCGTGCCCGGGCCCCGTGACTCGGCGAGTGCCCCCTTCACCAGGCCGCTCGGTGCGTCGTCGAGGACGGCGTGGGAGAGGGTTCCGGTGAAGGAGGGGTTCTGCCAGGTCGTGAGCCGGGCGGCGAAGCCGGCGTCGGCGACCCCCGGGCGGCCGACGGTGGTCGCGCGCTGCATCGGCGGCAGCGCGGACCACCCGGCCGACGGAACACGAGCCCCGGGACCGGGCAGCACATCCCCGGCCCCGGACTCGGACTCGTTCCCGTCGTCAACTCCCCTACCAGGGAGGGAACTTGCTGCCGTCCGGGACGCTGCGGCTTCCTCGGCCCCCCGACGACGTGCCCTCAACCGCCCGACGATGCCCACGCCCTCACCCCTCGCCCGCGGCGCGCGTGACAAGGGCCGCGATCTGGTCCGTGTAACGGCGCCGGTCGCGGTGTTCGAGGTCGAGGATCTCGTCCATGCTCCAGTGGAAGTGGTAGGCGACGTACGCGATCTCCTCGTACAGCCGGTCGGTCGCGTACGTCACGATTCCCCCAGGCGGCTCCCGCCGAGTTCGACCTCGAAGGGCTGCTCGCAGTGCGGGCAGGTCACCCCGGCGCGGGTGTGTCCCTCGGCGTTGATCTGCCGGTAGAAGTCCTGGAGGAAGGCGAGGTCGGAGGCGAACATGTTCTCCACCACGCCGTCGTGGACGAGCGGCAGCGAGCCGAGCCGGGTGACGACCCGGCCGAGCAGGACCACCGACAGATACGCCGGGTTCTCCTGAACGCGCATGTCCCGCAGGGGGATCAGCTCGTCCCGGGCCGTGGCCAGCCGCATCACACCGTCGCGGTGCACCGTGCCGGCCTCGTCGACGTAGCCGCGCGGCAGCTCGAACTCGAACTCGGTGCGCAGCCGTTGGGGAGTGGCGGCGGCGACCTGTTCGGTCGCCGGTGCCGCCTCCGCCCCGAGGGAGGCCGGACCGGGGTCGGCCATCGCGACCCCGGCCTGCCTGGGTGACGTACGGCGCATTACTCGATGACCAGTTCTTCGAACGTGATCGTGACCGTCTCCTGCAGCGCGGACGCCTCGCCGGCCTTCACCGTGCTGGTGTCGATCTTGCTGCACCAGGCGTTGCGCATGTTGTAACGCTTGACCGGGTTGTTCTGGTAGTCCATCACCATGATCGTGGCGTTCTTGCGGGCGGTGCTCATCTGCCCGGCGACCGACTCGGTGATCCACTGGTTGAAGGCGGCGGACTGGGTCATACCGCGCACGACCGTGCAGGTGCCCGCCTTCTTCACGCCCGGCAGCTTCTTGGTGACGGGCTTGCCCTGGGCGGAGACCTGCTGGTACTCGATGACGTCCTGCTCGATGCTGAGGCCGCTGACCTCGGCGAGGTACTCGACCATCACGCCGTCGATCTGCAGGCCGAAATTGTGTGAGGTGAGGGCGTCACCCGGCTGGAGACTCATCTGGCTCTCTTAACTCTCTTAATTCTCTGTGTGTCTGGGGGACTTGACGATCACGTGCGAAGCCAGAGCGGGCCTACTCCTCCAACTCCCCGCTGCCGCCCGAGAACTGGGCCAGCCGGAAGATCACGAACTCGGCGGGCTTGACCGGCGCGATGCCGATCTCGCAGACGACACGGCCGAGGTCGACCGACTCCGGCGGGTTGGTCTCGTCGTCGCACTTGACGTAGTACGCCTCCTCCGGCCGCTGGCCGAAGAGCGCGCCGCTGCGCCACTCGTTGACGAGGAACGCGGAGACGTTGCGCCGGATCCGGGCCCACAGCTGGTGGTCGTTCGGCTCGAAGACCACCCACTGGGTGCCGATCAGGATCGACTCCTCCAGGTAGTTGAAGTAGCGGCGCACGTTGAGGTAGCGCCACGCCGGGTCGGAGGACATCGTGCGGGCACCCCAGACGCGGATACCCCGGCCCGGGAAGGCGCGGATGCAGTTGACGCCGATCGGGTTGAGGAGGTCCTGCTCACCCCGGGTGATCTGGATCTCCAGGTCCACCGCGCCGCGTACGACCTCGTTGGCGGGCGCCTTGTGCACCCCGCGCTCGGAGTCGTTGCGGGCCCAGATGCCGGCGATGTGACCGCTCGGCGGGATCATGCGGGACTGGCCGGTGGCCGGGTCGAAGGCCTTGATCCAGGGGTAGTACAGGGCCGCGTACTTGGAGTCGTAGCCGGCCGTCTCCTGGCGCCAGACCCGGACCTGACGGGCGTTCAGACCGGGCGGCGGGTCGATGACGGCGACGCGGTCGCCCATCAGCTCGCAGTGGGCGATCAGACCGAGCTGTACGGCCTTCACCGCCTCCAGGTCGATCGCGCCGCGCTGGTAGGCCGCCATCAGGTCGGGCACCGCGACCATCGAGATCTCGTCGACCGCCTCCAGGCCACCGAAGCCGGTGCGGTCGGCGGAGTCGCCGAGGTACTCGGCGGGGCCCGCGTGCGCGCCCTCGTCCTCCGCCGTCGCCGGGACGACCGGGGCGGGCGCGGCCGGGGCGGCGAGCGCCACGGTCTGGTTGTCGGGGCGGGCGAGCTGCGCGGCGGGCGCCGACTCCTGCACGGTGATGAGCTTGGAGCGCTCCTTCACCTGCGTGACGACGTAGTTGCGGCCGCCCTTCTTGGCGGTCACGTCGAAGGTCTCGACGGGCTTGTCGCCGTCCTTGACGATCAGCTTGAACCGCTCGGCGGGGCCCTCGCCCTCCGGGTCGGCGACCTCGACGCTCAGCGAGCCGCCCGCGATCGCGGTCACGCTGAAGGTGCCGAGCTGCTTCGGCTCACCGGCCGGCAGCGCGGCCCGATCGGCCGCGCCCGCAAGGGACTTGGCGGGCACGGAACCGCCCGCAGCGCCACCGGGCGCACCCCCGACGCGGACGACGTACGCGGCCGAGCCACCGTTGTTGAAGAAGCCGTAGACGCTGTGGGCGAGGTAGTAGCCGTCGGTGAAGTCCCCGAAGGCAGCGACGTACTGCGTCCAGTTGGTCACCAGCGTCGGCTCGTTCAGCGGGCCGGTCGGCGCGAGTCCGACAAAGGCGGCGACCGAAGTGCCCACTCCCTCGATCGGACGCGAGCCGCTGGCCACCTCCTCGACGTATACGCCGGGCGACAGGTAGGACGGCATGCTCTGATCTCCTCGGGGTACGAGACAGGACGTCTCCCACCTTCACGCGCGCAAAGGGCCCGGCGGAACGGCCTGCGGTACCTGATGCGGGGCAACTTCTGTGCCCACAAGGGCAATCCACGCGGCCTGCGACCCCCGGACGCCGTCTGTCCTGCCCGTACGTCTGCCCCTGCGGCTCTCCCGGCAACCCTCCCGCACGGGTAAGGCTGGGGGGCCGACCGGTCCGGATCGCGGCCGAGTTCACCTACACAACCGGGAAGTGAACAACCCAGTGAGCCTTTGGACTTCCCTGGAGCCCGCCTCCGCGACCGTCGACCCCGGCGGCAGCACGACCGTCCGGCTTCGCCTGCGCAACACCGGTGACGTCGTCGACGAGTACCGCTTCGAAGCGGTCGGCCCCATCGCCCCCTGGACGACGGTGGAACCGCAGACGCTCCGCCTCTACCCGGGTACGACGGGCTCGGTGGACCTGACCTTCGCCCCGCCCCGCACCCCGGACGCGACGGCGGGCCCGAACCCGTACGCCATCCGCATCACGCCGACCGAGCACCCGGAGGCGACGACCGTCCCCGAGGGCAATCTGACGATCACCCCCTTCAGCGAGGTACGGGCCGAACTCGTCCCACCGACCGTGAAGGGCCGCTTCCGGGGCCGCCCGAAGCTGGCGGTCGACAACCTCGGCAACACCAAACTCACCGCCTCCATCAGCGGCAGCGACAACGGCGACAACCTGTCGTACGACATCCACCCGGGCAGCGTCCAAGTCGAGCCGGGGCGAGCGGTGTTCGTCGACGCACGCCTCAAGCCCCGCCAGATCATCTGGTTCGGCAGCAAGGAGGACCGGCCGTACACACTGGCCGTGCAACGCTCCGGCGCCGTGCCGATCGACGTCGACGGGACGTACGTACAACGCGGATTCCTGCCCCGCTGGTTGGCGACCTTCCTCGGGGTCTTCCTCGCGCTCGCCATCACCTTCGTGATGCTCTGGATCTCCTACAGGCCCCAAGTCACCACCAGGGCGACGGAGTTGACGGAGGCCGGCGTCGTGAGCACCCTTCCGCCGCCCAGCCCCACGGCCTTGGCCACGGCGCCGCCCGTCGCGCCCAGTGAGGAGCCCGTCCAGGAACCCGTCGTGAGCGCACCCCCGCAGGCGGCGGAGACCCCGGCCGCCGGGGGCGGAAGCGGGGACGGGAGTGACGGCGGCGGTGGCGCGCCGGAGAAGGAGACCAAGGCGCCCGAGGTGACCGCCGCCACGGCGGTGACGCAGCTGGCCGCGCGCAGTGCGGGCCGGCACATCTGCTACCGCGCCTATGTCGCCGACCAGGGCTGGCAGGAGCCGGTGTGCGACGGTGCCGAGGCCGGCACCACGGGCAAGGAGCTGCCGATCAAGGCCCTCAACATCGCCGTGTCCGGCACCAAGGGAACCCGGGGCAGCGGTGCCTTCCAGTACAAGAACTGGAAGGGCACGAAGTGGACGGGCGCGGCGGACGGGATCGACAACTACCTCGGCAGTACCAAGGAGTCGGACGAACCCCTGCAGGGCCTCACGATCCAGGTCCTCGACGGCTCCGTCTGCGGCAACCCCCATGTAGAGGACGGCGGTTGGCTGGGTCTGGTCTGCACCGACCCCGGCAAGTGGAAGTACATCGGGAGCAACATCGAGCAGCACAAGCAGCTGGAGGCGGTCCGCTTCACCGTGTGAGCCGAACTCTCGGGTGAGGCACGTCGGGGGTCGGGGGTCGGGGAGTCATGATCCGGTGGCCTTCCCTGTCCCTGGAGTGCTGTCCGGCTACCAGGAACCCTCGCCCGGCACCAGCCGCCCGGCCTTGCGGTACTCCCGTTCGGCGCCCTCCACCAGGTCCGCCGTCGTGACCGGTCCACCGCGTCCGGCGGCGGAGTAGGCGGCCGTGACGACCGCGCTGCGGATCGAGCCGCCGGCCAGTTCGAAGGCGCCGGCGACCCGCGCCGCGTCGGTGCCGGGGGCGCACGGCACCCGGGCGAGGCTGTGCCGCCACAGGGCGAGGCGCTGGCCGGGGTCCGGGAACGGGAAGTCGACCACCAGGTCGAGGCGGCGGGTGAACGCCTCGTCGATGTTGGCGCGCAGGTTGGTGGTGAGCAGCGCGATCCCGTCGAAGGACTCCAGCCGCTGGAGCAGATACGCGCTCTCCATGTTGGCGTACTTGTCGTGCGCGTCCTTGACCTCGGAACGCTTCCCGAAGACGGCGTCGGCCTCGTCGAAGAGGAGCACGGCGTCGGTACGGTCGGCCTCGGTGAAGATCCGTTCGAGGTTCTTCTCGGTCTCCCCGACGTACTTGTCGACGATGGAAGACAGCTGAACTACATACAGATCCAGGCCCAGTTCGGCGGCGACGACCTCGGCGGACAGCGTCTTCCCGGTGCCGGACTCCCCCGCGAACAGCCCGAGCACGCCCCGGCCCCGGCCACCGCCCGCGCTGAGCCGCCAGTCACCGAGGACCTGGTCGCGATGGCGGGCGCGCAGGGCGAGTTCGTGCAGCTGGGCGAGCGGTTTGCCGGGGAGGACGAGATCCGCCCAGCCGACATCGGGCCGGATGCGCCGGGCATGCCGCTCAAGCCCGGACGCCGACTGCTGCCGCGCGGCCAGCCGCAGATGGGCGGCGGTGACCGGGGTCCCGTCGAACCCGGCGAGGCGCTGAGCTGCGCGGGCGGCCCGGGTGATGTGGTCGACGCCGAGGCGGTAGGGGGCGACTGTGGCCGCCAGGTCGAAGCCCAGGTTCGGTGGTTCGTCTCGGGCCGGGTGGGCGAGGCTCGGGTCGTCGGGGCTAGGGGCGGCGAGGCTCGGGTCGGCATGGCCTGGGCCAGCGGGGCTCGGGGCGTCAGGGTCCGGGCCAGCGGGGTCCAGGCCGGCGAGGTTCGGGCCAGCGGGGTCCGGGTCGTCGAGGTTCGGGTCCTCGGGGTTCGGGGCGGCGGGGTTCGGAGCGTCAGGGCCCGAGCCAGCGAGGTTCGGGTGCTCGGGGTCCAGGCCAGCAAGGCTCGGACCGTCAGGGTCCAGACCGGCGAGGCTCGGGGCGTCAGGGTCCAGGCCAGCGAAGCTCGGGTCCTTGGGGTCCAGGGCAGCGAGGCTCGGGTCCTCAGGGCCCAGACCGGCGAAGCTCGGGCCGTCGGGGTCCGAGCGCCGGCGCAGCGCGTCCCCCCAGGTGTTCACCTGGCCGGCGCGCTGCCTGGGTGACTCCAGGACCAGGGGGTCGTCCTCGGACCACTGGGGGTCGTACGGGCGGGAGCCGGTGAGCAGTACGGGTACGTCCGACACGTCCGGGCCGGTCAACGCCCTTACGAGGGTGGCGGGTTGGTCCGACAGGGGGGACACGACGACGACCCGCCCGCTGAGCCGGGCCTCGCGGAGGAGGTCGGGGAGCCGCTCGTCGGGGCCGGAGAAGTGCAGCGCGCCGAGTCCGGCGGTGCGCAGGGCCGCCGCGACGCAGGCCAGGCCGTCGCCCTCGCGGTGCTCACGCAGATAGACGGTGGGCGGCGGGGCGGTGGACGCCTTGCCTGTCAGCAGTGCCGCCAGTTTGTCGGTGAACTCGGTCGCGTACGAGGGGTACGAGGCGTTCGGTGCGAGGGGGCGTACGTGACCGGCGAGGGCCGCGTCCAGGGTGTCGTCGCCGAGGAGGTGGGCGGCGACCCGGTCGGGGACGCGCAACGAGCGGCTGGGGAAGGGGCGCTCGGGTTCCTCGACGACCAGGAGGCCGAGCGCGGTCAGGGGCGCCGAGGGGTGGAAGCGGGCCCTGGCGGCCGGTTCGTGCACGGGGAGTCCGCACAGATCGAGGGCGAGCCCGGTGGTGGCCCGGCGACGGCCGACGTCGTCGTTGAGATAGCCGTACAGGGGCTCGAAGGAGCGGTCGAGGTCGGGGGCGAGGGCGGCGAGGAGGATGTGGACGTCCAGGGCGACGAGGCCGAGGCGGGCGGCCAGCCGTGCAAGTGGGTCGTCGCCGTCGATCGTCGCCAGACTGTTCCCGGGTGCCTGGGGGACGGGCCGTCGGAGCAGATGCCGTATCGCCTCCTCGGACAGATACAGCCCCCGCAGCGGATCACCGGCCGTCGGATCGTCGGCGCTGCGGCGCTCGACCAACTGGGCTGTCTGGGAGCGGAGTTGGAAGAGGCGGGTGAGCAGCCCGGAGGAGGTGGGTGCGAGAGTGGGGACGCCGACCGTCACGGAGTACGCGTCCCCGTTCGCCCCGCCTGACCTGCATGCCCTGCTTGCCCCGTCTGCCCCGTCCGGCCCTTCTCCAAGTGCCGTGGCTGATGGGCGCGTTCGGGTGAGTCCTCCAGGGAGCCGTCGATCGCGCGGACGCGGACGGCGGCGCCCTCGGTGACCGGGGGTCCGGCGTCGTACTCGGGGAAGCCCGGGAAGGGGGCCGTGACCACGAGGTCGAGGGACGGCTTGAGTTCGCCGCCGAGGGCGGACCAGATCTCGGCCAGGGACCGGGACTCCGTATGGGTTCCGGACACGCTGAGCGGCACGGACAGACCCAAGTCACCGAGAGCGCCGGGGAGTTCCTCGGGGGACAACAGCTCGCGGGGCAGCAGGTTGGTCAACACGGCCGACAGCAGCCGGTGTTCGTCCTGGGGCTGCCTGGTCCAGGCGGTGACGAGGTACGACAACCGGAACCAGCGGGGCGGCTGGCGGCGCCGTACGATCACGTCGCGTTCGTCGCGGACGGAGACGGTGCCGCGCTGGCGGCGGGCGACGTCCTCGCGGATGTCGTACAAGTAGGCGTTGATCGCCGGGCCGTTGCGGCGGGCGGCCCAGTCGCGGGTCGGGGCGTCGAGGAAGACGTCGATGCCGGATCCGGCCAGGGCGCCACCGCCGAGCAGCCCCTTGAGGACCTCGTCCACCTCGTGGATCACTGTCGCGCTCCCGCCGCCCTGCCCGTCGTACCCCCGTGTGCCGTGCCCCTGTGTGCCGCACATGTCTCATGGCCATAGTGCCGTCCGGGGTGCCCGTCCGCGCAGGCACGCAAGGGACGGACGATGGGCACGAGTTGGTGTCCGCGCGCCGCGTTCGATTGCCCGTTCGGTCAGATGTAGCCTTCGCGCAGGGCATAGGCCACGGCATGCGCCCGGTTGCGCAGGTGCAGCCGGGTGGTGAGTCCATGCATCACGTTCTTGACCGTGCGCTCGGAGTAGGACAGCTTGCTGGCGATCTCCCCGGTGTCGAGTCCCTCGGCGACGAGGCGCAGGACATCGACCTCGCGCGGCGCGAGGCCCGAGGTGGGGGCACCGGGCTGGCCGGCCGCCGAGCGATGCAGTGTGCCCACCTGGCTGATGAGCCGGCCGAGCAGATCGGAGGGCAGGTCGCCGTCGCCCCGGGCGGCGGCGAGCACGGCCTGTGCCAGCCGGTGTCCGGTGGCCTCGTGGCGCCAGACGATGGCTCCGACGCCGCACTCGATGACGTCCAGGAGTTCGTTCTCGCGCAGCATGCCCACCACGAGAACGGCTTTGGCGCCCTCGCTGCGGACGAGCCGGCGCAGCCGCGACAGCGTGGCCTCGTCGAGGCTCTCGCTGACCAGCAGGGCAACGATGCCGGGTCCGGTGTCGGTCTCCTCGCGGAGGTCGACGACCGGGTGCTGCCGCAGCTGGCTGACCGCGCCGGCGCGGGAGATCGGGTCGGACGCGTGCACGGCGACGGGTACGCGGCGCCCGGGTTCGGCGGGTGCGGTACCGGCGGTCCTCGTACCGGGTCCCGTACCGGCGGCCCTTGTACCGGCCCCGGTGCCGGGGCCCGTGGTGCGGAGTGTGGTGCGCAAGAACTGCCCCCAGGGTCAGGTGCCGCCACCTGTGAGCGGTCGGTGGCAGACGTGCACAGCCAACACTTCTGTTGCTCATGGGGCGCGCACAATCGTGGACCACCACGAGACACACCACGAGATCGGCCGGCGGTTCAACCTTTTCGGCCTGTCCGGCCCTCTAGACCAAGAGAACTCGGAGAACCCGGAGAACCCGGAGAACCCAGAAGACCAAGAGAACCAAGAGAACCAAGAGAAGCGAGCGAACCAAGAGACCGGCCGGTTCCCACCCGCGACAGGACTACCCACGACAGGAGGCAGGCATGCAGCCCCCATCCTCACCGCTCTCATCGCTCTCACCGCTCTCCTCGCTGTATGAGCGCCGGGAGGCCCTGGCACTGGTGGCCGACGAGGCCGCACGCGCCCGCGCGGGATCGGGCCGCCTGGTCCTGCTGCGCGGCGCCACCGGCACCGGCCGCACCGCACTCCTGGAGGCCGCCACCGACGACGCGGAGGCGCACGGCATGCGCGTCCTGCGCGTCCGCTGCTCCCCACAGGGCAGCACGACGGGCGCCCATCTCCCTGTCGTAGAACAACTCCTCTCCCCCATACAGGAGTTGTGCGAGCCGGCGGCCACCGCGGCGGACGAGCCGCAACCGGCCGCCGCCCGGCTCTGGCGGTTGCTGCGCGCGTACGCGGCCGAGGGCCCGGTGCTGGTCGCCGTGGACGACGTACACCTCGCGGACGAGAACTCGCGGTGCTGGCTGATCGAGGCGGCGCGCAGGGTCGACCGATTACCAGTACTGCTGCTGGTGACGGAACGCAGCCAGTACGACGTGGCCCCGCCGTCCGCCGGCCTGGTCCACACCCTCTCCCCCGCCCTCGTACGCACCCACACCCTCGCCCCGCTGAGTCTGGACGCGGCGACGGACCTGGTGCGTTCGGCCGTGGGCGACGTGCCGAAGAAGTGGGTGGCGGACTACGTACGGGCGAGCGCGGGCAACCCGCTGCTCCTGCGTGCCCTCCTGGAGGACGTGAGCGCCGCCGCTGCGCCGGCCGCGCTCCCGGAGACGTGCGCGGCGCTGTATCCGGGTGCGTACCCGGCGGCGGTGTCCTGGTGGCTGGAGTGCGCCGGGGCGGCGACGGCCGAGGCGGCGCGGGTGCTCGCCGCGCTGGACGAGCTGGACGGGCTGCCGGAGGGTGTCGACGTCGACCTGTTCACCGAGACCGTGGAGACCCTCGGAGCCGACCCGGCCCGGGTACGGGGCTGGCTGACCGCCATGCCCCGGCTCGGCATGCTGCGCCGCGGCGACGACGGCGGCCTGCCCCGCTATGCCCACCCGCTGCTGCGGGACGCGGTGCTCGCCGGCTGGTGCGCCGCCGACCGGCAGGCGGCGCACGGGGCGGCGGCCGAGGCGATGCTGCGGCGCGGTATCCCGACGGCGACGGTGGCCAGGCTGCTGCTGCGCTCGGGCACGATGGGCGAGGTGTGGGCGACGGACGCCCTGCTGGACGCGGCGGGCGGCGCCGTCCGCGACGACCGTACCGAGGACGCGGTGGTGTTGATGCGCCGGGCGCTGGACGAGCCGATGTCGGACGGCCGCCGGGCCGAGGTGCTGACCGAACTGGGCTCACTGGAGTTCGCCTCGGTACGTTCCTCGGCGGGCATCCCACGCCTGACCGAGGCGATGCGCCTGCCGGGCCTGCCGCAGTACCGCGTCCAGGCGGCGGTGGCCCTGGGCACGGCGCTGGCCAGACGCGGCGAGACACGCGCGGCGGTGACGCTGCTCCGCAACCTGGACGGCCAGCTGACGAACCACCCGGACCTGCTCCGCACGGTCCAGACGGCCTCGGCACTCCTGAGCGACCACGACCAGACGATCCGCAAGGAGATGTACCGCTGGCTGCGCGACACCGCCGAACACTCCCCGGAGGCACTGGGCCCCGCAGGCCGCGCCCTCCTCGTACGGTACGAGGCGACAGCGGGCCTTACGTCGGCGGACGACGCCATGAAGCAGGTACGCGCCCTGCTGGCGGAACCGGCCGACCCCCTGGCGGAGCCGTTCCTCCTGGGCACGGCGGCAGCGGTGGCCCAATGGGCCGACGAACTGGACGAAGCCGAACGCCTGACCGACCGAGGCCTGACCGGCCAACGCCCGACCCTGCTCCATCCGATGCACGAGGCGCTGCTGAACGTCCGGGCGGACATAGCCGCCGCCCGCGGGGACTACGCGCAACTGCTGAGCGAGCCGGAGTCGTGGCGGAGGGACGGCGCGGGGACGAGTGATGTCTCGAGGCCGGGGTCGGGGTCGGGGTTCAGGTTCGGCCTGGAGTGGGCAACGGGGGCAGAGGAGGCCCCGTGGAGTGAAGGGAGTAAGGGGAGCGAGGGAGGCACTGGGAGCGAAAGGGACAATGAGGAGAGGGCCGAGCCCGGAGCCGCCGGCCCCGGCGCCGCCCCCGGAACAGGGCCGACGAACGTGGAGGCACACGTCCTACTGGCACTCGTCGAGACGGGCCGCCTCGCCGAGGCCCGGCAGCTGGCCGACGCGTTCGACCTTCGCGAGTCGCACGACTCCTGGGAGCTGAACCGTTTCCTGTACGCCCGGGGCGTGGTGCGCGCCACCTCCGGTGATCCGGCCGGCGCGCTGGGGGACTTCCTGGAGTGCGGACGCCGCCAGTCGGCACGCGACGTACTGAGCCCGGTGGTCACACCGTGGCGGGCAGCCGCCGCACAGTGCAGGCTGGCGCTGGGCCGCCCCCGGGAGGCCCTGGCACTGGCGGAGGAGGAACTGCACCTGGCCCGGGTGTGGAACACCCCACGCCTGGTGGGCCGTTCACTGCGGGTACTCGGCACGGCAACAGGCGGACGCCACGGCCTGGACCTGACGGACGAGGCGGTACGAGTCCTGCGCGAGGTCTCCGTCGAAACGGAACTGATCCCGACCCTGATCGCCCGGGGCCGCCAGCTCATCGCCGCCGGCGAACGCACCCGAGCCCGCAAGTCCCTCCGCGAGGCCGCCGAACGAGCCGAACGCCTGGGCGCCGTACGCCTACGCTCGGCCGCCGACGAGGCCCTCCGCGAGGGCGGCGCCCGCCGCACCACTACGACACTGACGGCGAGCGAGCGCCGGATAGGAGAACTGGCGGCAGACGGCCGCACGAACACGGAGATAGCGGAGCTGCTGCATGTGGCACGACGGACGGTGGAGACACATCTGACCAGCGCTTACCGGAAGTTGGGGATCCGGAGGAGGGCGGAGCTCACGGTGGCACTGGGTCGCGCCCCCGGCGCCCGTAGCTGACGTCAGTGGCTGCCGTAGCTGACGTCAGCGGTTGTCGGCGCCTGCAGCGAGCAGCCCGTTGATCACCAGGGTCGCCAGCGATTCGGCGGTGGCGGCGAGCTGTTCCGGTGTGGCGGGGTGGGGCCGGCCCAGCCGTCGGGCCAGCGGAAGGTCGATCATCCCGGAGATGGGCGGGAAGACCGCGAAGAACAGGACGTCCATCGGGATGGGCGCCATCCGCCCGGCGGCCACCAGTCTGTCGATGCTGGGCACCAGGGTCTGCAGGGTGGGCCCGATGTAGTGGTCGTACAGATAGTCGAGGCGCTCGGTGTCCCGGGACAGCTCGTCGACGAAGACCCGACCGAGCTGCGGGGTGTCGACCGAGGTCAGATAGAACCCGGTGACGATACGACGAAGCCGCTCGGCATCGTCGGGTGCCTGGCCCGGGGGCTCCTCCAGCGGCAGCTGGGCCAGCTGCGCGCCCAGCGCGAAGTCGACCACCGCGCGCCAGAAGGCCGCCTTGGACCCGTACCGGTCGTTGATGAAGTTGTGACTGACACCCAGCCGCCGGGCCAGCTCACGGGCGGAGGCCCGGTCGTACCCGAGCTCGGCGAAGGCTTCGAGGCCCCGCTTGAGGATGCTCGCCTCGTCGGGGAGGGCACGGGTGTCGGCGCTGGGCCGCCCGGGCCGCCGAGCAGATGCGGACTGGGACTGGGATTCGGCTGCTGTTCCCACGTGATGGCCTCCCTGACTGATTGAACGCACGATCACCTTACTTGACGGGTGTCAGATTAAGGGTAATCTGACAAGTGTCAGACGGGCTGGATCCGACGCATCCGTCCACGCCCCAACCGGAAGCCTGACCTGCCCTCCCCCGTTTCCCTGTCTCCCCCGCCTCCCTTCATCTGGAGCCTCGCCATGCCCAAAACCACCGCCACCACCGCCGCTGCCGCTGCCGCTGCCGCTGCCGCTGCCGCTGCCGACAAGCTAGACGGGGCCACCGTGTCTCCTCTCCCTCCTCCGGAGGGGCCTCCCCGCCACCGCTGGTGGATCCTCGCCGTCATCGGCGTGGCCCAGCTGATGGTGGTCCTGGACTCGACAATCGTGAACATCGCCCTCCCCTCGGCCCAGCAGGACCTGGGCTTCTCGGACGGCGACCGCCAGTGGATCGTCACCGCGTACGCCCTGGCCTTCGGCAGCCTGCTCCTGCTGGGTGGCCGGATGGCGGACCTCTTCGGCCGCAAGATGACGTTCCTGGTGGGCCTGGTCGGCTTCGCGGGAGCCTCGGCGATCGGAGGGGCGGCGGGCAGCTTCGAAATGCTGGTGGGCGCACGAGCCGTACAGGGGTTGTTCGGCGCACTACTGGCCCCGGCGGCCCTCTCCCTCCTCACGACGACGTTCACCGACGCGAAGGAACGCGCCAAGGCCTTCGGCGTGTACGGCGCGATCGCCGGCGCGGGCGGCGCCATCGGCCTGCTCCTGGGCGGCGTACTGACCGAACACCTGGACTGGCGCTGGACCCTGTACGTCAACATCGCCTTCGCGGCGGTGGCGTTCATCGGCGGGGTGGTGCTGCTCCAGCGCAGCACTCGCGACAAGACGGCGAAGGTCGACGTCCCGGGCGCGATCCTGGTCTCGGCGGGCCTGTTCTGCCTGGTCTACGGCTTCTCGAACGCGGAGACACACGACTGGAGTTCCGCGGCGACTTGGGGCTTCCTGGTGGCAGGCGCGGCGCTGCTGGCGGCGTTCACCTGGTGGCAGACCCGCTCCCCGCACCCGCTCCTCCCCCTCCGCGTCCTGCTCGACCGCAACCGCGGAGCGTCGTTCATCTCGGTCCTGCTGCTGGGCGCGGGCATGTTCGGCGTCTTCCTCTTCCTGACGTACTACCTCCAGCAGACGTTGGGCTACACCCCCATCGAAACGGGCCTGGCCTTCCTCCCGATGATCGCCGCGCTGATGCTCGCCTCGACGGTCGCGACGACGGTGCTGGTCCCCCGCATCGGCCCGAAGCCGATAGTCCCGCTGGGCATGGGCCTGGCGGCGGCCGGCATGGTCTGGCTGACGGGCCTGAGCCTGACCAGCGGCTACGCCGGCGACATCATGCCGCCGCTGGTGGTGGCAGGGCTGGGCCTGGGCCTGGTGATGGCTCCGGCGATGGCTCTGGCCACGGAGGGGGTTCGGGCGGAGGACGCGGGGGTTGCTTCGGCGGCTGTCAACACGATGCAGCAGGTCGGGGGTTCGCTGGGGACGGCGCTGCTGAACACGCTGTCCACGAGCGCGGTCGCGAACTACCTGGAGGGGAGGAACCCGAAGGACCCGGCGGTGCTCGCGCAGGCGGGCCTGGAGGGGTACTCGACGGCTTATTGGTGGTCGGCGGCGTTCTTTGGGGTGGGGCTGGTGGTTAGTGCTGTGCTTTATCGGCGGGGGGTGCCGGCTGCGGATGCGGGTGGGGCGCAGGTGGTGCACATGTGAGGCATGGGAGGCCTGAGTGGTTTGGGGGTGCCTGGCGTTCCGAGGACGCCAGGCACCCCGATGCCGTTCTAGACCTAGACCTGGTCGTCGGCGTCGGTATCGGCGTCCGTCGCCGCCAGCACCGTGACCCGGGTACCACTGCGATCGAGTACGGCGAAGGCCACGTCCGCCGCGTCATGGTGGAACCAGTCCGTGAACGCCATGAACCGCAGCCATCGGCAGTCGGCGGCGTGCCGCACCGCATCCGGGAACGGGGTGTCGTCGGGCAGCCCCATCAACGCGTACAGACTGTTCCAGGCATGCAGTCGGGCGTACGCGGCACCCTGCCCCTGGCCGTTCACCCCACCGTTGTGTGCTGCCGCGAACAGTTCGTTGATCACGTCGTCGGCTGTGGTGTGGCAGGTGAGCGCACCGCCCCGGCGTGTGCCCTCACCTGCCAGGCACTCCAGGGACAGCTCCTTGATGAACGCGATGTTGAAGTCGTCCGGTTCAAGCGTTCCCTGCAGCGTGAAGAAACGCGCCTCGGGCTCGCGGGACCAGCCACTGACGGTGAAGGGCTCGGCGACCGTCGCCGCGCGCCCGGCGTCGGGACTCTCGACGGCCGTACGCCCGGCTGCCGTGCCGCTGCCGGTGGGGGCAATCTCCGGGAACCGGGACCGTAGCTGGTCCGGGGTTTTCACGGACCCAAGGCCCCGGACACGAACCCCGAACCGATGCTCGACGTCCAGGCGAGTCCTCGGCGGCCGGGCCAGCGGGTGCCCCAGCTCGCGCAGCCGCTCCGCGTATGCGTCCAGGGCGGGCCGGCCCCGCCCCGCGCCGATCATGGCGAGTTCGCCGAGAACGCAGGCCCGCACCTCCACCGCGGGGTCGTCGAGACGCACCGGCAGCTCGCCGAACAGGGCTTCCAGGTCCCGCAGTTGTTGGGTCTTGACCAACTTCTCGGCCACCGATCGCCTCACCCGGTCGCCTTCCGCCCGCTGCGCGGGTCGGAGCGATAGCAGCCCCGCGATGTCCACGGCGAACCTCGCGCAGTCCCGGGAGCGTGTCTCGGCGAGGGCATCGGCGATCCGTCCGACGGCCCGCACCGCGGAGGGCCCCTCAGACCTGTCGGACCCTGCACCGAACGCCGTGCGGCCCAACTTCTCCGCCGCTTCATACAGTTCCTCCGGGCGGGACTCGGCCAGCTGTCTATCCGGTATGAAGGAGGAGGAATTCAGCGACATCCGAACCTCTCCAGGGCAACCTGTCCAACCAACGGTCGCGACACATCGACGACGAACACCGCCTTCTCTACCCAACCTCCTCACATCCAGGACTCATTCTCCGACACCAACTCCGCCGGTTGATATCCATAGGGGCATCAAGCTCGCCGTCCGAGACGAGGCGACCGTGCCGATCGCAGCCCGAAATCAATGGCTCTGGACCGGCAGGTGGCCCTTCGGTCCTCTCTCACCAATCCCGAGTGGCAATCAGCTCCTCTACATCCGCGTCCGTGAACCCGTAGGCCGACGCGACAAACCAGAAGTCCTCAGCTATCACTTCGCGCGCGACCGTCTCGATCTCACTCCCAGCTGCATCGAACTCGGCCTCCAGCAGGTTGAACTCCTCCGTCGCGGCCTGTGTGAGCACATACAGGGCCGCCAGGTCCGACGGCTGTTCAGCCTCAATCCGCTCGCACAGCCGAAGCAGAATCGCTCTGCCCTTGTCGACGATGTGATCGGGGAAGTACGAGTCCTCGTACATCTGCCGCAGAAACGCGTGCCCCGCTACCTGCTGAGTTGTGATCGGCATAGCGCTTTTCCATCCCGTAGAAGAACCGACGCGCCGATCATGCACGACACCACTGACAACGACGGTACTCATTCTCCAAGGCGACCTCCGTCCGCTCCGCCCCTCGTTGTGATCCGCACCCTGACCTAAGATGACGAGAACCATCTCAGCGGCCCGACGGGCTTCCTGATCCGCCCGGCGCGGCGGACATCGGAGGACATGCCCCCACCCGCACGAGTCTTCTTCGTGCTGCCTGGGGGCATTTTCTTGCTGTTCCGTGAGTCTGCGGCGTCCGTGGCCGCCCGCCTCCTCGAAGGGTCGCTGGCGCTGCATCTGACCGAGAACTTCCGTCACCAGCACGGCCGGAGGCCCGCAGCAGCGGAAATACGGTCCTGGGAACGAAGCCTTCCGGCGCTCGTCAACGCACTCATCGAGGCCGGGCTCGACGACGTCGAAGTCCTCATCGAGTACAGCCTCCCCCTCACCAGCAAGCGCGCGGACGCCGTACTCGCCGGTGTGCATCCGACCACGGGCGAGCCGTCGTACGTCGTCGTCGAACTCAAGCAGTGGAGCGCGGCCTACCCGGAGGAGGACGAGCCTCTGCTGTGCCGGATCGACGCGTACCCACAGCCCGTTCTCAACCCGATCGAGCAGGTCCGGGGCTACTGCGAGTACCTGCTGTCGTTCAACGGCGCGCTGGAGCGGATGCCCAGGGCACTGGCCGGTGTGGCGTACTTGCACAACGCCACCGAGTTCGGGGTCGCCGGTCTGCGGGCCGTCACCGAGGACCTGCACGGCCGGATGTACACGGGCGAACAGCGCGGCGCCTTCCTGAACTTCCTGCGCTCGCGGCTCGCCGCGAAGCCCGGAGCGGAAGCAGCGGACGTACTGCGCGACGCCAAGATCCGGCCCTCCAAGCAGCTGATGTCGGTCGCGGCGGCCGAGATCCGCGACCGCGAGCAGTTCGTGCTCATCGCCGAGCAGCGGGTCGCCTACGAGCAGGTGATGTCCGCCGTACGCAAGGCCAAGCGGTCGAACCACAAGCAGGTGGTCGTGGTGACCGGCGGTCCCGGCTCCGGCAAGAGCGTGATCGCGATGTCGCTGCTGGGCGAGCTGTACCGACGCGGGGTGCCCGCACTGCACGCGACAGGGTCGCAGTCGTTCACGAAGACGATGCGCAGGGTCGCGGGGGCGAAGAAGCGCGAAGTCCAGCAGCTGTTCAAGTACTTCAACAGCTTCATGGACGCGGAGCCGAACGACCTCGACGTGCTGATCTGCGACGAGGCCCACCGCCTCCGGAAGACCTCCGCCAACCGCTACACCAAGGCGGAACTCCGCACCGGCCGCCCCCAGGTGGCGGAACTGATCGACGCGGCCCGAGTGCCCGTGTTCCTCCTCGACCAGCACCAGGTGGTGCGGCCCGGCGAGATGGGGACCAAGGACGAGATCAGGCGGGCCGCCGCCGAACAGGGCCTCGACTGCACGGTGGTGGAGCTGGACAGCCAGTTCCGGTGCGGCGGCAGTGACGCGTACGAGAAGTGGGTCGTCGACCTCCTCGGCCTGGAAGGCGGCACTCCCGGCCAGTGGGAGCCGGACGGCAAGTTCGAGCTGCTGACCGCCGAAAGCCCCCAGGAGCTGGAGGACTTCCTCATCGCACGCCGCGAGGAGGACTACGGCGCCCGAATGTCCGCCGGTTACTGCTGGAAGTGGACCACCAAGGTCACCCCTGACATGGCCACCCTGCCCACCGACGTCGTCATCGGCGAGTGGGCCCGCCCCTGGAACGTGTACGGCGACCGGTCCCTACTCGGGGCGCCGCCCGCGCCCCTGTGGGCCACCGACCCGGCCGGCTTCGGCCAGGTCGGCTGCGTCTACACCGCGCAGGGCTTCGAGTACGACTGGTCGGGCGTGATCATCGGGCCCGATCTGGTGTGGCGAACGGACCGCTGGGTCGTGGACCGGTCCGCGTCGAAGGACCCGTCCTTCACGAAGGCGACATCGGAGGCGGACATCAGCCGACTCATCCGCAACACCTACAAGGTGCTGCTGACCCGGGGCATGATCGGCACGATCGTGTACTCGACGGACCCGGAGACTCGGGAGAAGCTGCGGTCGCTTACTCAGCCGGTGTCTGGAGTGGGGGCGCCCGCGCTCGTGTAGTGCCGTGTATACGGAAGGCTCGACCACGGCGTTGCGGTCCGTGAACAAGAGGCCGTGCACATGTGCGTGCACGGCGGTATGGGGCGAGCGATGTGTGAGCGGTCGTGGCGCTGTCCCACTCACAGCCCGTGCTCCTCCATGAGGCCCAACAAGTTCCGCTTGCGTCTCTGTACGGTCCGCAGGGCGGCGACGTACACGGCGAACTCACCGGGTGTGCCCAGCCGTCGGTGACAGTCTCAGATGCTCAGCAGCAGGCTGACAAGCTGCGCGTAGACGCCGTTGCCGGTCTGCTTGGTGAGCGGCTCGGCCAGGCGCAGGTAGACGCCGAGCGCGTCGGCGGGACGGGTCGCGCTTGCCTGGTCGGCGAGGGCGAGCCGCTGCCGGTCGTGGGTAGTGGCACCGTCTTCGGCGGCGGCCTGCCAGGCTGCCTCGACATCCTTGTCGTCGAGCAGGGCGTCGACCAGGACAGGGCCGCCGTACCAGCCCCCTTGCCGCCGCCCCGCGTCGGCGCGCAGCAGGGCCAGTGCTCCCTCGCGTTCTGCAGGCCAACAGTCGGCAGCCCGCGCCGCGGCGCGCAACTGCTGGTACGCGAGCAGGGTGCGACGGGCGCCGAAGTGATCCCGGCGCAGGACGACGGCGTCGGAAAGCCGGGCCGCCTGCTCGTATCGCTCGTGGAGATAGTCGACGAGGGCTGTGTCGACGGTGTCGAGGTCCCGGGCTTCCCGGACTCCGCGTTCCGCGTTCCGCGTTCCGCCCAGTGCAGGGCCTCGTCGGGGCGTCCGGCGGTGTCCAGCTCGCGGGCGATGACCAGGTGCGTGTGGCCGTTCGCGGCAAGGTCGGCCGCGTGCACGGCGATCACCGCGTCGACGTCGCCTCCCGCCTTGGCCAGGCGCTCCATGAGGTGCTTCTCGGCCCAACCTGTGCGCCTGCGCCGCCACGCCTCGGTCGCCAGCTCTCGCAGGACGGTCATCCCACGTTCGCCGAGGACATCCTCGTAGTCGAGCGGATCGATGTCAGTGATGCCGTCGAAGTCGCCGAGCACGTGGCCGACCAGCCAGCGGGCGAGCTCATCCGGATCGAGGTGTGCCGCACGGCACGCGTCGAGATGGGCGTCGGCGAGGGCGGCGCCGACCTGCCCGAGCCCTCCATCGGAGTCGTCCACGCTCTCCAACGCCTCGGCCAGCATCCGCATCGCCTCCCGCGCCAGAGTGATCGCGTCGGGGGCCCGGCCCGAGCCCGTGAGCGCCCTGATGGCGGACACCGCATGCCCGGCCTGGTCGGCGTAGGCTCGGGCATCCGCGTACTCGACGTACCCGTACTGCGCGAACGGACCGATGTCTAGCAGCTCACGGATGCGCGCCCGGACCGCGGCGAGGTCCCCGCGGGCACTCGCGGCCCGCAGCTCCAGGCGGCGCCGCAACTGACGGTCCTCGCCGAGCTGTTCCCGTACCAAGGCAAGCAACTCGCCTTGGGACAGGGCTGACAGCCAGGCGTCGAGTTCCTGCGCTCGATTCCCGGCTGCCCTGCGCTGTCGCGGCAGGCTCTCCTTCTGGGCAAGCGCGGTCAGGCCGAGGGCGACCAGATGCTTGCAGAAGTTGCCCTCCAGCCCGTATGGGCAATCGCACTCACCGGTCAGCCCTCCGGGCCCGTCCAGGATCAGCTCAACCTCGTACCGGTCCGTGCCGTGGACGGTCGCGGTGATCCAGCCGTCGCCGACCTCGACCCCGGACACCGCGTCGAGGTATCCGAGCCCGCGCTCGTAGGAACGGGCGCCGGCCAGCGTCTTGAGGTTCGCCTCAGTAAGGCTGCCCATGGCTCTTTCCACCCTTCCTGGCGTAGTTCTGGCGACCGTCAGCTTATGACTGCTGCTCAGTTCAGTCCGCCGGTGCATCGGAAAGCCATTCTCAAGAGCACACGGTCCTGCATATGTCGACGAGCAGCACCTTGTAGGTGTTGCGTACGCGATGCACGAACTTCCCCGAAACACGGGCGCCGACAGTGCCCTCGCCGACCTTCCTGGCGGCGATCCAGACACGGTCACGCCGCACCGGGCTGGGGCGGGGGTCACACAAATCCAGTCGTATTGTCAGTGGCTTCTGGTAGACCTTGGACCCCTGGTCGCCATCCGTGCTCCCGGCCTGCTGGTGGCATCACGGACGAACTGCATCACAGAACTCTCTTGCGGAGTCACCTCGTGAGGAGGACCGGAGACGGAGGTGCATGCCGCGGTCAGCGACCCAGCTACGGTACCGGCAACCCAACGACATGAGATGCGACGCCACTTCCTTCAGAGTGAACCGAATGGAGAATCACCGTGAGTGAAAGGGAAATTCCGACAGGATGGATCTGGGTTCGCTTGGCAGACGTACTCAGCGAGCCACTCTTCAACGGCCGATCCGCGAGGACCGCAGCCGATGGATTTCCTCTTCTGCGTCTCACAGCACTCAAACGAGGAGGGGTGGATTTCTCTGAACAGAAAAACGGCGCGTGGACGCAGGAGCAGGCCGCTCCATTCCTCGTCTCCGCTGGGGACTTCCTCGTGGGTCGCGGGAACGGATCTCTCAAGCGAGTTGGACGGGGAGCCCTCGTGCAGCATGCGCCTCCCCCTATAGCCTTTCCCAGTACCATGATTCGCGTCAGACCGCATCCGGGAGTCATAACTCCCGAATTTTTAGCATACGCCTGGGAGTCTCCACTCGTGCGACTCCAAATCGAGAAGGCTGCGTGCGCCGCCGCAAACCGCGCCTACACGATCACCCACGACACCTTGTCGAATATCCGTATCCCGCTGCCACCAATAGCAGAACAGTGCCGCATCGTCGAAGCCCTGGAAACTCATCTCACCCGCCTCGATTCAGGACAACTCGGCCTCCAGCGGAGCATCTCACTCATACCGAAACTCCGCTCAGCTGTCCAAAATACCGCAATTTCTGGATGCATCCCGGCCGCTCCTCCCCCCACCCAATGGAGATGGGGAAACCTGGACGACGTTATTGCACGGATCGAGACAGGGAGACACCTTCCCTGCGAACGCCGACCTGCCGAAGAAAATGAGTGGGGCATAATCAAAGCCAGTGCCATGACGCGGGGGATTTTCGAAAATGACGAAAACAAAGCCATTCAGGGTGACATTAAAGTCGACCCACGGAACGAGATAAAGCAGAATGACATATTGGTCAGCCGTGCCAATACCAGCGACCACGTAGGTGCCGCAGTCCTTGTAGGCGAATGCCGTCCACAGCTGCTACTCAGCGACAAGAGCCTTCGCCTTGTCCCGAAGGATGGAATAGAGAAGAAATGGCTAATCCAGATTCTCTCGTCACCCTATGTCCGCAGAGAGATTTCACATAAGGCCACTGGCACCCTGAAGTCCATGCACAATATCACTCAACAGAATCTGATGCGTATACAAATACCCATCCCACCTCGCGAGGAACAATCAAGAATCGGTGAAGCGCTCAAAGCTGACATCGAGCGCATTGATCGACTGGCGGAGCAACTAGAGTCACTTCGGTTTCGGCCGGAGCACCTAAGGCAGTCCCTCCTGGCCTGCGCCTTCGAGGGCGAACTCGTTGACCAGGATCCCGCCGACGAGTCGACCAGTGTCCATCTCACTCGCATCCGGGCCGAGAGGGAAGCCCAAGGCCGCACGAAACAATCGGCGCGCCGACGCACTCACAGACCTGGGCCTTCATCATCCTCACCCCTTATCCACACTGACATTCAGCTGGAGTTCGAGCTTTGACAGGCACAATGCCCACCCAAATAGGTAAAAAAGTCAACCCGTTGGCCGCCAAGCTCTGGGAATACTGCAACGTCCTCGGTGACAACGGCTTATCCACCGCCGAGTTCGTCGAGCAGCTCGCGTATCTCATTTTCCTCAAGACTACTGACGAGATCGCGCCGGCCGGATATAACTGGAACTCTCTGGCGGAAAAGGAAACTTCGAACCTCGGAGACCACTACCGTGCCGTCCTCGCCGAACTCGCCAAGGCGGACCCTGCCACCACAGTCGGCAGCCTCTTCGCCGGGAGCCAGAATCGAATCCCGAATGTCGACCTTCTCCGAAAACTGATCGTCGATCCGATCGATGCAGTGGACTGGGAAGGACCGATCGCCAATCTCACGGGCGACGCGTTCGAGGTCCTGCTTGCCAGGAGCGCGGAAGACACCAAGACCGGAGCGGGCCAATATTTCACTCCACGCCCGCTCGTCAACGCGATAATTGATGTGATGCAGCCGCGGCCGACCGACACCATCACAGACCCGGCCTGTGGTACTGGCGGTTTCCTCATCGCCGCGCACCGCTACATTCTCGAGCATCATTTGCAGGAACTTTCCCCACAGGAAATTCTTGCCCTTGGCTCGGGCAGGATATGGGGGCAGGAGCTGGTCCCGAACACCGTTCGCCTGGGGGTGATGAATATGCTGCTGCACGGCCTGGGATCCGCCGCCGGGCAGTCGCTCGTGATGACGGAGGACGCTCTTCTCAGGCCGCCGAGTCGGCACGCTTCCCTCGTCCTTGCCCATCCCCCGTTCGGCAACACGCTTTCGATAACCACCGTAGACAGAAACGGCATGCTGGAGAGGGAGGATCCTCACTATCGACGCAACGATTTCGAGATAACCACCACCAATAAACAGATCAACTTTCTTCAGCACATCATGTCATTGATGGAGATGAATGGACGCGCAGCTGTCATCGTCCCCGACAATGTGCTGTTCGATAAAAGTGGCGCTTATTTGACACTGCGCCGTCGACTGCTCGAGCATTTCGACCTGCATACAATTCTGCGACTTCCCACCGGTATCTTCTACGCCAGCGGCATCAAAGCAAACGTCCTATTCTTCGATAAAATACCTCGCATCGACGGAAAGCCCAATACTTCTCAAGTCTGGGTCTACGACTTGCGAACCGACATGCAGTTTTCGCGCAAGCAGAAATCACTACAACAAGCCGATTTGGCCGATTTCGTCGAAGCGTACCTACCAGGAGGATCTCACTCGGACAGGTCCGAGACGGAGCGCTTCAGGTGTTTCCCCTACGCCGAACTGATCGCCCGCACCCATCTCAACCTGGACATCGTCTGGTCGGAGGAGCCAGCCCCTGACGACACCCACAGCGTGCTTCCCCCAGAGGTGATCGCCAGAGAGATCGTCGAGAACCTGGAATCCGCTCTGAGCCAGTTTGCTTCCATAGCCGACGCGCTGAGTGGTGAGTCTTTGCCTCAAACGGACAGGTAGCAACAACCGTTCTTCGACCACGAGTTGGCTGA
This sequence comes from Streptomyces sp. NPDC000878, assembly GCF_053599695.1. Lineage (NCBI taxonomy): Bacteria > Bacillati > Actinomycetota > Actinomycetes > Kitasatosporales > Streptomycetaceae > Streptomyces > Streptomyces sp. NPDC000878. The sequence continues at coordinate 178,655 of NZ_JBSFMT010000001.1, read as the reverse complement.
CTCCGGACATGTGGAGCAGCCACTCACCATGTAGGCCGGAGCGAGGAGGGCAGCTCGGGACTTCGCAGCAAAACCTCCATCCACCGCTCCGGCCAGGAGAATCAGTCCGATCCGAGGCTGTAGCGACTACGCCCGCACAGCACTCGGTGGTATTCGACGCACTCTTCGTCGATGGCATGCCGGGGATCGCGTATCAGGGGGCTGATCAGTTCCCCGTCTCTGCTTCGCCGCACGTTCCACTCCTCGTCGATGAAGAGGAAGAGCCTGTCGAACTGGACATGATGGTTGGGGCAGAGACACAACAAGTTGGACAGTTCGTCCGGTCCGTAGTGCGGGATTCCGAGTCCCTGGATGTGCGCAGCTTCGCTGTAGTGTCCGAAACGTGTCTCCAGCCGCACTCCGCATACCTGGCACCCGTGCTGATAGAGCAGCTTGATGTCCTCGACGAGGTGGAGGTCTCGATCGGGGCGCGACGAATTCACCTGTCGCCGCTTTCCGTGCCCAGCGGACTCATCCCCGCCCTCTCGGCCCTCGGCCTCCCCTCCTGCGTTCCCGCTGGCATGGGCGTATCCGGCCAGGCCGAGGCGCGTCAGCAGAGCACCTTGGTCGACATCCTGGAAGTAGGTGGTGCAGAGCAAGCCGATCGCTTCGGCACGGGTGAGTGGCTTCTTCAGCAGCTTCGCAACCTCTGGCCGAAGCCCTGCCACGATTCCGGACTCGGCCAAGGCCACCGCCAACGCCGAGTCGAGCCCCTCGTCGTCTGCACCTTCCACCTCCCACAATCCGCTGCTCCGCAGGTGCCGAAACGGGCTCTCAGGTGCCACCTCGGTATCAGAGCCACCGAACTCCAGCAGGAGAGGACCGATCTCGGTTCTGAAGTCGTCCCACGGCACAAGGCGGCTCTGCCCCGATACGAGCCGACCGATGGACCACAACAACGTCAGCGCTCCGTGGTGCGTACGTGACTCCTCCGGCACGCTGGCGTCCAGGGTGCCCAGGGCGCGCAGGAGCCCCTCGCGCCCCAGCTTGACTGCCGCCGCCACAGCAGCCTCTCCGCTCGTAGGCCGGCCTACGGCGGTCACGTTCCCGCCCACCAGCTCGTCCAGCAGCCCCAGATGGCGCCGCCGCTCCGCAGCCCGCACCAGCGTGAGGTAGCGCACCTCCTTGCCCACGGCCAGCGCGGTCAGGATCGGAGCCGCCGGGATCCTGAACTCCACGACATCACCCAGAACCATGATGTATTCCCAGGTCCGCCCGTCCTTGAGCTCCCCCCAGATGGCTCTGGCCAACTCGGGATTGCGGAGCAGCCTCAAGATGCGGGCTTTGGCGATGAACTCCTTCTCGGCGTAGAACAACACCTCGTCGCCGACCTTCTGCCCTCGCAGTGCGACGCCTTTGGCATGGCTTTCCTTCTTGACAGGCGTTGCCCCCCACAGCCGCGCCACCCCGTCGGGAAAGAGTCGCTTGAGTTCTACCGTGTCCTCGCCCAGGACGTGCTCATACTCCGCGAGCCGGATGCCTTTCCGTATCGAGCGCTCGAAGTTCTGAGGCCCACGGAGGCCGGGCCCACCCCTGGGCTGCAGCAGCCACTGCACCGAGGCGTCGGCTTCCTTGGCGAGGTCCGTACCATCCCGATTGTCCGTTACTGGGCCAGCCTCGAAGATCGGGCGGTCACCATGCTCATTCCCCATGGCGATCAGATTTTCATACTAACGAGGGCTATCCGTCAGGGCCTTGGCCGTCCAGTCGCAGACGGCTCTGCTTGAGAGGCAGTCGGGCACTCCCATGTAACGACGGTTGATCACCGACGTGGGCCAGCACCTTCCGTACCCCAACCGCTACGATCTGAGCGGGGAATTTTGCTGCCTGAGCAGCAGTAATCGAGACAGAGCGACACGAAGCGGGGATGGCACATGCGGGACGGCCGGTGGACCGCGGTCACCGAATCCGAGTTCCAGCATGAACACCGGGGCCTGGAGGCCATCCGCGAGAAGCTCGCGGACAACGACCCGTGGCGGGCCTGGTCGAACTTCACCTTCACCGCGCACACGGGCCACGTCCGGGAGGTGGACCTCCTGGTGATCGCCCCGGGCGGGGTCCACCTGATCGAGCTGAAGGACTGGCACGGCTCCGTCGAGTCCCGCAACGGCACATGGCTGCAGACCCAGCCCAGCGGCCGGCAGATCCCCCACGGCAACCCGCTGCACCTGGCCAACAAGAAGGCGAAGGAACTGGCCGCGCTGCTGCAGCAGAACGGCGAGCGGGTGTGGGTCTCGGAGGCCGTCTGCTTCACCGACTCCTCGCTGCGCAACCGGCTGCCCGCCCATGACCGCAACGGCGTCTTCACCGTCCCCCAGCTCACCGAGATGCTGAAGGAACCACCGAAGGACGAGTACCGCCGGATCGACGCCGCACGCTCGCGCCGGATCAAGGCGGCCCTGGAGCGCATCGGCATCGCGCGCAGCGACGCCGAGTACAAGGTCGGCCCCTACCTGCTCAGCCGGAAGGCGTTCGACTCGGGCCCGACCTGGGCCGACTATCTGGCCCAGCACAGTGAAATGCCGGAAGCCGCCCGCGTCCGTGTCTACCTGCGCGAGCGCGGCTCCGACGCCGAACTCCGCGCATCCGTCGAGCGGGCGGCCCGCCGCGAAGCCGCTGTGCTGCGCCACTTCCGGCACCCGGGTGTCGTCCAGCTCAAGCAGTACGACCCGTCCGGGCATTCCGCGGGCCCCGCGCTGATCTTCGACTTCGATCCGCGGACCCTGCGCCTGGACGAGTACCTGATCCAGTACGGCGAGAGGCTGGACATCCTCAGCCGGATGGCGCTGGTGCGGCAGCTCGCCGAGACGGTGCGTTCGGCGCACGGCCGGCGGATCTTCCACCGCACCCTGGCGGCCCGCGCGGTCCACGTGATCCCGCGCGGCCGTACCCGCCGGGGCGACTCCGAGAGTGAGACCGGCGCCTGGTCCAACCCGCACCTGCAGATCTCGGACTGGCAGGTAGCCGTCCAGCGCAGCTCCGAGCACGGTGTGACCGGCAACGGCGAGCGGTTCGCGCCGACGACCTTCTCCCGGGCGGGCGCGCATCTCGCCGAGGGCGCGGACCCGTATCTGGCCCCGGAGCTGACCGCGCTCAGGCCCGACCCGGTCGCCCTGGACGTGTACGGACTCGGAGTGCTCACCTACCTGCTGGCCACCGGCAGGCCCCCGGCCGCCAGCCAGGCCGAACTGGTGGCCCGGTACGAGGCGGGCGAAGGCCTGCGTCCCAGTTCCGTGGTGGACGGTCTCTCCCCGTACATCGACGAGCTGGTGCAGGCGGCCACGGCCTACGACGTCTCCGCCCGCTTGTCGTCGGTGGACGACTTCCTGGAGATGCTGGAGGTCGTCGAGGCGGACCTGACCGAGCCTCCGTCGGCCGAGGCCCCGCGCCCGGCCGAACCCGAGAAGGATCCCCTGGACTCGGTCGCGGGAGATCTGCTGGCGGGCCGCTGGGAGGTCAGGCGCCGCCTCGGTACGGGTTCGACGAGCCGCGCGTTCCTGGTGCGGGACCTGACCGCCGGCCCGGAGGTGCGCTTCTCGAAGTCCCTGGCGGTGCTGAAGGTCGCGACCTCGGACAGCCGCGGCGCGGTACTGCGCCGCGAGGCCGAGGTACTGGGACAGCTGCGCCCCGACTCCCGGGTGATCCGCCTGGTCGAGCCGGAGCCGCAGAACATCGGGCCCCGCACGGTCCTGGTCATGGAGTACGTGGGCGACGAGCGCGACGACAGCGCTGAGCCCTCCGCACCGGGCGCGAAGCGCCGGCGCCGGGAGGAGACCGTCGCCCGGCAGCTGCGCGAGTTCGGCCGCCTGTCCGTGGACCAGCTGGAGGCGTACGGCGACTACCTGTTCGGCGCGGTGGACTTCCTCGAGGGCGAGGGTGTGTGGCACCGCGACATCAAGCCGGACAACATCGCGATCCGCATCCGCCCCAACCGCACCCGCGAACTGGTCCTGATCGACTTCTCCCTGGCCGGATACCCGGTGAACGAGACGGCGGCCGGTACGGACGGCTACCTGGACCCGTTCATCGGCACCCTCACCGACCGCTCGGTCTACGATGCGCACGCCGAGCGGTACGCCCTGGCCGTCACCCTGCACGAGATGGCCTCGCGCGAACTCCCGGTGTGGGGCGACGGCAGGGTCTCGCCGCGCCAGACCGACCCGGAGAAGGAGCCGCACCCGAGGATCGCCGCCGACGCCTTCGACTCGGCGGTACGGGGCGGCCTGGTCGCGTTCTTCCAGAAGGCCCTGCACCGGGACGCCTCCCAGCGCTTCCCGGACCTCAAGCCGATGCGGGACGCCTGGAAGAAGATCTTCCTCGACATGGACGAGGCGAAGCCCTCGTCCCGCCGCCCATCACAGCACGCGGCGCAGCCCGCACAGGGCGAGGCGGCGCAGCCCGCCCCGGACGCGGCCATCCCGGAGGCGGAGGAGGAGAGCGCCGAGCAGCAGCGCGAACGGCTGGCGGGCCGGGTCGACCGGGACACCCTCGTCTCGTCGTCCGGTCTGAGCCCCGCCGCGGAGTCCTTTGTCTACGGCCTCGGCGTCAACACGGTCGGCGAGTTGCTCGACTACAGCCAGCGCCAGCTCGTCAACGCCCCCGGTCTTGGCGCCAAGACCCGCAAAGAGGTCCTCAGCCGCATCAAGCAGTGGCGGCTCAAGTTCGCGGAGCAGCCCACCGCGCCGCTCACGCCCGAGGGCCGCAAGGCCGCGAAGGAGGAGCTGTCCGCCGCTGAGGCTGCGGCGGCCGGCGCCGTGGCGGCGAACGGCGGCGCAGGAGCGCACTCGCTGCCGGAGCGCGCGCTGCGCAGCGTCAGCCTGGACACCCTCGCGACGGTGTTCGTACCGCCGCTGCGCAAGGACGACTCGAACCACAACGAGTGCGAGATGGTACGGCTGCTGCTGCGCCTGCCCAACGAGCAGGGCATCCTGCCGTCGGAGGTCGGGGTCTGGCCGACGCAGACAGACGTCGCGCACGTGCTCGGGCTGTCGCGGGGCCGTATCCCGCAGATGCTGAAGAACCAGCGCACCCGCTGGAAGAAGCATCCTGCGGTACGGGCACTGCGCGCCGAGGTCCTGGAGTTGCTGCGCGACCTGGGCAGGGTCGCTTCGGCGGCGGAGATCGCGGACGCGTTGACCGTGCGTCGCGGCACCCAGCTCCAGGAGCGCGAGCAGCGCCGGGCGCTGGCCCTGGCCGCCGTACGAGCAGTGGTGGAGGTCGAGCAACTCGTCCCGGAGGACGCCGAGTTCGGGCACACCCCGAACCGCGACGCCGCCGACGAGGGCATGGGCGCGGGCCTGTTGGCCCTGGAGGTGGGTTCTGACGACGCGCCGGACACACCGTCCGCGCCGGGCCTGCTGCACTACGCCCAGCGGCTCGGCCGTATCGCGGACCGGATGGCCGAGCTGGACACCCTGCCCACGGCGGCGACCGTGGTGGCGGAGCTGGGCGCCGTACCGCCGCCGAGCGCGACGGTGCAGTGGGACGACCGGCGGATGGTGGAGATCGCGGTGGCCGCCTCCCGCCACGCCGCCGCGACACCCCGCCTGGAGGTCTATCCGCGCAAGCTGCCGCTGGTACGCGCGCTGCGCCTCACCCAGGCCGGCCTGGTCCCGCTCATCCCCGGGATGGCGGAGGCCGAGCAGCCCGGCCTGACGGGAGAAGACGTCCACGAGCGGGTACGGGCCCGCTTCCCGGAGCTGCTCAACGAGCGCGGCGGCCACGCCCTGCCCACGGGAGGCCCGCTGACGAGGGCGCTGCGGCAAGCCGGCTTCGACCTCGTACTGTCGACGCGCAAGGGCACGGGAACGCTGCGCTATCTGCCGAGCAGTGCGGACGGCGTGTCGATCTACCTGTCGTCGGACGCCCGGCGGCGGCCGACGGGCACCGTCTCCGCGCACCGCTACTCCGACGACCCGGACCTCGCGGCGGCGGGCACGGCCGAGGACCGGCTGAAGGCCTCGGCACGCCGGGACGGCTTCCGTGTACTGACGGTGCCGACGGAGTGGGCACGGGACGCGATAGACGAACTCGGGCGCGACGACTTCGCCGGCGGGGCCGTGGTGGTTTCGGCGGCCGAGTTGTTCGTACGGGCACTGCACGAGTTGGTCGACCCTCGCCCCAAGCCCAGCTGGGAGACGATCCTGCGCGCGGACGTGGCGAAGTCCGGGTCGCCGGGGGCGATGAAGTTCGCCGAGTACGTGGGTACGGCGTGGGGGCTGGTAGAGCCTCGGATCGGCGAGCTGCTGGTGCCGGGGGCTGCGGGTTCCGCGAGTCCCGCCGGAGGCGGGGTGGCTGCTCCGTTGCTGCTGACGGACGCCGGTGTCTTCGCCCGGTACGACGCGATGGGCATGCTGGAGCGGCTGGCGGAGCGGTCGCGTGGCGGTGGCCGCGCACTGTGGCTGCTGTGCCCGCAGAGCGACCCGGCCCGGCCGCCCCGGCTGGGGACGGTGGCGGTGCCGTACCAGGCGGGGCTGGGCGAGTGGATCGTACTGAACGAGTTCTGGGTGCAGAACGCGCACCGGGCCGAGTCGAAGAGCGCCGTGGCCGCTGGCCCGCAGGATTGAATCGCTGAGCGTGTGCCGCACACAGGTCCGCTCGCGTGTGGGTGTGAATGACGACAGGAGACGTGACCAGGTGATCGACCGCAAGTCGAAGGCACTGCTGACAGACCTGATCAAGCAGGTCAAGGCGGTCGAGGTCGACCTCGACCAGCAGGTCCGGGACGGCGAGTCCGTCCTGAAGCCGCTACGCACGGAGTACGGCAAACTCCAGAAGGCTGACCCCAAGGGGAGCCCCAAGTGGGGGGCCTGGCTGGAGGAGCGGCTGGCCGAACTGCCGGAGGAGCGCGCCGAGCTGGTGCAGGCGGCGGAGTCGGTCGCCGGGAGGCTGCGGGCCGAGTACGACCAGGCGTTCAAGCTCGGCCGTACGGGGGCGACTTGGGGCGCGTGGCTGGACGAGCGGGTTACGCAGGTCGCGGTGGCTTGGGTGCTGGGCACGGTGTTCGTGCGGTTCTGCGAGGACAACTTGCTCATTCCGGAGCCGTATCTCACGGGGCCGGATACTGAGCGGCGGGACTTGGCGGAGGCGCGGTACCGGCAGTACGTCGAGGACGATCAAGACCCTACGTTCCGGGGGTGGCTGGAGCGGGCGTTCGCGGAGTTGGGCTCCGGGCAGGCCGGCAAGCTGCTGTTCGACGGGCGGCGCAACCCGCTGTATCAGATCCCGGTTTCGCACGATGGGGCGCGGGCTCTGGTGGAGTTCTGGCGGGAGCGGGGGGAGGACGGGGAGCTTGTTCATGACTTCAGCGACCCGCTGAGGGAGGGCGGCACGGAGGGGTGGGACACGCGGTTCCTGGGCGACCTTTACCAGGACCTGTCGGAGGCTGCCCGGAAGACGTATGCGCTGCTCCAGACTCCCGAGTTCGTGGAGGAGTTCATCCTCGACCGGACTATGAATCCGGTGGTGCGGGAGATGGGTGGTCGGTTTGGCGAGCTGAAGATGATCGACCCTACGTGTGGGTCGGGGCACTTTGTGCTCGGTGCGTTCCGGCGGATGGTTCAGCTTTGGGCAGAGCGGGAGCCTGGGCGGGATGTGCATGAGCGGGTGCGGGATGCGTTGAACTCCGTGCACGGGGTGGACATCAATCCGTTTGCGGTGGCTATTGCGCGGTTCCGGTTGCTGGTGGCGGCTATGGCTGCTTCGGGGGTGCGAACACTGGAGGAAGCGGGGCGGTATGACTGGCCGCTCCATCTGGCGGTGGGCGACTCGCTGATCAAGGCTCGGCAGCTTGAACTGACGCTGGGGGATGAGGAGTCGGGGGATCCGCTGGCGGAGTTCTCGTATGCCACGGAGGACTTGGACGAGCATCCGAGGATTCTGGAGCAGGGGCGGTATGACGTGGTCGTGGGGAATCCTCCCTACATCACGGTCAAGGATAAAAAGCTGAACGAATTGTATCGGAAGCTTTATGCGTCCTGCTCGGGAAAGTATGCACTTTCCGTCCCCTTTGCTGAGCGCTTTTTCCAGCTGTCGAGGGTAGGTAAACCCGGCGGTCACGGGTACGGCATGGTTGGCCAGATCACCTCGAACTCATTCATGAAGCGAGAATTTGGAACGAAGCTAATCGAGGAATACTTCGCACACAAGGTGGAACTAACCGAGGTTATCGACACCTCCGGGGCATACATTCCAGGACACGGGACACCTACGGTAATCCTCATCGGGAAGCGACGATCGGGCAGCGTCCGCACCCAGACCATTCGTACGGTCCGTAGCGTCCAAGGCGAGCCCTTCGCACCAGGGAACGGCGAGGACGGACTGGTATGGAAGGCGATTGTCAAACATATCGACCAACCAGGATCCGCCTGCCAGTGGGTATCGGTGGACGACCTGGAGCGCAATCGATACTTCGGCAGACAACCGTGGGTACTCGCTGATGGCGGACTGGAGATGATTGAAAAGCTAGGAGCCGCCTCAACAGCCCCCCTATCTCGCGCGACTGAATCCATTGGATTCGCAGCCATCACGGGAGATGACGAATATTTCGTCCTCCCACACCCGCTGGCAACATGGATTCGCGGCCGCAATCTTCCAAGGCGGTCATTCGTTACCGGAGACCAAGTGCGCGACTGGGGTTGCCATTTGGATGCCGATGCCATCTTCCCTTCAGAGGCATCAGGCGAGCAACGTACGACTCTAGAAACGAGAACCCTCTGGCCGGGGCGCCAAATTCTGCGCAACGGTCTAATGTTCTCCACCACCAAGGAGCAACGTGGCCTCCCGTGGTCTAACTACGCCTTCCACCAGGAAGGTCGACTCACGGCAAAATTCTTGATCACGTTCCCATTCGTGGCCACACACAACCACTTTACACTTGGCCGCGAGGGCAAGGTATTCAATCGACACGCACCAGTAATTAAGCTGCGAGACGGAGCGAGCGAAGAAGAACATCTACATCTAGTCGGCCTACTCAATAGCTCCACCGCCTGCTTTTGGCTCAAGCAAGTGAGCCACAATAAAGGAAGTACCGTGGACACCAAAGGAGCACGCCAGTCGACGATCCCGTTTGAAGATTTCTATGAGTTTACTGGCACAAAATTGCAGGAATTCCCTCTTCCCTCCAGCTATCCAACAAGACTCGCAGCCTCTCTTGACGCCCTCGCCCAGCAACTAAGCGCCACCAGCCCTACCGCGCTAGCAACACCCGAAAAACCTACTCCTGCCGCTTCGCTTCTCCGCAAAGCCCAAACGCAATGGGAATCTACCCGCGCCCGAATGGCCGCCCTCCAAGAAGAACTAGACTGGCAGGTTTATTCCCTCTACAACCTGCACTCGGAGGACCTTCGCGCCCCCGAGTCCGAAGTCCCTGGACTCGCCCCTGGCGAGCGAGCCTTCGAGATCGTTTTGGCTCGGCGGGTAGAAGAGGGTGAGGCATCCGACGAGTGGTTCAAGCGGCACGGGTCCACCCCTATCACCGCACTCCCCGACCATTGGTCGGACGCGTACAGGGCCACCGTCCAGAAACGCATAGACGCCATTGAGTCGTCCCGCGCCATCAGCATGGTCGAACGCCCTGCATACAAGCGCCGATGGGTGACGGGGGGTTGGGACGCGCTCCAGGAGAAGGCTTTGCGCTCCTGGCTACTCGACCGCATCGAGGCCCGCAAACTCTGGTTCCAGGACGGCCAACCGACGATCCTCACCCGCGCCCAGCTCGCCTCCGCACTCGCCCTCGACGAGGACTTCGTCTCCGTCGCCAAGTTGTACGCCCCCCGCAAGGAGCTGGCGACCGTCGTCGCAGATCTCCTCGCCAACGAGCACGTCCCCTTCCTCACTGCCCTGCGCTATAAGCCCACCGGCCTGAGGAAGCGCGCCGACTGGGAGCACGTCTGGGATCTCCAGCGTCAGGAAGACGCCGCCCCGGACGAGCCCGCAAAGCGGAAAATCCGGGACTCCATTCCCGTACCGCCGAAATACACGTCAGCCGACTTCCTCAAGCCGTCCTACTGGCGCGCCCGTGGAAAGCTCGACGTGCCCAAAGAGCGGTTCATCTCCTACGCCACCGGCGCGATCTCCGGCACCCCGGACCTGTTCGGCTGGGCAGGCTGGGACCACCAGGAGCAGGCACAAGCCCTCAGCACGTACTTCACGAACCACGACGAACTGTCCGACGAACAGATGACCCCGCTGCTCGCCGGCCTCCTCGAACTCCAGCCCTGGCTCACCCAGTGGCACGGCGAGTTCGACGCACTGTACGGCGGCTCCCCCGCAGCCTTCTTCGCGGGCTACCGGGCGACCAAGCAGGGTGAATACGGTCTGACCGACGACGACCTGCGCGCCTGGCGTCCCGGGAAGCCAGCCAGGGGCTGATCACCCCGGCGTGCCTTCCTTGCCTTCCCGCGAGGAGGGCACGCCATCGTCCCGGACAGACAACGGCTCGGCCGCGTGCACCCGTAGCGCCGGGCCCTTGTCCAGTCCGAGAACAACGGCGAGTCCGCCAGCCGCGTACGGCTCGGTGCGAACCGAATGGACGGCACGCCACACGCCCCACATCCGTACCCGCTGCCCGGTCCGCACCATGACCGCCGCAACCTCTCTCTCCACGGGGTCGGCCACGATGTCCGGCGCCTTCAGCTCGACCCACACCGTCTTCCCGATCCCGCCCGCGCGCTCCTCGACGCCCCAGCGGTAAGCCAGCGCCTCCACCAGCAGCAGTCCGCGCCCGCCGATCTCCTCGTCGTCTGGCGTCCGCACTTCGGGCCTCCCCGAGCCCGCGTCGCTGACCTCCAGCCGCAGCAGGCCGTCCTCCAGCAATCGCGCGATCCGGACGCCCACCTGCCGATCGCTCGGTACGCGCACTCGGAGCGCGTTGGTCACCAGCTCTGAAAGCACCAACTCCGCTGTCTCCAGGGCACCTTGACTCACGCCCCACTCGCCAAGCACGGCGTGCGCCAGCGCCCGTGTTCTGGGCACGCTGCGACGGCAACGGGTTAACCGGAAGGTGACTTCGTTCGGTGCAGCCATAGCAGCCCCCAGAGGGTCGAAGCGCGGTCGGAGCCCCATAGAGACAGCCAGTTGGGCCGTGGGACGCCGATGTCCATGCCCAGCAGGATGTATGCGCATCACCCGAATCTGCAACGTTGCCAACTAGGATGGCAGCAATCTTCCATCTTTCGAGTTAATCCCACCCAGATGCATCCACGACTCTGCTAAACGTGTTGGCATGCTTGCCAAGAGCACCACCCCGAACCCCTCGACCGTGCTCGGCCGCCAACTCGGCGACGAACTACGCCGGTTGCGGGAGGCGGCCAAGCTGACCACCACTCAGGCAGCCGAGGCCCTTGACTGCACCAAAGGCAAGATCAGCCGGATCGAGAACGGCCGAGTGGCGGTCCGCCTTCCGGACCTGACGGCGATGCTGCACGCCTACGAGGCGGCGGACCCCGAACTCCGTGAGCGGCTGAGTGCGCTGGCCCGTAAGGCCAACCGCCGTCGTAGGCAGGGATGGTGGAACCAGTACGGATCTGTTCTCGCCGACACTTACCGCGACTACATCGCCCTGGAAGCCATGGCCGGAGAGATCCGCACCTTCCAGGCACAGCTTGTTCCCGGCCTGCTCCAAACCCCGGACTACGTCCGTGCCGTGACGGTGGCCTCGCGGCAGTGGCAAACGGCGGACGAGATCGAGAAGTTCGTCCAGGTACGCCTCGCCCGGCAGGAACGACTCATCGGCGACTCTCCCTTGCATCTCTGGGCTGTGCTGTCAGAGGCCGTTCTTCTTCAACAGGTCGGCGGACCCCAGGTAATGCAGACACAGTTGGAGCACCTCCTGGCCAACTCCGAGCATCCCAACGTGACCATCCAGGTCCTGCCGTTCTCGCGCGGAGCGCACGCGAGTATGTTCGGCCCGTACGTAGTACTGGGTTTCCCGGAGGAGGCAGCGCTCGACGTGGTGCTGGCGGACAACCCGACCGGTTCCATCTGGCTGGAGCGGGAGGCAGAAGTCGCCCGTTACCAAGACCTGTTCGATGCCGCTCGCACGTCCGCGCTCTCTCCGATGGAATCCCGCGCCGTCATCCAACGCAGGGCCAAGGAGCACAGAGCATGAAGCGCGCACGCCACAGCACGCCGGACCTGTCGGGCGCGAGGTGGCGCAGCAGCAGCTACAGCGGCGGCAACAACGAGTGCGTTGAGATCGCCGACGGCATCCCCGCCCTCATACTGATCCGCGACAGCAAGCACCCCGCCGACCGCGTGATCGCCTTCTCCCCCCACACCTGGCACGCGTTCATCGCGCACCTGAGCTGAACCCGACCACCCGCAAGGCCCGGCAGCTCCTGCGGTGGAGAGCGGGACTAGGCGCCCTCCGATGGCGTCAGCCGCCCCGGATCAGGGTCCCCACCTCGTGCTTGAGGAAGGCGTCCTGGCAGAACTCGAAGTGGTCCACCCTGCGTAGATCGAAAACCTGCCGGATACCTCGCTGCCGGGCCAGCGCGACGACGTCGTTGAATCGCTGCTCGAAGTGAATCGAGAAGAACACGCGTGTTCTGTCGCTGATGGCCCTGATGCGGTCGACGCGCTGGAAGAACAGGTCGTACTGGCCGTCCGGTTCCCAGTAGGCCCACAGATCCGCCGCGTGGCGCTGGACTTGCGCCAGATCCTTTCCGCTGATCTTGTGGAGGTATTCACAGACGTTCTGGAACTCGATGAGCGTTTCCGGAATCTGCGCAATGCGCTTCAATTCCGCCAGCGGCTGCTCCGGGTTGAGATGAGCCATTTTTTCTGAAATGACCATGGTCGAGTGGTTGATGTTCGGGTCGAGAAGCAGCACCGACTTGATCTTGGGCTGCCGCTCCGGGTGCTCCCGCCACAACTCGGCCAGGCGGAACAGCATGTCGCAGCCGACCGAGAACCCCACCAGGGTGATCCGCTTGTACGGGTACTGACGCTGGAGATTGTTGATGGCTCCGCTGATGAGGTCGGTATGGGCGGCTATACCGATCGGGCGATAACGGTCGTCCCGCGCTTCATCGGCGTTGTGCCCGAACAGGGTGATGGCGGCGGTGTGCTGCCGGGCGACGTTCATGAACGGACGGAAGTCGTCCGCGTCCAGCCCGAGTCCGTGCAGCAGGATGGTGAGATCGGCGGATTCCGTGCGGCGCTCCAGATACCAGAGTTGTCGGCCTATCACGGCGTTGTCCGAGGGAAGGTCCTCCTCGAAGTCGTCCGCGTGGATGTCGAAGGAATGCCGCACCACTTCGCGGCGCAACTCGCGGCGGCGCTCGGCGAGTCCACGGGCCCACCAGGCGAGGGAGAAGACGGTTGCCACGGCAAGGGTCACCAACGTGCCACCGGCGACCACATGACTCCAGGTCCAGCCGATGACGGAGCGAGCCTCATCGCTGTAGATCCCGATGGCGGTTCCCACGACGGCGCCCACCAGGGTGACGGCCGCCTTGTACCGACCGATGAATCCTGCCGCCCTTTCGATGAACTGCGAGCCGTGAATCACTGTCCCCCACCCTGCCCTACAAGCTCCGTCAGTCCGTCGCGCACGGTCACGGTGCCCATGAAGTGGGCGTCGGACACGTCAGCGACATGAAGCGGCCGTGTGCTGCTGTTCTGATAGGCGTGCACGACACAGCCCTTCCGCGCCAGTGCATGGCTGGGCTCCATGCTCAGCAGCACGCCCGGGGTCTCCAGAGCGCGCAGTACCGTCTCGACGACCCGGCTCCTGACGTCGTCGCTGTACTGATAGAGAACGAAGTTGCAGGTCACCACATTGATGCGATGGACGCGCAGAAACGCCTCCAGGGCAGGGAAGTCGAGGATGTCCAGCGGCTGCAGTGCCACCTCCGTACCAGCCGTCTCCGCCTGGCCCAAGGACCACTGCACCTCTTCGAATCGCTGCTCGTAGTAGTCCGACGGGCCATGGCAGGCGCGCACCCAGTCGAGCGTCGGCAGCGGTGGGCGGTCGACGCCGCCGACGTAGTCCAGTGGAATCCCCCGGAAGGGCAGGGGCTCGGGGTTCCAGTGCAGATCTCCCGCGAACCGGTCATAGATCGCCTTGTTGTTCAACTGGCGCGGAAGCAGTCCGATGCTGGTACCGAGGTCGAGGACACGGACCTGTTGGATGTTCCGGAACCTGGCGAAGGCCCCTATGACAAGCTGCGGGAGGAGGAACCTGCGGGCTCCGGTGTAGGAGTTCGAATGGCTTTCCATCAGGCGTATGAGATCGAGCGCCCTTTCCGACAGAGCGCGCGCGAGGGCGGGTACACGCTGCGAAGCGGACAGTTCGGCGCGGAACACGTCCGCCGGCCCTCCGTCCTGGAGCGCCAGTTGCCGTACGGCTATGCCAAGCAGGGTGATGGCGTGGGCGTCGCTGATGTGCGGCCGCTGTTGCCACATCGCGGACAGCAACCGGTCGAGGCCGCCGGATGCCTCGGACTCGGCCACTTCACTCAGACACTCGTGGAACAGGGACCAGCCGTGGTTGCCCTGCTCGTGCTGCCCCATGTCAGCCAGGGCTGTGAGCAGCGACTGCTTGCGCGTTGAGAGCACGGGCCTGCACTCCTTCGCAGACGGAGGATGGGAGATCACGCAACCGCCATGTGATTCGGCAGCCGTAGCTGTGCCGGGGAGAGTCCTCGCAGCGTGTGACTCTCCGCGAAGCGCTCCACCGCGCCGAACACCTCCGGGGACACCCCAAGTCGCTGTAATCCCGCCAAGGCCAGCAGCATGACCATCCGCGCGCGGTCCCCCACACCAGGGGCGGCCAGACCGCGCCGTGCGGCGTCGATCCAGTCCTGGCGCGTGGGTGCTGTCGCGGTACGGCCGATGAGAGCGGCGACGGCGTCGGACGTGGCCTTGTCGTCCATGAGCGCCGCCACCACCGCGACGGGGACCACCCAGTCGTCGCCGGTCTGGGCGTCGAGCATGCGCAACTCCAGATGGCCGCAGGCACGGACGGGCGGAACCAGGGACTTCAGGTGATGGAAGACGTCGTCGACGTGTACGGGCCGTGGCCCTGTACCCCGCAGCCACCGCCTGAGAGACAGCCCGGCGGGCGCCGGCTCCCAGATGGTCGAGCGGTCTTCGGCCGGGACGGGGCCCTTCTGCTGTATGGCCATCACCTGCGCGTCGAGGGCGAACCGGGTCCATACACCACGTGGGTCGCCGCCCGACGGCAACGGTCCGTTACGGAACCGGTCCGTCCGGAACCGCAACAGCTGCCGCCCAGAGAGCGCGATTGCCTCACGGGGGCCGCAGACCTCCAGGACGGGTGAGTTGGCGAACACTGCCATCAGCAGCGGACCGAGCGAATTGGCGATCAGCCACCTCCGGGACCGCCCCCGCCACCCGTCGGAGTCGTCCCCGGCGTCCACGTTCACCTGCACGGACGCGGTGTTGCACAGCAGAGCGTCGCCGGCGCTTCCGAGGTGTGCGTAATAGCGCTGCAGCGCCTGGTAGCGCGGCAGCGCGACGGTGAACCGAGGGGGCCGATGGTCGAGCCCGGCTCCCACCAACCGCATCCCCACCTCGTGCGCTCGGCTGCGCAGGAAAGCCAGATCGACAGCCGTGGAATCGATGCAACTCTGAAGCGAGGCATACGGGAGACCGCTCAGCTCCAGTTGCCCACCGGGCTCCCACGAGACCTGGCCGCCTTCCGGCAGGGGTCTCCCGACCAGCCGATCGACCTCTGTCAGCTCTTCGGGACTCGCTCGGCGTGCCGGATCATCCACCGGCAGTACGAGCCACTCCAGCTCTACGCCAATCCGCCCCACCCGATCTCGCGACAGTGAGTGATCGAAAATCAGTCGCTTCGCGTCCAACTCACTCAACGCACTTTTCAAAGAAGCACGCCCCCCGGTCGTTGGATGTTCAAGTCGTACCGCCATCATTACGCCAGACACTTTCTACCCGCGTCCAGAGGGCGAAGGCGCGCGGAGTGAAAACCCCCAGATAAATCCCGATTCCGCCACTGGCGGACCGGGTATTGGACTATGGTCTTGGGTCTCCGACAGTGGGGGTTCGACCCGTGCTCACAAAGAGAGTGGCTGATTCCATGACTACCATTTCGTCCCCCGCCCCCTTGACGCACAAGCGTTTCGGACAGTTGACCTATTTGGAGCGTATGGCCGACTCTCATAGGATCAGTGTCTTCTTTCACGGTCTCGGGTTGGATGCGACGGATTATCAGGAGTACCTGGAGACCCATGAGACCCATGGGATTGCCGTCAGCCTGGCCGGCTACGCCCCGGGGCGCACGGATCCACTCCCTCCGGTTCCCGCCAGCCAGCATGTCGAGATGGTGGCGGGCCTGGTCGAGCTGATCAGCCGAAACAATCCGGACAAGCGGATCAACCTGATCGGTTTCTCGCTAGGTGCCGACCTCGTGCTCCAGCTTGCGGAGTGGTGGACGGCCGACCCGGGGCGCACGCGCCCTCCGATCTCCGGCGTGCTCTTGCTCGACCCCAACGTGAATCAATCGACCATGACCATCTCCCGGCTTTTCGCATCAGCGGATCGACGTGACCCGACGCCCGCCCTGAAGGAGCTGGTCGGGTTGGCACGGGATCCTGATGTGCTGCGCTCACTGTGCGGCTATGCCATCAAAATTTCGTCGAAGGATTTCAGCCAGGTGCATCGACTTGCCAATGACATGATCCGGTACTGGGACCCGGTCGGATACGATCAGTTTGGGGCCCGTGTCGCTCGCGTGGCTGAAATCTCGGATGCGGTGAGCATCGCACTCTCTGCCGATTACAGAGAGCATCTCACGGGAATGAAGAATGCGGTGCGACGTAAAAGCTCTCGAGCGGATGATGTGGTCTTCAATATCACGGAGCTGGATCATTTCGGGCTCATTGAGAATGATTTCCTGTCGCGTGAGTTGAAGTCGATGGGGTGAGGGCGGCGAATCGCAGGGATCTGAGCGTCGCAACAGCTCCCCCGAAATCACTCAGCGCAATCAGTTCGATACTCACATTCTCCATACTATGGTTCACTTGAGTATGCTCAACACGAGCAACCTCGAAAGGTGACCCATGCCAGGCTTCGTAGGCCGCACATCCGAGCTGGCCGCCCTGAACCGCCACCTCGCCTGGGTGATCGACGGCCGAGGCGACCAGCGCGGCCGGGCCCTGCTGCTTCGCGGCCGGCGTCGGGTCGGTAAGTCGCGGCTCGTGGACCTCTTCTGCGAGCGCGCCCAGGTGCCGTACGTGGTCCACCAAGCCACCCGAGGCGAGGACGCCCAACGGGAACGGGCTCGCTTCCTCGCCGAGGTCCGGCACTCCGCACTGCCCGACACCGCCCTCCTAGCCGGCGTCACGACCGTCGCCGAATGGGACACCGCCCTGCGCCAGCTCGCGGCGGTACTCCCGGACGACGCTCCCAGCATCGTCGTACTCGACGAGCTGCCATGGATGCTCGAAGGCGACCCGGTTCTGGAAGGCACCCTGCAGACTGTGTGGGACCGGGTACTGAGCCAGAAGCCTGTGCTCCTCATTCTCATCGGCGGCGATCTCGCCATGATGGAGCAGCTCTCCGCCTACGGCCGTCCCTTCCATCAGCGCGGGGTCGAGATGGTTCTCGCTCCCCTCTCCCCCTCCGAGGTCATGGCAATGACCGGGCTCCCGGCCGCCGACGCCTTCGACGCCCATCTGATCACCGGCGGCCTGCCCCTCATCTGCCAGGAGTGGCAGGAAGGCGAGAGCCGCCCCGATTTCCTCTCCCGCACCCTCGGCGACCCCACCTCCCCCCTCCTCGTCTCCGCCGAGCGGGCACTGGCCGCCGAGTTCCCCACCGCCCTCCAGGCCAGGCACGTCCTCTCCGTGATCGGCAGCGGTGAGCGGACCTTCGGGACGATCGCCGCGAAGGCGGGAGCGGCCGATCGACCGCTCCCGCCCGGCTCGCTCAACCCCGCCCTGCGCACCCTCGCGGGCAAGCGACTCGTCGCCGTCGACACCCCTCTCTCCACCCACCCCGGAGACCGCGACCGCCGCTACCGCGTCGCCGACCCCTACCTCCGTTTCTGGCTGGCCTTCCTGGAGCAGGGGATCCCTGAGATCGAGCGCGGGCGCAGCCGGATCGTGGTCAAGGCGGTCGAACGCGGATGGACCTCGTGGCGCGGGCGGGTGATCGAACCCGTCGTGAGGGAGTCCCTGGCCCGGCTGCTCCCTGACGACACGTGGCCGCAGGTGCGGGAAGTGGGCGGCTGGTGGCCTCGTACGAACAATCCCGAGGTCGACCTGGTGGGGGCGGACCGGTCGCCGGCGCGCGAGATCGGGTTCGTCGGCTCGATCAAATGGCATGAGCGCGGCTCCTTCGACCGCCGCGCCCTGGCCGCGTTGGCCCGGGACGCCCTGGCCGTACCCGGTGCCGACGAGGACACTCCGCTGATCGCGGTGTCCCGCTCCGGGTTCACGGTGGACGGGCTGGCTGCGACGTACGGGCCCGAGCAACTGATGGAGAGCTGGGGTTCCGTGACGTGAGCTCGCTCCTCCACGCCGGGGGACGCGTGCCCGTCACGCCTCCGCCGCGGGCGGACGCCATTCCCCCGACGTGAACGCGCTCAGCAGTTGCCTGCCGGCATTCGTGAACGGGTGCTCGGAACCCAGGCCGCGTTCGCGTCTGGCCACGACATCCGTCATCAGCTCGATCCCCGCGTCCACATGACCGAGCGCGGTGCGGGGTCGGGAGAGAAGCTGCTGGGCCGAGAGTGTGATCGGGTAGACGGGGCCGAAAAAGACGCCGGGAGTCGTCGGTGACATGCCATATCTCGTGGTCGGCCTCGTCGAAGCGGCCCAACAGGTACAGCGCCCAGGCGCGGTTGTGGTCCGGGGCTCGCTCCGAGTGAGCGCGGAGGGTCCCTTCCTCCGCTCTCCTTCCGCACGCGCACGGTCCATGTCAGACGCACCCGATACGATCGAAGACCGTCCGTGCCCATATGAACGGCGACGGACGGTACCTCCGGGACGACGAGCCGCGCTGAGCGTCACGTCATGTCCCGGACGACGGGGGACGCGCCGCGCTGCCCGGTGGACGTAGACGCAGACCGTAGGACACAGAAAACAGGAGACACGAGACAGAGATGGCCCCGACCGCCGCCACGGCCCCCCTCCTCCGCGATGTCATCGACATCAAGCCATCGATCTCCACGTCCGACTTCGTCCTGAAGCTGGCCGAGGCAGTCACCAGGGAGGGCGCCGAGCGAGCACTGCGGGACTACGTCGTCACCGAGCGGCTGCTCGAGAACTTCGACGACGCCATGAGTCTGATCAAGAGCGCGCTGGACGGACAGACGTCGAAGGCCGCGTACCTGCACGGCTCGTTCGGTTCCGGTAAGTCGCACTTCATGGCCGTGCTGCACGCCCTGCTCCGGGGCGACGAGACCGCCCGCGCCCGGACCGATTTCGATCCCGTACTGGCCAAGCACGAATGGCTGAGCACCGACGGGAAGAAGTTCCTGCTCGTGCCCTACCACATGCTCGGGGCCAAGTCCCTGGAGCAGCGGGTGCTCGGCGGGTACGTCAGTCACGTCAAGGCACTGCATTCCGAAGCGCCCACTCCGCAGGTCTACCGGACCGACTCCCTCTTCGCGGACATCCGCGCGCTGCGGGAACGTATGGGCGACGACAAGTTCATCGAAGGGCTCGCCGGAGCCGCGTCCGGCGAGGCCGACTCCGCCGCCGACGAAACCGCCGACGAGTGGGGCGACTCCTTTGCCTGGTCCCCGGCGCTCCTCGAAGCCGCCCTCACCGCCGAGGAGTTGGACGGCGGCGAAGTGAACCTCAATCTGGTGAACCCGACCACCCCGGCCGAACTGCGCGCCAAGCTCGTGCACGACGCGAGTACCAGCTGGTTCCCCGGCTTCGCCAAGAACGCGGCCGAGGACGAGCACGGCTTCATCTCGCTGGACGCCGGCCTCGCCGTCATCGCCGAGCACGCGAAGTCACTGAAGTACGACGGGCTCATCCTGTTCATGGACGAGCTGATCCTCTGGCTCGCCAACCGTATCCACGACCAGAAGTTCGTCTCCCGCGAAGCGGACAAGATCACCAACTTCGTGGAGGGCTCCGACTCCCGCCGTGCCATCCCGATCGTGTCGTTCATCGCGCGCCAGCGCGATCTGCGGGAGCTGGTCGGCCAAGAGGTCTCCGGCGCGGCTGAGACCGCGATCCAGGACAGCCTCAACCTGGCTTCCGGCCGCTTCGACAAGATCACCCTGGAGGACCGCAACCTCCCGCAGATCGCCCACGCCCGTCTCCTGAAGCCCAAGGACGCGGAGGCCGCCGCCAAGCTCGAGGCGGCGTTCGCGAAGATCAAGCGGGTCGGGCCGCAGGTGTGGGACGTACTGCTGGGCTCCGAGGAGGGGACGACCGGCGCCGACGAGGCGTCGTTCCGGCTGACGTACCCCTTCTCCCCCTCCTTCATGGACACCCTGGTTCACATCTCCTCGGCGCTGCAGCGCTCCCGTACCGGTCTGAAGCTGATGGGCCAGCTGCTCGCCGACCATCGCGACGACGCGACGTTGGAGCAGCTCATCCCGCTCGGTGACCTCTACCCGGTCATCGCGGACGGCGGCGACAAGCCCTTCGTCGACAGTCTTAAGGTGGAGTTCCAGGCCGCGGACAAGCTGTACAACACCAAGCTGCGGCCCTACCTCCTGGCGATGTACGACGTCACCGAGGAGGACATCGAGCGCTACCGCCACCGCCGGGAGACCGTGACCGATCAGGGGCTTCTCCAGCGGTGCAAGGCGTTCGTGGGCGACGACCGGCTGATGTGCACGCTCCTGCTGTCCGCGCTGGCGCCCAGCGTGCCCGCGCTGCGGGATCTGACGATCCGGCGGCTCGCGGCCCTCAACCACGGCTCGGTCATCTCCCCCATCCCGGGTGCGGAGGTCGGGGCGATCCAGTCGAAGGTCGACGAGTGGGCGGCCCGCTTCGCGGAGATCAAGCCCACCGGCACCAAGGTCAACCCGGGCGTACGGCTCGAGTTGGCCGGCGTGGACGTGGACTCCGTCCTCGCCAACGCCAAAGTCAACGACAACCGCTCCAACCGACGTGCCCTCGCCAAGCGACTGCTCGCCGAGGAGCTGGGAATCGACCTTCAGGAACGGCTCACCGCGGACGAGCTGAAGTTCGTCTGGCGTGGCTCGAACCGCACCGTGGAAGTCATCTTCGGCAACATCGCCGACCACGACGACCTGCAGGACCACGAGTTCGCCCCCAGCCAGGACGGGCTGTGGCGGATGATCATCGATCTGCCGTACGACGAGGGCGAGTACGGGCCGCGCGAGGACGCCAACCGCATGGCCGAACTCCGTCGGCTTCCCGGCAATCGGCCACGGACCGTGGGATGGATTCCCACCCATCTCTCCACCGGCCGCTTCCAGGACTTCCAGCGGCTGGTCGTCATCCACTACGCCCTCGCCGACCAGCGGCGCTTCGACACCAGCTACGCGCAACACCTGAACGCCGACAACCGGGCGCGTGCCAAAGCGCTACTGGAAAATCAGCGTGACACCCTCACCAAAACAGTGAAGGCGGCCTTCAAGCAGGCGTACGGCCTCGCGGCCAAGAAGCCCGGCGACGTCAATCCTGATTTCAACGAGCACCTGGAGCCGCTGCCCGACGTGCCTGATCTGCGTGTCTCCATCGGGCAGTCCCTGCACGACGCGGCCCGGCACGTCGCGGGCAAACTGCTGGCCCACCAGTTCCCCGCACATCCGGACTTCGACCCCGACGGCACGGGTACCGTCGTCAAACTCGCTGACGCGCGGGCCGTGTTCGGGTATGTCCGCGCAGCCTCGGAGGCCGGCGACCGGCAGGCTGAGATCCCGGCCAACCAGCGTGCGCTCATGCGGCGCATCGCCGCGCCGCTGGGGCTCGGCCAGCAGAAGGAAGCGTACTTCCGTCTCTCGACCCGCTGGCCGGAGCACTTCGCCCTCCAGGCGCGTGGCGAGGCCGGTCCCGGCGACCTGAGCGTCGTCCACCTCACCGAGTGGATCGACCGTCCCGCGACGATGGGTCTGGAGCCGTTCCTCGCCCACCTGGTCATCGCGTCGTACGCGGAGATGGACGACCGGGTCTGGGTACGGGCGGGTGCACTGCTCGACCCCCCGCCCGAACTCTCCGCGATCAAACCGCAGGACGCGCTGCGTTCCCAGCCGCCGCCTGAGGAGCATGTCTGGGAGGAAGCCGGGAGCCGCTACTGGGAGATCTTCGGCGAGGAGCCGCCCAGGCTCCGCCGGGGCCGGATGGTCGGACAGTTCGCCCGGCGGATCACAGAGCAGGCCCGCTCATATCAGCCGCACGCGGCCGATCTGGTGGCGCAGTTGGAGAAGCACACGCCGCTGCTCGGTCTGGACGGCACCGACGAGTCCGGCCGACTGGCCATCGCCCGCCGGGCCCGGGACCTGCTGGACGAACTGCGCGGGCTGGATCAGGGTGTGGCCGGCGGTTCCGCTGCGGCCAAGCAGGTCATCTCCGCATTCGCCGGCTTCGATCTCGGCGATGTGCCGACGAGCCGCTACGGTGCGTCGATCAAGCAGGCCGAGGCCGTCGCGGCTGCCTTGGCCACCGCCGCTTGGGACATGCTCAAGCTCGCGCCCAACTACGGTCCGCAGGGCGAGGCGGTGCTGGAGGAGTTGCGTGGCGCGGCGCGTATCGATCAGCGCACCAAGGACCTCAAGGAGGCGCTGCGGGAGGCGCGGCGGTCCATCGTCGCCGTTATCGAGCGCAGCCAGGCACACACCGCCGACCCGCGTAGGGCGTACACCGCGCCCACGCCGGCCGAACCTCTCACAAAGCCCGACGCGATCAGTCTGAGCACCGACGCCGGCCAGCCTCCCGTGCCCTCCGCCCACCCCGACATCGGCATCGGACGACGTACGGGACGCCGCTCGGGCGGGGGCCGGACCACGGCCTCCCGAGCGCTGGCCGAGTTGAGGGCCGAACTGGACGAACTGGCGGCTGCCGAGCCGGATGCTGAGATCGAGATCAGCTGGCGGGTCGTGGAATGAGCGGAAGGCAGCGGGCGGAGAGGGCGTGGGACCAGTGAGTGCGGCGGCCGTGACCACCACGAGCGCGGTGCGGCTCAACGCCGCGACCATCACCCAGTACCTGGCGTCGCAGCCCGGTCTCAAGCCGGACAAGCGCAGGGTCGTGCTGCTGCGGGCCGCGCCCTCCTGGGACGGCCCGGACGAGCTGCCCTGGGGTGAGCAGCGGCGGGCCACGGTCGCGGCGGCGCCTTCTCCCCTCGGCGTGTACGAGCTGCTCCTCGCGCATCAGAAGCCGTCGGCCACCGGGCCCGACGTGCTGGTGGTGCTCACCGACCGGGAAGAGGCGGAGCTCGGGCCCGACCTGCTGGCCAAGGTGCACCGACAGCGGGTCAACGCCGTCGACACCTGGGACGTCGTACGCGAAGCATTCGGTGCGAGCGCCTCCGACCACCGGCTGTTCGAGGAGAACTGGGCTGCCGAGGCGTTGCTGGACGCCGCTCCGCCGCACGGCGGATGGCCGAAGCTCGCGGGCGGTGTGCTGTCGCGGCGTGAGGCCTTGACCGCGCTCGCCCTGCGCAGGCTGGGCATCGGCCGCTACGACCCGGATGCCCAAACCTCCCGCGCCGTTGCGGCAGGCGGTGACGAGCTGGACATCCACATCCTGCTGCGATGGTCCCTGGTGCCGGGCGGCCCCGAACGGCTCCTGGCGCTGCGCGCGCCCGAGCGGGCCGGGCTCGTGCAGTTCCTCGGCGAGGAGGAGCAGGCCGGGCGCGCCGGGCAGGCCCTGCTCGCCCTCGTGACGGCGGAACACGGGCCCGACGCCGTCGCGTTCGGGCTGGTCTGTGCGGCGCTGTGGGGACACGCGGACGCCGCGGCGGACGCGGAGGACTACCGGGCCCGGGGAAGGGCCGAGCGCTGGTTCGGAGAGGAGCCGCCCGCCCAGGGTGAGCATCTGGACGTGCTCGCGGCCGCCTTCGGGCGGTCCTGCGAGGAGTTCGTCTCCGCCCTGCTGATGACGGGACGATCGGAGAGCGACGAGGCGGCGGAGGCCCGGCGGCTGACGGGTTCCGTGCTCGACCGGGCGGCAGCCCTTGTACGCCAGTTGAGCGCGGAACGGGCGGCGGGCGCAAGTCCCGTACTGGCGGCGGGGATTGAAGCCCGTTTCACGACTGCCGGCGAGGCTCTGGTGAGCGGTGCCCCCGAGCGGGTCGTAGCCGCACTGAAGGCCCTCTACGATCACCGGCTCGCCCGGGACCCCGACAACAACGTCCGTATCGGGCGGGTGCGCATGGCGCAGCGGCTGGCACGGTGGCTCACGACCAGCCCGCCGACGGAGACAGACACGGTGGCGGATGCCATCGCCCGTCACGTCGCCGAGACGGGCTGGGCGGACCTGGCGCTGGAGCACATCGAGTCCGGAGGCGATCCCGACCCGGTACTCCGGTCCGCGTACGACGCGGTATGCGCCTCGGCGCGCGACCGTCGGCGCGAGATCGACCGGCACTTCGCCCAGGTACTCGCCGCCCGGGCCGCAACCGACCGTGGCCCCGGTTCGATGCTGGCCGTGGAGACGTTCCTCCCCGAGGTCGTCGCCCCGGTGGTGAAGGCCGGGGAGCGGAGGGTGCTGCTGCTCGTGCTCGACGGGATGAGCGCCTCAATCGCCGCCGAGCTGGGCGAGCAACTGCGCGACCACTGGGCCGAGTACGACCCCCTGCCCGGAGCGAAGGACACCCCGCGCCGCCGCGCGATGGCAGCGGCGCTTCCCACGGTCACGGCCGTGTCGCGGACCTCGCTCTTCGCCGCGCGGCTGATGAAAGGTACGCAGGCCGACGAAAAGAGGCTGTTCCCCAGCCACAGCTTCTGGGGCGGGGAGGACGTGGCGGTCTTCCACAAGGACGATCTGCGTGCCGAGAGCAGCGGTGAGCCGTTCGGGCCCGAACTGCACGCCGCTCTCGTCGGCGACCGCACGCATGTGGCAGTGGTCCTCAACACCGTCGACGACCGGCTGGCCTCCGAGCAGAAACACGGGGACGGTGCCTGGCGACTGTCCGACATAGGGGGCTTGCGAGCACTCCTTCGGTCTGCCGCCGAGCATGGCAGGGCGGTGATCCTCACCAGCGATCACGGCCACGTCATCGATCGGCGCGCCGTGCGGCTCGACGCCGAGGACGTCCGGTCCGCTCGGCATCGTGGGCCCGGTGGTCCGCTCGCCGCACAGGAGGTCGCTCTGACCGGTCCACGCGTCCTCGACCCCGGACCGGAGAGCAGCGTCGTGGCCCTCTGGGATGCCGACGCCCGCTACACCTCCCGCAAGGCGGGGTACCACGGCGGAGCAGCTCTCGCGGAGTTCGCGATCCCGGTTCTGGCCTTTCTGCCCTTCGGAGCGAAGCCGCCGAGCGGCTGGCGTGAGCTCGCGAGCCAGCAACCGACGTGGTGGTCGCCGACCTCGCAGGCACAAGCGCAGCCGTCGCAGGTCCGTACCGCCGCGGTCCCCGTGCCAACACCGAAGAAGTCGCCCAGGCGGTCCAAGAGCGAGGCGGAACTCGCCAAGAGCCACGAGTCGTTGTTCGACGTGGCGCTGGTCCCCTCCGACTCGGCAGACGGCGCCCTGTTCTCCGCGGCCCCCGTGTCACCGGACGACGCGCTGGTCGAGGCGTTGCTCAAGTCCGAGGTCATGGCGGCGCAGGTGCAGTTGCTCGCCCGCAAGCCGGATCTGTCCCGGGTGGAGAAGGCCGTACGCGCCCTGCTGGACGCGGGTGGCACGCTGCCAGTGACCGCTCTGGCCCAGCGCATCGGTCTCCCGGCCAGCCGACCGGCAGACGGGTTCGCGGCCGTGCTGCGGCAACTGCTCAACTACGACGGCGTCCAGGTGCTGGAGACGCTGCCGGACGGGCGGACCCTGCGGCTGCACATCGGGCGGCTGCGGGATCAGTTCGAGCTAGGGTGACGGGTCGGGAGCCGATACCTCTCGGTAGCGGCTCCCGTCTGCCGTCAGGTGAATTGGCGCAGCAGGCCGACGAACTGACGCAGTTCCTCGCAGCGCTGCGGTGACAGTGGCTCCGCGTCGAAGTGCGCGATCCGGTTGCGGATGTTACGCACGCGATCGAGCTGGTGCACGAACTGGACCCGGTTCACACCGGTCCAGTTGAGCGCCTGCCAGTTCTGGTCCGCCGCTGTGCACATCGCCTCCAGTCGCTGCCCGTTCCTGTTGCGCTGGTCACCGTCGAGCAGCTTCACGTACTGCCCGAACCCGAGGTCCGAGATCTTCCCCGTCTTCTGGTCGTTCCGCTGCACGCCTCGGATGGCGTCCTCGCTCATCTTCGCTCCGAGGCACTTGCGCAGGAGAAGCTCGATCTCACCGACGATGAAGAAGGGCCATGCCGTGGCGTCGAAGCGCTGGGTGATGTCCGTGGCCGTGACGACGCCGCTGATACGGCCGTTGTTGGCCCTGACCAGCACATAGCCGTGCTCGCAGATGGTGGGGAGCATCGCGAAGAAGTTGTCGTGGGCGTGCACGATCGGGGGGTCCGCCACGATCGCGTTGGCCAGCACCGCCTCCTTGTTCGTGTCGTACATCTTGGCCACCGAACGCCAGGTGACGACCCCGACCACCGTGTACTGGTCCTCCAGCACCGGGATCTGGGAGTAGTTCTTCGTGTACATGATGTACGTCGCCTCGGTGAGCTTCGAGGCGGACGTGATGGAGTCGACGCCGTCGTTGGCACACGGAAGGTCGCCGATCCTGAAGGGCTGCTGCGGCAGAGCGCCCGGCAGCAGACCCGACTCGTCTTCCTGGTCCTCGTCGGCGCCCTCAGGCTGCTGCTCGGCGGCGGTCTCCCGCGCCACGATGTGAATCTCGGACTGTCTGGCGCAGTTGGCGAAGTACGGCAGGGTCGCCAGACCAGCGTCCTTCAGCACCTGATCGATGTGCAGCTCGGCCTGCATGTTGCGCACTCGGGCACCGAAGTACGTCAGCAGTTCCACAAGAGGGATGCGCTGCCCCTTGAGCGCGAGCAGTTCCTCCTCGGAAGGGGTTCGGAGCACGGCCGCGTCACCAGCCCTTCACGTCGGCGTCGCCGCGGAAGACGGTGCGCTTGCCCATGGCGGACACCACGAGGTCCACCAGCTGCTTGGACCGGTTCTCGTAGAAGGCCTCGAAGTCTCCCCCGTGCAGGGCGACCGGGTCGATGAGGTGGGTGGCGACGACATCGTCGAACCACTCGGCGCGCATGCCCGATTCGAGCGCCAAGGTCTTCAGATATCCGCCGGGTGAGCCGGCCATGCTCTTCGAGGCCCGCAGCGACAGAGGTGTCTTGTTGACGATCGAGTTCGCCCGCGCGCTGTAGTCGCGGTGGTTCTTGTCGATCCACGCCTTGGGGAAGATCTGTCGTACGTCGACGCTGTACTCGGCCAGGCGCGCGGCGTTCAGCGGCGCCTCGGTGAAGTACCAGTCCACCGCTCCCTGCTTGACCAGGAGCGCGTAGATCCCCTTGTAGGCGGCGCTGTTGCGCGTGGAGAGGGTGTCCAGACGGTCGTCGAGAAACGCCGCCTCCGTGATCGTGTCGGGGACGACCTCGGTGTTGCCCTGCAGTCGCTCGAGGAGCTGCTCCACGTCACGCGTGAAGCGGCTTTCCGTCGACCCGCCGTACATCTCGCCGAGCACCCCGCACCAGTACCACTGAGTGATCAGCTCGTCGCCCATACCGGAGTCCGTCCCGGCGCCCAGGATGGTCCGTACGGCGGCCAGCGGCACGAGCTGGGTGCGGTACGGCAGGTCGGCGGCGCGCACGATGCACTGCTGCTCCAGGAAGCCGCCCACCCACTCGAAGGCCTCCGCCACCCGTGGCGCCAGCCGCACGAAGTCGGCGAGCGGCAGTTCCAGCAGATCCCGGCGCTTGCAGGCCACAGCGCTGCGAGAGTTGGACTGCTTGAGCTCCCAGGTGCGGACCAGCGCCACTGCCTGCAGGAAGTCGCTACTGCTCAGCCCGTCCTCGACGCCGGCCTCCATGCGGCCGAACACCGGGTAGGAGGAGGTCAGATGCTTCTTGATCCCGTGCCAGACGTCCGGGAGCTTGTAGTAGTCGCCGTTCTCCGCCACGTACACCCGGTTGCCGGCGTAGGTCGCGGTCAGCAGCTCGAAGACGTTGAGCGGCACACCACCGGTGTTCACCCGCTCGAAAACGGCGCAGACCGCATCCATGGTCGTGGAGGAACCGAGCTTGATCATCGGCACCTGAAAGGACCGCATGCGATTGAGGACGTGCTGTTGGAACTCCCCCCACAGGCCCCAGTTCGTGACATCCGCCTTCACGAACTCCTGGTGCCAGGCATTCACCCGCTGGGTGTCGAAGACGTAGTGCAACGGGAAGTAGCCGGCCGCGCACTCCCCCTCGATGGTGCTCAGGTCGATGACTTCCCTGCGGTTGAAGCCGGTCTTGAGGATCCGGTCCTCCGGCACGGACACGATGGCGTCGTCACGGTCGGCCGGTGATTCGACGGCCTTGGCGATGTCGACGTAGTACCAGCGGCTCAGCGGCTTGTTTCGGGCGTCCACCGTCTCCACCGGACTGTCCCGGTGCAGTGCCTGGAAGAGCGAGGTCATCCGCTGCTGGCCGTCCAGCAGCAGAAGGTCGGGCATCCGCCCCGCCGCACCCTCGGCACCCTTTAACGTCCGGGTCCGGAAGATGGAGGTGCCGTTGGTCTGCAGTGCCATCACCACACCGAGCGGATAGTCGAGGGTCACGGTCGCGATGAGCGCCTTGATGCGTTCGTCGTCCCACTTCCATTCGCGCTGGAAGTCCGGAAGCTGCAGGGCGCCGGAAGCGACCTCCGCAAGGACGTCACTGAGATTCAGACTGTCGAGTGCCACGCTGTGTCTTCCCGTGTCGGACCTGAACGGTGAAATGTCACCGGTCACCGTCGGTGAACAGACCATTCCACCAACGGAGTTGGCGGGAGTCAAGATGAAATTGACCAACGGGCCACCAGGCCAGGGGCACCAGGGTCCGGAGCAGGTTCTGGCGGTCGGTCGCTTCTTCGGACCGTTTCGGTCGGTGCTGCCGCACCCGGGAGTCCGATCCGATGGGAAACTGTCGGGGTGAGTACAGACAGCCCCGGTCGAAGCGGACCCGTCAGCGCGGCCAGACGTCGCGACGTGATCGACGCATTGCGACGCGGAGCCGTACCTGAGAGCGGGCTGGATCTGCTGGCGACCGGCCTCGACCGGTTCCAGGCCGCACTCGACGCGGAACTCGACGCCGTGACCTCAGGGGCCTCGGTGTTCAAAGCGGTGCGAGGTGAGTACGGCTCGGGCAAGACGTTCTTCGCACGCTGGCTCAGTGAGCGTGCCAAGCGGCGCAACTTCGCGGTCGCTGAGATTCAGGTATCGGAAACAGAGACGCCCCTGCACAAACTGGAGACCGTCTACCGCCGTCTCACCGAACGGCTGACCACGTCCGGCTTCCCGCCGAGCGCTCTCCGCCCGGTCGTGGACGCGTGGTTCTACGCGCTGGAAGAGGACGCGCTTGCCGCGGGGACAACCGAGGCCGGCCTCCCCGAGGCAGTCGAGCGGCTGATGACGGCCCGCCTCACCGAGGTGTCCCGGCATGCCCCTTCGTTCGCGACGGCCCTGCGGGGATACCGTGCCGCCGTCTCCGCAGGTGACGAGGCCACCGCCTCAGCCGTCATGGCCTGGCTGGGCGGGCAGCCGCATGTGGCCGCAGCGGCCCGCAGGGCCGCCGGGGTACGCGGCGACCTCGACCACTTCGGCGCTCTCGGCTTCCTGCAAGGGCTGCTCACGGTGCTCCGCGACTCCGGCCACACAGGCCTCCTAGTCGTCCTCGACGAGGTCGAGACCCTGCAGCGGGTCCGGTCCGACGCACGCGACAAGGCCCTGAACGCACTGCGGCAGCTCATCGACGAGGTGCACTCCGGGCGCTTCCCCGGGCTCTATCTGCTGATCACCGGGACTCCGGCCTTCTATGACGGCCGACAGGGGGTGCAGCGCCTCGCACCCTTGGCCCAGCGGCTGGCGACCGACTTCACCACCGACCCGCGCTTCGACAACCCGCGCGCCGTGCAGCTGAGACTCCCGGGCTTCACCCTCGAATCACTCGTGGGACTCGGACTGACCATCCGGGACCTGTACGCGTCCGGGTCCTCGGAACCCCAGCGTGTGAAGGAGGTCGCGGACGACGCGTACGTCGCCGACCTGGCCAGGGCCGTCGGTGGAGCGCTCGGCGGAAAGGTGGGCGTTGCGCCCCGGTTGTTCCTCAAGAAGCTCGTCGGTGACGTGCTCGACCGCATCGACCAGTTCGAGGACTTCGATCCTCGCAGGGATTACGCGTTGACGGTCAACGTTGCTGAGCTGAGCGAGGTCGAGCGCAACGCCGCGGCGGCAGAGAGTGCCGACGACGTCGAGCTGGACCTTCCATGAGCGAGGGCGCTCCGGATGATCCCCTTGACCAGCTTCATCCTGGGCTGGTCCACCACATCGTGAACACCTTGGGCTGGCCTGGTCTGCGCCCGCTCCAGGAGGAGTCGATCACACCGTTGACGGCCGGCTCCGACGCCGTACTTCTGGCTCCCACCGCTGGGGGGAAGACCGAAGCCGCGTGTTTCCCTCTGCTGTCGCGGATGGCACAGGAGAAATGGGACGGCACGTCGGTGCTCTACGTGTGTCCGCTCAAGGCCCTGCTCAACAACCTGCTGCCACGGCTGGAGACGTACACCTCGTGGCTGGGGCGCACGGCCGCTCTCTGGCACGGCGACGTCTCGCAGACCCGCCGAAAGCGGATCCTGCGCGAGCGACCGGACCTGCTGCTGACCACTCCGGAGTCCCTGGAGGCCATGCTCGTCAGCGCGAACGTGGACCATCGGGCGTTCTTCTCCGGGCTACGCGCGATCGTCGTCGACGAGGTGCACGCCTTCGCCGGCGACGACCGGGGGTGGCATCTACTGGCCGTGCTGGAACGGCTGGAGCGGGTTGCCGGACGCCCGGTCCAGCGTGTCGGTCTCTCCGCTACGGTCGGAAACCCTGAGGAGTTGCTGACCTGGCTGCAGGGCGCGACGGCCGGAAAACGCGCAGCGCAGGTGGTCGCTCCGCACCTCCGGGAGGAAACGCCGGACCTGCCTCCGCCCGGTGACATCCAGCTCGACTACGTGGGGTCCCTGGCGAACGCCGCCACAGTGATCACCGCACTGCACCGAGGCGAGAAGCGTCTGGTGTTCTGCGAGTCACGCAAACAGGTCGAGGAACTCGGCGCTGCGCTGCGCTCGAAAGGCGTGACGACTTTCCTGTCCCACGCGTCGCTCTCCGTGGACGAGCGACGGCGGGCAGAAGAGGCATTCGCGGAGGCCCGGGACTGCGTGATCGTCTCCACCAGCACGCTGGAACTGGGGATCGACGTCGGCGACCTCGACAGAGTCATCCAGATCGACGCCCCCGCCACCGTGGCCTCCTTCCTGCAGCGCCTCGGACGCACCGGACGGCGGCCCGGGTCGGACCGCAACTGCCTGTTCCTCGCCACCACCGAGGCCGGCCTGCTGTCGGCCTCGGCGCTTCTTCTGCTGTGGTCCCGCGGCTGGGTGGAACCCGTCAACGCGCCCCGGGAGCCTCGGCACATCGTTGCCCAGCAGGTCCTCGCGCTGTGCCTGCAGGAGCACCGAGTCGGCGAACGCCTGTGGCAGGAGTGGTGGGGAGGTCTCGGGCCTTTCGGTCCCGCTGCCGAGCCCATCGTGCGTCACCTCATCAACGAGGGCTACCTCGACCAGGACGGCGGGATGCTGTTCATCGGCCCCGAGGCCGAACAGCGTTTCGGGTACCGGCATTTCATGGACCTGACCGCTGTGTTCACCGCCGCCCCGGAGTTCACCGTGTTGTCGGGCCGGACGGAGATCGGCACAACGGATCCGGTGCTGCTGACCGGCGAGGTCGTCGGCCCCCGGCGGCTGCTGCTCGCGGGCCGCAACTGGCAGGTCACGTACATCGACTGGTCCCGGCGTCGATGCTTCGTCGAGCCGGTCGAGGGGGGAGGACGGGCGCGCTGGGGCGGCGTCGGCTTCGCCCGAAGCGCTTCGTACGAGCTCACGCGAGCAGCGCGCGAGGTCTTGCTGGGCACTACTCCTCCGGTCAGGTGTACCCGTCGCGCCGAGAGCGCCCTCGCTCAGGTACGCGAAGACGGCGCCGAACTGGTGTGGGGCGATGGCAACGTCATCGTGCGAGGCGGACGCGACACCAATGTGCGGTGGTGGACGTGGGCGGGCTACCGAGCCAACGCCACCCTGGCCGCCACTCTCACCACCATCGCCGACCCTTTGCAGCGTCCCACAGATACGTACGTTCGACTGCGCGAGGACGTCACTCCCGGTGAATGGAAAAAGGCCGCCAAGGAGGCACTTGAGCATCTGTGTTTGCCGGTGGTGAATCCTCGCGCGCTGGACGGGCTGAAATTCAGCGCGGCTCTTCCTCCACGCCTGGCCGAGGCGACACTCGCTACTCGTCTGGCCGACCTGAATGGTGCCGCAGCCTCACTCCGCGAGAGCGTCAGGTTCACGGCCAGATAGGAAGCGTGTACGCGCAGGTGGAGGTCACCGGCATGTGCGATCCGAGCGTGGGTTCAGGCAGCAGCTGCCTGCGAGGCCTGTCTCGACATGGGCGTCTTCGACCTCGGCGACTCCAACCTCGACCTCCTGATGCCCCAGGACATAGAAGATCGCCGAGGCCCTGAACCGCGAGCGGTTCGCGGCCGAGGAGTGGGAGCGAGTCGCCGAGGTGGAGCAGGCCGTCGCGGAGGGTGGTGCCGCCTCGTAGCTGTACGAGAAAGGGGTGAGCCCCCACCACCAAGCGGCACCGGAGGCTCACCCACTACACCCACCCAAAGGCCAATCACCTCACCCAAACGCCAACTTATCGTTCCACCCCGACCCAATAACCGTCTTCACCGGAGCGTTGGTATTAGTAGTAGACGGGTGATAAACGGACATGTGCCCGTCAGAAGCAAACCGAGCCCAAATATCCGGCACCCCATCCCCGTTGATGTCCGGAACCCCAATAGCCGAATTGACATTGGCCTCCGTCCAACTGGTCCCGAACGCCTCGTCCCCGTTGACCGCATTGGCCGCCAGCATCAGCGAGTTGAGGTCGACGCTCCCCGCCCCCGCAGCCCCCACCTTCCCCCGCCGCAGATACATGCTCCCGTTGTCCAGGTTCCGCCACAGCAGGTCCGCGATCCCGTCCTTGTTCATATCGGCCAGGTTGACGATGTCCCGCCGAGCCCACGCGTCCGCGTTCATCTGTGTCGCCGTCTGGACGCTGCCGCCCGTGTAGCCGGACAGCACCCAGAACCCCGCGGCCGTGCGCAGCACCAGGTCCGGCAGCTTGTCGCCCGTGATGTCGCCCAGCGCCTTCAGTTGGGTCCAGGTCGACGGCGCCGGCGCGTTCGACGGCAGGCGGATCTTCATCCGCTGCCCCACGTCGAACGAGCCGTAGCCGTCGCCCGGGTAGAGCCAGAAGCCGCCGTCCGGGGTGCGGGCGAAGAGGTCCGTCGTGCCGTCGCCCGGGTACGTGTCCTGGTGGTGGGCGATCAGCGCGGCCTTGTTGCCGAGCGTCGACGCCGCGTCGTACCAGTGGCCCGGCGGGTTCAGGGTCACCGTGCCGTCGGCTGCCTTCGTGTACGACGAGACCAGTGAGCCGTACAGTTCGCCGTCCGGCTTCTGGCCCGCGTACGTCCGCAGGACACCCGCCGCGTCGATGACCATCAGGTCGGGGGTGCCGTCGCCGCCCGTGTCGCCCGGGGTGTCGGCGTTCTCCTTCGGCGGGACGTACGTCGTGTAGTCCGTGCGCACGCTCGGGTTGCCGAGGCTGTCGTAGGCGTACACCTGGAGGGTGTTCGGGCCGGCGTTGAAGGGCTTCAGGTCGGGGACTGTGGCTATGCCGTTCGCGTCGGCGTTGACCGACTGCGGGCTGACTCCGCCCCACGCGTACTGGAATCGGACCGCGCCCGGTGACTCGAAGGTGATCGGGCCGGTCAGGCCGAAGTTCACCTTCGCCCAGGTCATGCCGTCCGGGGTGGACTCGAGGAACACGTCACTGGTGACCTCGGGCTGGGACGGGCCGCTCGGGTCGACCGTGATGCGGCAGGGTTCGGTGCCCGGCGGGTAGTTGGTGGACGTCGCGCCCGCCAGGTCCTCGCCCAGGGCGTCCCAGGAGAACGTGGTGTTGGTGGTGATGTCCTTGAGGCGTGCGTCGGTGACCGGGATGGTCAGCGAGGAGGTGCCGCCGGACGCGCCGATGGTGACGTATGTGCCGGCCGGAACCGTGCCGCCGGTCTTCCAGAACCGGAAGCGGACCTTGCTCATGTTGCTGTCGGGGTCCTTGGCGGTCACCGACAGCGTGATGTTGGTCTTGCCGACGGTTATGCCCGCGCCCGGTCCGGGTGTGCAGGCGCCGCCGGGCTTGGAGGTGCCCTTGGTGGGCTCGGACGGCGGGCGGTTGTAGACGGCCTCGATGGTCGCCGAGGTCGCCCTGAACTTGCGCCAGGTCTGGGTGTCCGACTCGCTGGTGGCCCGCATGCCGAGGGTGACGGTCGAGTGGCCCTTGTCCGTGGCGTACTGGGCGGCGTCCTTCACGTTGAAGGCCTCGTAGTCGTCCGGGCAGGAGGACGCCGACCAGCCGTGGGCGAAGGACCTGCGCTGGAGTTCGTCGGACCAGCTCGGCTGCGCGTTCCAGGTCGTGCCCGACGAGATCGAGCCGGTGCGCCAGATCTGGAACTCGCGGTTGGTGCACGACCAGGAGTGGTTGTTGAGCACCTTGAAAGTGGCGCTGGTGATCTCCGCGCCCTTGATGCTGCTGGACCAGTCCATGCGCCAGAAGGAGCGGGCGGTGCCGCCGGTGTCGTCCTCGTGGCCGACGCGGGCGTCGGAGGTGCCGGAGGAGAAGTTGGTGCCGTTGAAGAAGCTGGTGCTGGGGTACGGCTTGTAGGCCACCGTCCACGCGTCCCAGCCGGGGTTCAGCGGCGGATCGACGTACAGCGGGTACGTGACGCCCTTGCGGTCGGCAAGCCCTGTGGCCGCGACGCCCAGGCCGAGTCGGGCGGCACCCGTGTTCTCGCCGTCCAGGGTGATCGGCAGCGGCGCGGAGTGGGCGCCCGGCTCGATACCGGTCAGGCCCGACAGCTTCAGCACATCGGCCGGGGTGGCGACCGACGTTCGGTTCGGGGTGCCCGGGGGCAGTTCGGGGTCACGGCCGCTGGAGTCCCACGCGAACGGCGTCGGGATCGAGCCGACCTCCTTGCCTGTTTCGTCCAGGACCCGGACCCTGCTGGCCTTGCGGTCCTGGCGGAACACGGCGGTGTCGGAGCGCAGTCCGTACGTGACGGTCTTCAGCGCCTCCTGCCGTGCCGCCTCGGGGGTCTTGACGATGAGGACCTGCGCCATACCGCCCTCTTCGCGGGCCACCAGCAGCAGGTCCACGCCGGGCAGCACCTCGGAGTAGAGGGCGCGCGGTCCGTCCAGCACCGGCTCGGGCAGGGCGCCCGGCCAGGTGTACGCGACGGTGTGCTCGCCCAGCTCCACCTCGGCGAGGACCGTCTCGCCGGACGTCTCACCCGACTTCCCGAGCCCGCCCAACGCCTCGACGCGGGCGAACGACCGGTCGGCGCGCGCCTTTCGGTCGGTGCCGCTCGCGAAGCGGACCGGGACGACGGGGTTCGCGGGTGCGACGCCGAGTCCGCGCGGGGCCTCGGCCGTCCGCTTGAGCTTGTTGTCGACGGAGGCCCACGCGCCCGCGGCGTTCTTCGCCCGGGTCGGCGCGGCCGTGATCCGGGTCTTGAACTGTCCGTCGGGCAGTGCCCAGGTCAGTGCGGTGGCCGTGGTCGCCGTGTCGACGAGCACCTGCTTGCCGGTGCGCCTGGCCTGGGCCATCGCGGTGGCCTCGTCGCGCGGGCCGGTCGAGGCGCGGGTGGCGTCGGTGGTGGTGCCTCCGGCGCGGGCCGGCGGGGTGTCTTCCGGCTGCCACCACGGCAGCAGGGCAGCGGTCAGGGCGGCCAGCACGAGGCCGAGGGTCAGGGACAGCCGTGTGCGTGTGCGCACGAAGGGGCTGAGAAATCGGGGCGGCGCAGTCACGGCGGTCTACTCCCGTGGGAACCAAGCAGATGGAGGGCAACGAGAAAAACGCAGACAGCCCCGTCCGGCAGGCCGCGGGGTTGAAGGCGGGCACACGATCACACATTCGCCGTAGCACGTCTATGTGTGAATAAGTTAAGGATTTGTTATGAAACTACGAAACTGATGTGGCGGTGTGTCACCTGTGCCCGGTTCAGGGCTTTTCGGAGGCCACATTGGCGATGATCAGGTGATTCCTCCGGTCCGCCCGATGAGTCGCCGACGGGGGGTTCTGGTGCGTTTCACACCGTGACCCGGATCACTCGGCAGGACTTTTCGGCCCTTTGGCCGATCTTGAATTGTGCGGGGGACATGACACAGAGTGCGCACGCACGCGTCTGAGCCTGACGTGTGTTTTTGGTGAATTACCAGGTGGGGGTCGACGCGTATGCGTGCTTCAGGTCGGCTGTCATGGCTGGGGCCAATACGCCCAGTCCTGACAGACTCACAGAGACGGCGTCGGCGGCGAAACCGCACGGCGACCGTTCTTCTGTTGTCCTCGGTACTGACGGTGACCAGTCTGGGCGGTGAGGCACTCGCCGTCCCCGGCCCCGACATGAGCCGCGAGAAGTCGATCGCCGAGGTCGACCTCCCGGACCTGCCGGAGGCCACCGAGGTCGACGGCGACGAGGCCGCGGACAAGACCCTCACCCTGGCTCCCCAGAACCCGGTCGTCCCGTACACCCCCGACGCCATCGCGCCGTGGACCTCCGGTACCGGCAGCGCCACCCTCTCCACGGCCGACGCGCCCGGCACCACCAAGCCGGTCAGCAACAACCTGCCGGTCGCCATCGGCGTTCCGGCAGGCGGTGACCCCGCCGACCTGGCCGGCAACTGGACCGTGGGCGTGGCCCCGCAGACGACCTCGCAGGACGCAGGCGTCTCCGGCATCGTCATGAAGCTCACCCCGCCGGCCACCGTCGACCCGGCCGCCGAGGTCGCGATCAGCATCGACACCACGGGCTTCGCCGACCTCTACGGACCGCAGGCCGCCGACCGCTTCGGTCTGATGCTGCTGCCCGACTGCGTCTACTCCTCGCCCAACGAGGGCGACTGCGCCGACGCCGGCGGTGTGACCACGATGTCCGTCCCCCAGGGGGACAAGGACGTCAGGAACGGCAAGGAGAACTTCCAGCGGCTGCGCAGCACGGTGAAGACCGTGGCGGCCAAGGACGCGCCCACCAACACCACGACGGCCAGGAACGCCAAGACCCGCAAGATCCTCGGCGGCAACATCCCGGTCGCCGGCCTCGTCGGCGAGGGCTTCGTCTCCTCGAAGACGACGAAGGCGTCGCAGGCCTCCTTCCAGGACGGTGTCCAGCCCGCGGTCTCCGCGAACGGCGGCGGCACCGTCGGCGGCCTCGACACCGGCTCGTCGGTGTCCGGTGACTTCACGGCCTCGCCGCTGCTGTCCTCCGGCTCCTGGTCGTCGGGCTCGTCCTCGGGTGCCTTCACGTACTCGTACCAGGCGCAGGTCCCGGAGACCGCCGGCGGTCTGATGCCGAAGGTCAACCTGGCGTACTCCTCGCAGTCCGTGGACGGCCGTACGTCCTCGACGAACAACCAGGCCTCCTGGATCGGTGACGGCTGGGACTACAACGCGGGTTCCATCACCCGTACGTACGCCAACTGCCGTCAGGACTCCAAGAAGGCGGGCTCGAACAACTCCACGCACCGCACCGCGGACCTGTGCTGGGGCTCGGAGAACGCCACCCTCTCCCTCGGCGGCATGACCACCGAGCTGGTGTGGGACGAGACCAAGGGCAAGTGGTTCACGGGCAACGGCGACGGCTCCACCGTCCAGTTGGTCAAGGGCGAGGCCACCGGCAACGGCGCCAGGGACGGTGAGTACTGGGTCGTCACCACCAAGGACGGCATCAAGTACCACTTCGGCAAGAACAAGCTGCCGGGCTGGTCCGACCGCGGCACCGCCGCCGACGACCCGACCACCAACTCGGTCCTCACGGTCCCGGTCTACGGCAACCACTCCGACGAGGACTGCTACAAGGGCCCGACGACCACCGACTGGACCAACTCCTACTGCACGCAGGGCTGGCGCTGGGGCCTCGACTACGTCGAGGACGTCCACGGCAACGCCATGTCGCTGTGGTGGAAGAAGGACCAGAACTACTACGCCCGGAACTTCAACTTCAAGGAACCGGTCGTCTACGACCGCGACGGCTGGCTCGACCACATCGACTACGGCCAGCGCAGCAGCAGCATCTACACGGAGACCGCCCCGGCCCGGGTCGGCTTCTCGGTGGCGGAGCGCTGCTACACCGTCGCGGACGTCACCTGCTCCGAGGCCAACTTCACGTCGAAGGACCCGCGCAACTACCGGCCCTGGTTCGACACCCCGGCCGACCTGCGCTGCGCGTCCGGCAAGAAGTGCTGGAACGCGGGCCCGACCTTCTGGACCCGTAAGCGCCTCGACAAGATCACGACCTCGGCCCAGCGGCGCACCGACACCGCCGCCCGCCAGGTCGTCGACGAGTACCAGCTGAAGCAGAGCTTCGCCAAGCTGAAGACCGGCCCGAACACCGCCCTGTGGCTGGAGTCCGTCGAGCGCACCGGGTACGCCCGCAACGGCACCACCGACGCGAAGGTCACCCTCAACTCGGTGCGGTTCGAGTCCAACGCGGAGGACATGCCCAACCGGGTCAAGGCGGTCCACGCACACCGTCCCGGCTTCTCCCGGCTCCGTATCACCCGGGTCATCAACGAGTACGGCGGCGAGACCATCGTCCGCTACAAGCCGGTCGAGGGCGACTGCCTCACCGGCGACCTGCCCGTGCTCGACGTGCAGCCCGGCGACGACCGCGCCGCGGAGCTGGCCCAGCTGCAGGCCCAGCTCAAGACGAACAACCGGCTCTGCTACCCGTCGTTCTGGAACCCCGACCCCGAGGTCGAGGACATCGACTGGTTCCACAAGTACGTCGTGGACACCGTCGAGGAACTGCCCAACATCGACGGCAACTTCACCACCAGGACCGAGTACAAGTACAAGAACCCGGCCTGGAAGCTCGCCGAGGCCGAGTTCACCAAGAAGTCCCAGCGCACCTACTCGCAGTTCGCGGGCGTCGAGCAGACCACGGTCCTGACGGGGCCGATCAACGACGAGGGCACCGCGGACACCGCCGGCCAGCGCTCCAAGGCCGTCACCCGCTACTTCCGGGGGCTCGGCGACACCGTGTCCGTGAAGGACATCACGGGCGCCGAGATCGCCAAGGACGAGGAGCCGTTCGCCGGCCGGATCGCGGAGGAGCTCAGCTACGTCGACTCGACCAGGGCGGACTCCGACTGGCTGACCCGCTCGATCACCAAGCCCGCGGCCACCGAGCTGGCCAAGCGCAACCGTGAGGACGGCCTGACCCCGCTGCGGGCCTGGCGGGTCACGGAGCCCGAGGAGATCGCGTACACGAAGTCGTCGGGCACCAACTCCGACGACACGCGCACGGTGCGGTCGGTGAAGACGACGACGTCGTACGACCCGACGTACGGGCTGCCGGTCCAGGTGGAGTCGGTGGGCGACACCGGGAAGTCCGGTGACGAGTCCTGCACCAAGTCCGAGTACGTGCACCAGACCGGCAGGAACCTGATCGGTCTGAGCAAGCAGGTCCTTGTCTCGCCGACCACCTGCGCGGCCGCGAACTGGAGCGACCTCACGACGCTGAGCGGGGCCACCCGCACCGCGTACGACGGCGGGGCCTACGGCGCGACGCTCGCCGCGGACACCCGTGCTCTGGCGACGGAGACCTGGTCCCTCAACGGCACCGGCACCGGCTTCCAGACCAACGGGACGAGGGGCTTCGACGCGGTCGGCCGTGTCATCCGGCAGACCGACCCGGACCAGCTGAACCAGCCGCTCCAGAAGTCCTCCACGATCACCTACGCCTCCGAGGGACCGGCCACGGGGCAGGTCTTCAAGGTCACCACGACCAACCTGCTCGGTCACAGCCAGATCCAGGAGCTGGAGCCGGGCCGCTCGACCACGCTCAGGACCACGGACGCCAACGGGCATGTGAGCGAGGCGAAGTACGACCCGCTGGGCCGGCTCTCCGAGGCCTGGGCCGCGGGCCGCACCCCCGGCAGCGGCGTACCGGACTTCCGCGCGGTCTACACGATCCCGCCGGAGGAGGCCGACGCGGAGGACCCGAACATCAAGATCCGCAGGCCTCCGTACGTCACCACCTACACGCGGGGCTACGAGGACCGGATCGAGACCTCCGTCACCCTCTACGACGGCCTCGGCCGCGAGCGGCAGACGCAGGAGGAGGCCGACAACGACTCCGGCTGGCTGATCACCGACACGCTGTACAACACGTCCGGTGAGGTCTACCAGACGAACAACGCCTACCTGACCCAGGAGGCCAGGCCGGGCGAGCTGTTCACCCCGGTCACCGACACGGCCGTCCCCAACATCACCCGCTACACCTACGACGGTCTCGGCCGTGTGCTCCAGGAAACCCCGTACATGAAGTACGCGGACCCGGTCACGAAGGAGTCCAGCTCGAAGGCGTACCCGGAGCGGGGCGTCCGCTACGAGTACGGCGAGGACTGGTCGAAGGTCGTCCAGCCCGTGGGCGACTCGTCCTACCGCGTCTACACCGACGCGACGGGCCGGACCGTCCGCACGGACACCTTCAACCCGGCGGCTCCCGGCGGGTTCACGTCGACGCGCTACGAGTACAACGCGCACGGCCAGGTCGCGAAGGCCACGCCCTCGGCGGACCCGACGCACCCGTGGTCGTGGACGTACGACCACAACGGCCGGATGGAGACGTCCACCGACCCCGACGCGGGCACGACCGGCGTGGAGTACGACGCCCGCGGCCGCGTCCTCACGACGGCCAACGCCCGTGGCGTCAAGGTCTGGA
Source organism: Streptomyces sp. NPDC000878 (assembly GCF_053599695.1). NCBI lineage: Bacteria > Bacillati > Actinomycetota > Actinomycetes > Kitasatosporales > Streptomycetaceae > Streptomyces > Streptomyces sp. NPDC000878. The sequence continues at coordinate 137,570 of NZ_JBSFMT010000001.1, read as the reverse complement.
ACAGCTACGACGAGCTGTCGCGCCCGAAGCAGCAGCGCCTGTCCGGCTCGACCGGCACCGTGCTCGCCGACTTCACGTACGACACCGCCCCGGGCGGCAAGGGCATGCCCTCCGGCGCCACTCGCTACACGGACACGCTGGCGTACACGCAGTCGATCGGCGGCTACACGAAGGACTACCAGCCGACGTCGACCACGGTGTCGCTGCCGCAGTCGATCGTCGACACGTGGGGCTTCGCCAAGGACTACAAGTACGAGTACGCGTACTCCGACACCGGCATGCTGGAGGAGCAGACCCTGCCCGCGGTGGGCAGGTTCGCCTCGGAGAAGCTCGTCGTCCGCTACAACAAGGACGGCAGGGCGCTCTCCGTCTCCGGCAAGGACTGGTACGGGGCGGAGACCGCCTACGACGCGTACGGCCAGGTCCTCCGCTCGACCCTGGGCGCCCAGCCGTACCGCGTCTGGACGCAGGCGTCGTACGACGAGGGCACCGGCGAGCTCAAGGAGCAGTCGGTCTACCGCGAGAAGTCCGGCACCGGCACGGACACCTCCGTCGTCGGCGGCAACCTGGTCTCCGACCGGGCGTACACCTACGACCCGGCGGGCAACGTCACCTCGATCGCGGAGAAGTCCGTCGGGATCGAGGAGCGGCAGTGCTTCGTCTACGACCCGATGGGCCAGCTGAAGTCGGCCTGGACCTCCGACGACCAGGCGAACTGCACCACCCCGAAGGACGCCGACGGCACGCTCAACGTCGCCGCGGGCAAGGACAACTCGGGCTACTGGCAGGAGTACGAGTACGACCTGCTCGGCAACCGCACCAAGCTGACCGAGAAGGACCTCACCGGCGCCACCGCCAAGGACGCCACCAGCGGCTACGCGTACGGCAAGGCCGACGGCACCCAGCCGCACACGCTCACCAAGGTGACGAAGACCTACACCACCCCCGCGGGTGCGCAGGTCAAGGCCGAGGCCACGCGGCTGTACGAGCTGACCGGCGAGACCAAGTCGGTCACCTCGATCCAGAACGGTGACAAGCAGGACCTGACCTGGACGCCGGACGGCAAGGTCGACCGGATCACCGGTGCGGGCACCGGAGGCAGGACCCCGTACGTGGGGCTGGCCGACAAGTGCCTCGACCTGAAGTCGGGGACGACCACCGCCGGCCAGCCGATGCAGCTCTACCCCTGCAACGGCTCGGTGGCGCAGAACCTCAGGTTCACGCCGACCCCGGCTCCTGTCGGAGGGACGCAGACCGACCCCGACCGGGGCACCCTGTCGCTCCACGACTCCTGGTGCCTCCAGCCCACCTCGAACGCGGTCGGGGCGGCGGTCCAGATCCAGAAGTGCGGCACCACCGCCGCGCAGGTGACCGCCCAGGAACTGCAGCGCAACACGACCGGGCAGCTGACCCACAAGGCCTCGGGCCTGTGCCTGGCCGTCCAGGGCGCGAACTCGGCCAACTCCACACCGATCGTCCTGGCGACCTGTGACAGCTCGTCGTCCGCGCAGATCTGGCAGCCGCAGAACGAGACCCGGCACATCTACGGCGCCGACAGCAACCGTCTGCTCACCATCAAGGGCAGGCAGGCCACGCTGCACCTGGACGAGGCCGAGGTCACCGTCCAGCGGGGCGGTGTCCTGGTCAACACCCAGCGCACCTACTCCGCCCCCGGCGGCGCGGTCATGCGCTACGCCTACGGCACCGGTTCGGAGACCCTGGTCGCCCAGACCTCGGACCACCAGGGCAGTGCGTACACGGAGGTCGTCCTCAGCGGCGGCATGTCGGTGCGCATCCGCAAGCAGGACCCCTTCGGCAACGAGCGCGGCACCGCCGGTGTCAACCTGCAGAACCACAAGGGATTCCTCGGCAGGACCAGGGACGACGCCTCCGGTTTCCAGCCGCTCGGCGCACGTATGTACGACCCGGTGGTCGGACGCTTCCTGTCCGTCGACCCGGTGCTCGACCCGAACGACCCGCTGCAGTCCAACGGGTACTCCTACGCGCAGAACAACCCGGTCACGTACTCCGACCCGAGCGGTCTGTCGATCAGCCTGACCGCCTCGGAGAAGAGCGCGGCCCTCGCGGGCGCGGGTCTGTCACCGTCGCAGGTCGCGCAGGCGCAGGCCATGATGGGCAAGTCGCTGTCCTCGGTGATCCTCGCGATCGCCTGGGAGACGCTGAAGGACTTCATCGGCATCAACGACGCCATGGCCTGCTTCGGCGGGGACATGTGGTCGTGCGGAAGCCTGATCATCGGCGCGATCCCATGGACCAGGCTGGGCAAGATCCCGTCGGTCCTGAAGGCGATCAACCGCACCATCGACGCCATCCAGGCCTTCAAGGCCGCCAAGAGGGCGGCGGAGGCCGTCCTGAAGGCGGCCAAGGCCGCCGAGGCCGCCGCGCTGCGGGCCAAGAAGGCGGCCATCGAGAAGGCGAAGAGAGAGGCCGCGCAAAGAGCCAAGAAGAAGGCGGCCGAGGCGGCCAAGAGGAAAGCCGACGAGGCTGCCGCCGCGAAACGGAAGACGGGCAACCCGGTACAGAAGCAGGCGCAGGCCAAGGCGGCTCCGAAGGCTTCCTCCCACCCCGGTGGAAGCGGCAAGGGCTCCGGCGGCGGTGGCGGTGGCGGCAAGTCCGGCGGTTCCTCCCGGAGCAACGGCGGTACCAGCGGCAGCGGCGGCTCGGGCAAGGCGGCCGACTCGCCCGGCTGCAACAGCTTCGTGCCCGGCACGAAGGTGCTGATGGCCGACGGCTCCACCAAGGCCATCGAGAAGGTCAGGACCGGCGACAAGGTCGTCGCGACAGACCCGAGGACCGGGGAGACCCGCGTCGAGACGGTCACCGCCGAGATCAAGGGCCAGGGTCTCAAGCACCTGGCAGAGGTCACCGTCGACACCGACGGCGGGGCCGGTTCGAAGACGGACCGGATCACGGCGACCGCCGAACACCCGTTCTGGGTCCCCGAGCTGGGCCGGTGGCTCGACGCCACCGACCTCAGGCCCGGTCAGTGGCTCAGGACCAGCGCCGGTACGCATGTCCAGATCACCGGAGTGCAGCGCTGGACGTCGCTGGACTCCACGGTCCACAACCTGACCGTCGGCGACCTGCACACGTACTACGCGCTGGCGGGTGCGGCACCTGTCCTGGTCCACAACGACAGCTGCCCGACCGGCACCGGCAACTCACCGACCTACGTGGGCACGCCCAAGGACCCCGGGGTTCCTGAGCTCGTCGACGCGATCGAGGCTCGTTACCCTGGCCACGTGAAGGCGGTCGAGATCAAGATCGTCGGCGCGGACGGGAAGGACATCACCGACTTCGACATCGTGACCCGCAACGCGGTGATCCAGGTGAAGACCGGCACCGGCAAGGGCTCCGCCGGCGACCACGAGCGATACGAGTCGGCGACCGACCTACCGGTCATCAGTTTCATCTGGCCGAGCAAGAAGTTGAGGGGATCGGTCGTCCAGAGCCAGGAGAGGGCGGGCCATATGGTCACGACCGACCTCGAAGAACTCCTGGCGGTGATCGCCCCATGAGACGTGCGAGAACGGGGAGGTAGCCATGTCCTGGCCTTCCGTGGTCCTGCTGGCGAGCGCACGCGAGTGCGCCGCCATCGAGGCCGAGGTGCGGTCACTCGGAGTCGAGAAGGACCCGCTCAGTGACGGAGACTTCCTGCACTGGAACGGGAACTCCTACGCTCTGGACTTCTCGGGCGACGTCCTCTCGGACTTCGAGCCGGACGAGATCGAGGACGCGCGGGGGAGGATCGGGGAGGAACCCCGTGCGATCTACGTGTCCTGTCAGTCCATGGACGCGGCGCGCATGTTCCTGTCCTCCGTCCTCCGGGGCTTCTCGGGTCTGATCGACACGAACCACGGCGACGTCGTCGAGTTCGCCGAGTTCGTCGATCTGGTCGAGAAGCACCCGCGGTGGGACTGGCGCCGAACGGAGATCGCCGAGCTGCTCGGGCTTCCGTGAGGCTCCGCGAAACGAGGAAGGCCCCGCCGAACGGAGACGTTCGGCGGGGCCTTCCGGCGTGAGATGAGAGGGCAGACGAGTCGGGCTGTACGCCGGGTTCTGTGCCGAGGGTCCTCGCGGACGTCTCGGCGACGGCCATCCATCTAGGGCCGGCGTTGCCGCCGGCCTCGTGCGGTCTACCCGCGGACTCGGGCGGGCAGCCCTCGAACGTCCGCGCAGAACCGCCTTTTACAGCGGCTCCTTTTGACCTTGCTCCGGGTGGGGTTTACCTAGCTGCCCAGGTCGCCCTGGGCACTGGTGGTCTCTTACACCACCGTTTCACCCTTACCGGAGATCGAAATCCCCGGCGGTCTGTTTTCTGTGGCACTGTCCCGCGGGTCACCCCGGGTGGCCGTTAGCCATCACCCTGCCCTGTGGAGCCCGGACGTTCCTCGGGGAGCGCCCCCGAAGGGGAGTCCACGCGGCCGTCCGCCCGGCTCGTCTGCCGTGTCGACCATGCTACCGGGCGCCCGCCCCGACGCGGTCCAGTGGCCGTCGCCAGGACCGATCCCGCCAGGATCAGGGCGAAGGCGGCGAGGATGCCGGCGGTCAGGGGTTCGTCCAGGAACAGGGCGCCCGCCGCCACCGCTACCGCCGGGTTGACGTACGTGAACACCGTGGCCCTCGTCGGGCCGGCCTCCTTGATCAGCTCCAGGAACGCCACGAAGGCGAGGGCCGTGCAGACCACGCCCAGGACGGCCAGGGCGGCCAGGACGTCGGGGGACGGAAGTGTCGCCGGACGGGTCAGCACCGCCGCCGGGGCGTAGACCAGAGCCGCCAGGGCCAGACAGGGCGCCGTGAGGTGGAGTGACGGGACGTCCTTCAGGTGGCGTGCCACGATCAGCGGTGCCGTGGCATAGCCGACGACCGTCAGCAGCACCTCCGCCAGGGACCGCGCGTCGCCGCCCGTCAGGTGCGGGATCGTCAGGACCGCCACGCCCGCCAGGCCCAGGGTCAGGCCCGTGAGCCGCCGGATCCCCAGCCTCTCCGTGCTGCCGAAGAAGCGGGCCAGCGCGAGGCCCACTATCGGTACCCCCGCGATCAGCAGGCCCGCCGTCGAGCTGGACAGGTGGCGTTCCGCGTCCGTCAGGGTCCACCAGGGGCCGATGATCTCGATGACCGCGAAGGCCAGCATCGGGCGCCAGTACGTGCGGATCGTGCGCGGCAGGCCGCCCTGGCGGATCGCGAAGGGGAGGAGGAGCGCCGCGCCCAGCGTGCAGCGTACGAACACCACCGTGGACGGCGACAGGTCCGCCTCCACCGCCACCTTGATCAGCAGATACGGGATGCCCCAGACCACTCCCATCAGGGAGAACAACAACCAGCCGCGTGCAGTCATGCGGGCAAGTGTCGGCTGCCTCCCCGCCCGCCGTCTTGAACGCTGTTGCGGTACGCCGCCGGGGTCACCCCCAGCACCCGTCGGAACCAGCGGGTCAGGTGTGCCTGGTCGGCGAAGCCGACGAGTGACGCCACTTCGGCGGGCCGTAGTCCGGTCTCCAGCAGACCCCTGGCCCGGGTCACGCGGTACTGGGCGAGCCAGGCGTACGGGGGTATCCCGACCGTCGTGCGGAAGGCGCGGAGGAGTTGGTAGCGGGAGAGGCCCAGGTCGGTGGCGAGGTCGGCGAGGGAGGGCGGGGTGGTCAGCTCGTCGGCCAGACGGGTGCGTACGGCGTGGGCTATGCGGTCCGCGCCGGGGATCCGGTCGTCCGCCGGGCGGGCCGTGGAGTGGCGGCGGGCCAGTTCCGCCAGGAGCCAGGACAGCCGGGACTCGGTCTCCAACGGGTCGGGGCAGGCGCTGAGTTCGATGTGCGCGATGTGGAAGGCGGCGGCCAGTTCGGGGTCGTCGACGAGCGGCTCGCGGAAGTGCGGGAACCGGCCGTCGAGGGTGCCGTCGGTGAGGAGGGCCGGGTCGGCGTACAGGGCCCGGTAGGAGTACCCGGCGGAGGTGGCGGGGCCTCCTGTGTGGATCTCTCCGGGCTCCAGTACGACCAGGGAACCGGGGTCGGTGCAGATGCGGCCTCCCCGGTAGTCGATGACCTCGACGCCACTGGAACTGACGCCGACCGTGAACTCGTCATGGGCGTGCGGGGCGTAGACGTGGCGGTCGAAGCGGGCGGTGAGCAGGTCAAGGGCGGGGCCGCAACGGCCCAGTCTCGCTCTGGTCCACAGTGCCTGTTCCCGTCTGCCCCCGGCTGCGTTCACCGCTCCACGTTACTGCGCGGACGTCAGAGGAAGTCTGTCGTGTCCAGGTGCGGCATCGCGCCGATGCACCGCCCCGGGACCGAGGGGCGTTCCCTCGTTCGTGGTACGTCCTGACAGGCGCCGCAGGTTCTCGCTTGACCCTGCCGCAACGTCAGCGTTTCTACTGGTCCCATGCGGATCGGAGAGCTTGCCATCGCCGTCGGGGTCACGACTCGGACCGTGCGGCACTATCACCACCTGGGGCTGTTGCCCGAGCCCGAGCGGCTTGCCAACGGTTACCGGGACTACACGTTGCGGCACGCCGTCGTGCTCGCCCGGATCAGACGGCTGACCGAGCTGGGCCTCGGGCTCGCCGAGGTGCGGGACGTGCTCGCGGACGAGGCCGGGCGGGATCTCGTCGAGGTGCTCGCCGAGCTGGACGAGGACCTGGCCCGGCAGGAGGCCGCCATTCACGAGCGGCGGACGCGGTTGCGCGTACTGCTGCGCAATGCGGAGTCGCTGTCCGCCGAAGGGCCCGTCTCGCCCGAACTGGCCGCCATGTTCGCCGAGTTGGCGCATGTCTCCGACTCCCCCATGGCCGCCAAGGACCGCGAGATGCTCGCGCTCATCGAGACCACGGCGCCCCCGGAGGACCGGAAACGGCTGATGGACGCGCTGGGCGGTGCCTTCGCGACGCCGGAGGGGGCGGCGCGGGCGCACGAGGTCTATGTGCTGCTCGACGCCCTCGTCGACGCCTCGGCCGACGATCCGCGCGTGGCGGAGGCGGCCCGCGCCCTCGCCGGCTGCCTTCCCCGCGAGCTGTTCCTGGAGGCCGACATCGACCTCTCCCCCTCCCGGCTTCGCGCGAGCGGGGGGACCCCCGCCGACAGTTTCCTGCGCGCCGTCTACGACGACTTCGCGCCCGCGCAGGCCGCCGCCATCCGCGGTGCGCTGCGGATCGTCACCGGAGGAGAGACATGAGGATCGCAGGCATTCTGCTACGGCACGAGGGGCGGCTCCTCGTGAGCCTGGTCCTGTGGCTGACGCGGCGCCGGCACGGGATCGGGGACGGCGGACAGGCCTTCGGATACGCACGGGGGCAGGGCTCGACGATGTTCGCGTTCGCCTTCGTCTGCCTGGTCGAGACGGTCGCGATGTTCGTGCTGCTGCGCAGCTGGCCGATCGCGCACTGGACGGTACTCGTCCTGGACGTCTACACGATCGAGTTCGTCATCGGACTGCACGCGGCCTCCGTCGTCCGCCCGCACGTCCTCGACCTCAACTCGCGCTCACTGCGCGTCCGTCATGCCGCCCACGTCGATCTGAGGATCCCCCTGGAGAAGATCTCGACCGTACGCCGTGAGCTGCGGCTCACCCACCAACGGACCGAGGGCGAACTCAACCTCCCCATCGGCTCCCAGACCACCATCACCCTCGAACTCGCCCAGCCGGTCGCCCACTTCACCTTTTTCGGCCGCCGACAGGACATCCGACTCGTCCGCTTCCACGCCGACGAGGCCACCGAACTCGTACGCGCGCTACGGGCCGTCATGCCGGAGCGAACCGTACCCCCGCCGTCCCGAGTTCTGCCCTCGTGAGGCGTACCCGCAGCCGTTCGCCGAGGGGCAGCGGGGCGCCGTCGCCCTCGATGCGCGCGACCACCGCCGGAGACTCCAACTGCACTGTCCCGACCGTGGGTTCGTGTTCCCGCACGTCCACCACGCATCCCTCGAAGACCTCCCCCACCCGGTCCCTGAGCAGCGCCGCCTCGACGATGTCCACGCACCCGCGCTCCACCGCGCCCGCCCGTCTGCCGCCCTCGGCCATCTCCTTGGGCAGCGCGTCCAGTGCCGCCGACACCCAGTCGGGCGGGGGCTGTTCGGCGACGGCGGCGAGGCAGAGTTCGGAGGCGTACCGGTCGGCGAGGCGGCGCAGTGGGGCCGTGCAGTGGGCGTAGGGGGCGGCCACCGCGGAGTGGGTGGTGATCGGCGGGAGGTCGCCGTCGCGGAAGACCGTGTAGCCGGCGCCTCTCAGCAGCGTCGTGCACTCCTGGAGGAAGGCCGCGTGGTGGGGGCGGCGCGGGTCCAGGGAGCGGATCAGGGCCGCGTACGAGACATGGTGCGGCCAGTCGATGCGCAGGGCTTGTGCGGTGCGGCGCAAGCGGCCGACCGCGCCGTCCGGGGCGGTGGGGAGGGTACGGAGCACTCCCGTGCCGTACGTCAGCATCAGCTCGGCCGCCGCCATCCCCGTCAGGAGGGAGATCTGGGCGTTCCAGCCCTCGGCGGGCAGGGGTGCGCGGTAGGTGAGGGAGTACGTGCCGTTCTCCTCGACCACGATCTCCTGCTCGGGCACGTTCAGGGAGATGCCACCGCGTTCGACCTCCAGGCGTTCCCTGGCCCCGCCGATGTCCTTCAGCAGGGCCAGCGGCTCCTCCGCCGTCCCCGCGTCCAGTTGCCGCTGCACTCCCTCGTAGTCGAGTTTGGCCCGGCTGCGGACCAGGGCCCGGTGAACGTCCGCGGCGACGGTACGGCCGTCCGCGTCCAGGTCGATCGTCCAGAGTGCCGCCGGCCGGGTCCGTCCGGGCAGGAGGCTCGCGGCGTCCTCGCTGAGCGTCGGCGGGTGCAGCGGGGTCTTCTCGTCCGGGAAGTAGAGGGTCGTGACCCGGCGATGCGTCTCGGTGTCCAGGGGTCCGTTCGGTACGACGAAGGCGGCCACGTCCGCTATCGCGTACCGGACGCGGAAGCCGCCGCCGGGGCGGCGGGCGAGGTGCATCGCCTGGTCGAGGTCGGTGGAGGTGGGCGGGTCGATGGTGAGGAACGGGATGTCCGTGGCGTCGTCCGGCTCCGGGAGCGACGGAGACTTCGCCGTGGCCTTCGCCATGACCTTCGCCGTCCGCTCCGCCTCGGCCAGGACGGCGGGCGGGAAGCTCTCGGGGACGCCGAGTTCGGTGCGCAGGGCGGTGAGGGCGGCCCGGAGGGGGGCTTCGGGGGCGCCGGTCACGCGGATGTGGCGGCGGGGCATGAAACGAGCGTAGGCACAATCCGGCCCACCCGCCTCGCCACGCGACCGGTCCACTCGCCTCGCCACGTAACGGGCCCACCTACCTCGCCACGTAATCTGACGCGAGTCGAGCCCGCGTACCCGTTTGGAGAACTCACCGTGCTTGTCCTGCTGCCTCCCTCCGAAGGCAAGGCCTCTTCCGGGCGCGGCGCCCCGCTCAAGCCGGAGTCACTGTCCCTGCCCGGCCTCGCCGACGCCCGCGAGGCCGTCCTCGGGGAACTCGTCGAGCTGTGCCTCGGTGACGAGGACAAGGCGCGCGAGGTGCTCGGGCTCAGTGAGGGGCTGCGGGGCGAGGTCGCCAAGAACACGGAGCTGCGGACCGCCGGGACACGGCCCGCCGGGGAGATCTACACCGGTGTGCTGTACGACGCCCTCGACCTCGCCTCCCTCGACGCCGCCGCGAAGAAGCGGGCCGCACGGTCGCTGCTGGTCTTCTCGGGGCTGTGGGGTGCTGTTCGGGTCACGGACCGTATCCCCTCGTACCGCTGCTCGATGGGGGTGAAGCTGCCCGGGATCGGCTCGCTGGCCTCGCACTGGCGTGCGCCGATGGCCGCGGCGCTGCCGGAGGTGGCCGGGGGTGGGCTGGTTCTTGATCTGCGGTCCTCCGCGTATGGCTCCGCCTGGAAGCCGAAGGGGGAGGTTGCTGGGCGGACGGCGACCGTGCGGGTGTTGCATGCGCCGACTCGTAAGGTCGTCAGCCATTTCAACAAGGCGACGAAGGGGCGGATTGTGCGGAGTCTGGTGAGTGTGGGGGCGGTGCCCTCCGGGCCGGGGGAACTGGTGGAGGCGTTGCGGGATTTGGGGTACGTGGTTGAAGTTGAGGCGCCCAAGAAGGTGGGGACAGCTTGGGCGCTTGATGTGTTGGTGGACGAGATTCACTGAGCGGTTGGTTGTTTGTTGTCTGCTGCGCCGTCGTGGCTTGTCGCGCAGTTCCCCGCGCCCCTGAAGGCCGATAGCCGCGCCCTATTGCAGCATGTGCAACGTTCTTTGCGTGTGCTGCAAACTGCGGGCAGGATGGCGCGCATGCCCGCTTCCCTCGTCCCCTCCGTCCTCGACCTCGCCCCTGTCATCCCCGTGGTCGTCGTTGAGGAGCTGGTCGATGCCGTGCCGCTGGCCCGGGCGCTCGTCGCTGGGGGGCTGTCGGCCATTGAGGTCACTCTTCGTACCCCCGTCGCGCTCGATGCCATTCGGGCCATCGCCGACGGGGTCCCGGACGCGGTGGTCGGTGTCGGTACCGTCGTCTCGCCCGTGCAGGTGTCCGATGCGCTGGCCGCCGGGGCGCGTTTCCTGGTCAGCCCGGGCTGGACCGACGTACTGCTGGAGTCGATGCGGGCGTCCGGGGTGCCGTTCCTGCCGGGGGTGTCGACGACGTCGGAGGTCGTGGCGCTGTTGGAGCGTGGGGTGCGGGAGATGAAGTTCTTCCCGGCCGAGGCTGCGGGCGGGGCCGCCTATCTGAAGGCTCTGGCCGGGCCGCTCCCCCAGGCCCGGTTCTGTCCGACCGGGGGGATCGGTCCCGCGAACGCCCCCGAGTATCTCGCGCTGCCCAACGTCGCCTGTGTGGGCGGGAGTTGGATGCTTCCGGCGGATGCCATCGCCGCGCGCGACTGGGACCGGGTCGAGGCGCTCGCCCGCGAGGCGTCCGCCCTCAAGTAAGCAGCGCGGCGCCTCAGCGCAGGTGAGACGTGTCGTTGAACAGCCGTACGCTCGCATTGCCGTCCGCGTAGTACGCCACTGCCGACAGTGAGGCCGCCGAGAGTTCCATGCGGAACAGGGACTCGGGCGGGGCGCCAAGCGCGAGGCGGATGAGGGTCTTGATGGGGGTCACGTGGGTGACCAGCAGGACCGTACGGCCCGCGTGGGCCGCGATCAGCTTGTCGCGGGTGACGGCCAGTCGGCGTGCGGTCGCCGCGAAGCTCTCGCCGCCGCCCGTCGGTTCGGCCTTCGGGGAGGCCAGCCAGGCGTTCATGTCGTCCGGGTAGCGCTCGCGCACCTCGCCGAACGTCAGGCCCTCCCACGCACCGAAGTCCGTCTCGCGCAGCCCGTCGTCGATCGTCACGTCGAGGCCCAGGCGGGTCGCCACAGCGGCGGCGGTCTCACGGGTGCGGGTCAGGGGGGACGCGATGATCGCCTCGATCGTGCCGCGCCTGGCCAGGGACTCCGCCACCCGCTCGGCCTGGTCCCGGCCCACGTCCGAGAGGGACGGGTCCGTGCCGCCGCTGCCCGAGAAGCGCTTCTGGGGGGTGAGGGGGGTCTCGCCGTGGCGGAGGAGTACGAAGGTGGCGGGGGCGCCCATGTCCGCCGGGGCCCAACCTGTGCTGGGGGTGGCTACGTTGCGTGCGGCGCGGGCGTCGGCTTCGGCTTTCGCGTCAGCGGTGGTCGTCACAGTTGCGGTCAGTGGGGGCTGGTCGCGCCCGCGCGGCGGAGCCGCATGTGTCACAGCCCCGCGCCCCTTAGGTGGGACGCCTGAGCCTGCGCTGCGAAGTTCCGCCGTCGAATCCGCCGCCGACCACTGCTCGCCCCGCTTGCCCGCGTCCATCGCCTCGTTCGCCAAGCGGTCCGCGTGCTTGTTCTGCTCCCTCGGGATCCACTCGTACGTCACCTGCCCGGCCGCCGGGAACACCCGCGCCGCCTCCGCGGCCAGCGGCTTCATGTCCGGGTGCTTGATCTTCCAGCGGCCCGACATCTGCTCGACGACCAGCTTGGAGTCCATCCGGACGTGGATCTTGGCCGTGGAGTCCAGTTCGCGGGCCGCGCGCAGGCCGGCCACCAGGCCGCGGTACTCGGCGACGTTGTTCGTGGCGACGCCGATGTACTCGGCCACCTCCGCCAGCGTCTCGCCCGTGGCCGCGTCGATGACGACGGAACCGTAGCCCGCGGGCCCCGGGTTGCCCCGGGAACCGCCGTCCGCCTCGACGATGAACTCCCGCACGCCACAAGCTCCTTGCTCATCCAGCAGAACAGAACTGCTACAGACCTGACTCCGACGTGCGCACCAGGATGCGACGGCAGTTCTCGCAGCGCAGTACGGCGTCCGGAGCCGCCGCCTTCACCTCGTTGACCTCGGTGATGTTCAGCTCCAGGCGGCAGCCCTCGCAGCGGCGCTGGTAGAGACGGGCGGCGCCGACCCCGCCCTGCTGCGAGCGCAGCTTGTCGTACAGCTTGAGGAGGTCGTCGGGCACCACACCCGCGATGACCTCGCGCTCCTTCGTCGCCGTGCCCACCTCGCCGGCGAGGGACTCGTAGGCCGCCTCGCGCCGGGCGGTCGCGTCGTCGATCTTGCCCTGGACGGCGCCGACGCGCTCGGTCAGCTCGGCGACGCGCTCCTGCGCGGACTCGCGGCGCTCCATGACCTCCAGGACGACATCCTCCAGGTCGCCCTGCCGCTTGGCGAGGGAGACGATCTCGCGCTGGAGGTTCTCCAGGTCCTTGGACGAGCTGACGGCACCGGAGTCCAGGCGCTGCTGGTCGCGGGTGGCGCGCTGGCGCACCTGGTCCACGTCCTGCTCGGCCTTGGTCTGCTCGCGGGCGCAGTCGCTCTCCTCGGTCGTCGCGGCCACCAGCAGGTCGCGCAGCTGCGTGAGGTCCTTGGTCAGCGACTCGATCTCGGCGTGCTCGGGCAGCGACTTGCGCTTGTGCGTGAGCTGCTGGAGGCGTACGTCGAGGGCCTGGACGTCGAGAAGTCGGATCTGGTCGGCGGGCGCGGCGTTCAGTTGGGGGCTCCCAGTGCTTCAGAGGTGGTGGTGGACGCCGCGTGGGCGGTCCAGGGGTCGGTGACCGTGGCGGAGACGTGGACGCGAAGGCCCCATCCGTTCCGGTCGGAGATCTCGTCGAGCTGGGCGGCGGCCAGCTCGCACCAGGGCCACTCGGTGGCCCAGTGCGCGGCGTCGAGCAGCGCGAGGGGCTTGTGGGTGCCGTCGGCGCCACTGCCATGGGCGCTGTGGGCGCGTGCCTCCGACACGGGGTGGTGGCGCAGGTCCGCGGTGAGGAAGGCGTCGACGCCGGCCGCGCGTACGTCGTCGAAGAGGCTGTCGCCGGAGCCGCCGCTGACGGCGACCGTGCGGACGAGCGCCTCGGGGTCGCCGGCGACCCGGATGCCCTGCGCGGTCGCGGGCAGCCGTTCGGCGGCGCGTGCGGCCAACTCGCGGACGGTCAGCGGGTGGTCCAGCTCGCAGACCCGGCCGAGGCCGCGCCGGCCTGCCGGGTCGGAGGAGTCCGGTACGAGCGGACGTACGACCCGCAGGCCGAGGGCGCCGGCGAGGGCGTCGCTGACTCCCGGGTCGGCGCGGTCGGCGTTGGTGTGGGCGACGTGGAGGGCGATGTCGTGCTTGATGAGGGTGTGCACGACCCGGCCCTTGAAGGTGTCCGCCGCGACCGTGGTCGTACCTCGGAGGTAGAGCGGGTGGTGGGTGACCAGCAGGTCCGCGCCCAGCTTCACCGCCTCGTCGACGATGTCCTGGACGGGGTCCACCGCGAACAGGACCCGCGAGACCTCCTGGTCGGGGTCGCCCACGACGGTGCCGACCGCGTCCCAGGACTCGGCCCGCTCGGCGGGCCAGAGGGCGTCGAGGGCGGCGATGACTTCAGACAGACGGGGCACGAACGCAAGGCTACCTGGCTGGTCTGTACGGCTGAACCGGTACGCCCGCCCCACCGCCGTCCCCACCGCCGTCCCCACCGCCGTCCTCACTGTCACCCCACCGCCGTCCCCACTGCCGCCCCACCGCCGTCCCCGGTCCCGGCCAGCACACGCGTCACGGTTTCCTCAGGCGAATCGTTCCTTGGCCACCCTTATGTGTGAAGTGGGAGCCGCCCGGTCCCACGCCCGTGCGTGCGAAAACTAGCTTCGTCGCTGGAGGTGACCGATCGATGACAGCCTGTGCGATCGAACCCGGCACGGAGGACGGGTTGTCCCCGGGGGCGGAGTGCGTGATCACTGCGGACGGTGCCTACGCGGCCCGGCTCGCGCGGAGCGGCGACTCCTGGTTCCCGGAGCGCTGGACACTCGACGGACCCGAGCCGTACGCCGTACCACTGCCCGGCAACCAGCCGGAGGAGCCCGGCACGCAGGTGCTGCCGATGGGCGACGGGCGGGTCCTCATCCACCGCCTCGTCGACGGCCGGCACACCTTCGCGCTGCTCTACCCGACCGGCCCCGGCACCGGCGAACTCCCCCTCGGCGCGGTCGAGTGCCCCGACGCCGGCACCCCGCTGCGGCTGCTGCCCCCGGCGCCGGGCGGCGACCGCGCGTACGCCCTCGCCCTGGGCCGGCGTTCGACGACGGTGTGGCTGGTGGCGGGCGGCGCCTTCGGGCCCGAGTACGTCACGGAGGTCCCCGGGCGCTGCTCGGGCGGGGTCTGGCTGGACCGTACGGGCCGGCTGCTCGCCCTGGACCGGGAGGTCGCGGGGCGGACGAAGGCGGTCGTGGTCGATCTGGAGCGCCACGGCGAGGTGTCACCGCTGCTCCAGATCTCGGCGGAGAGCAACGACCGGCTACTGCTCGCGGACGCGGACAGCGGGCTGCTGCTGATCGGCTCGGACGCGCCCTCGCCCGGCGGGCCGGAACGGCTGGGCTGGGGAGTGCTCGGCAGCACCCTGCCGGTGCGGTTCCCGGAGTGTCTGCGGGTCGAGGGGTGCGCGCTGACTCCGTTCGCGATCCAGCCGGGGCAGGTGCTGACGCCGGAGGGGTGTGGGGTGGCGCTGCGGATCGACGGTTCGGCGGGGAGCTGGGTCGGGGTGTGGCGGCCCGCCGGGCGGCAGGTGCGGCACTTTCCGGCACCGGAGGGGTGGCTGCGGGGAGTTGGGCTGTGGAGCAGGGACGGGGAGCTTCAACTGCCGTACGCGACGGGGGAGGTGCCGTGCGGAGTGGCCCGGGTGCGGGCCGAAGAGCCGGAGGAGGAGGCGGAAGGGGAGGCGACGCCGGGTCCGGAGGAGAGTGCTCCGACGCCCGTCGTGGTGGCTCGGCCGGTGCCGCTGCAACAGGCTCCGCTGGCGCGGCTCGTGACGAAGGCCGAGAAGCCCGGTAACGAAGTGACGAAGCTTGTAACAAACTAGTTCCGGTCGGCGTGTGCGGCTCGTGTCACCCCGAGGCGCGCCGGTTAAGATCGTCCGGCTGTTAGAAAGATCATGTTGACGGGGTGAACCATTCCGATGAACGACGCAAGCAACAAGCAGCCGATGTCCGCCGACGCCCACGAGAGTACGGGCCACGGCAAACACCGGGGACCGGTCTCGGTCCAGAACGACGAGGCGACCCCGAACGGCCGTCACCGCAAGCCGTCCGAGCAGGCCGAGAACAGGGCCTGACGGTACGTCGAGCGACGGTACACAAGCTGTACACGGCTCCGCCCTTCTCGTATGGGCGGAGCCGTTGCCGTTTCCGTAAGTCGCTTGCTACTGCCCGCGTTTACTGCCCGCGTTTGAGTCCGAGCACCTCCGCCGCCGCGAACGTCTCCCCCGTGGGCCGCTGCGCGTAGTGCGGGGTGAGGAGCGCGTCCAGTTCGTCGTAGGTGAAGGTGTCCTGCTTGCTGTCGAACTTGGCGGCCACCCGCGGGCGTTCGACGACGGCGACCATTCCGCCGTGGACGACGAGCAGCTGTCCGTTGACGTGTTCGGCGGCGGGCGAGGCCAAGTAGCCGACGAGCGGGGCGACATGCTCGGGGGCGAGGGGGTCCAGGCCACTGTGGCCGCCGTCCGGCTGCTCGAAGCCCTGGAAGACGTCCTCGGTCATACGGGTCCTGGCGCGGGGGCAGATCGCGTTCGCCGTGACGCCGTACTTGGCGAGGGCGAGGGCCGTGGAGGTGGTCAGCCCGACGATTCCGCCTTTCGCGGCGGCGTAGTTGGGCTGTCCCGCCGAACCGGCGAGGAACGCCTCCGAGGACGTGTTCACGATCCGCCCGTACACCGGAGCACCGCTCGCTTTGGACCGTTCGCGCCAATACGCGGCGGCGAAGTGGGTCGTGTTGAAGTGGCCCTTGAGGTGAACTCGTATGACGGAGTCCCACTCCTCCTCCGTCATGGAGAAGACCATGCGGTCGCGCAGGATGCCCGCGTTGTTGACGAGGACGTCCAGCTTGCCGAACTCGGCGATCGCCAACTCGACGAGTTCACGGGCCTGTTGGTGGTCGGCGACGTCTCCGGTGTGGGCGACCGCCGTGCCGCCCGCCGTGCGGATCTCGGCGGCGACCTCCTCGGCGGGGGTGGCGGACGCCTCTCCGGAGCCGTCCCGGCCGGGCTGCCCGTAGTCGTTGACGACGACGGCCGCGCCGAGCCGGGCCAGCTCCAGCGCCTCGACCCGGCCGAGACCGCGCCCCGCGCCCGTGACGATCGCGGCGAGCCCCTCAAGTGGCAGTGACATCCTCACCCCTCCGCCTTCAGCTCTCAGGTGTCAGATCTCGATGCACGTACGCAGCGCGGTTCCCGTACGCATCTGGTCGAGGGCCTCGTTGATGCCGGAGAGCGGTACGCGGTGGGTGATGAGGCCTTCGAGGTCGACGCGTCCGGCGCGCCAGAGGGCGATCGTGCGCTCGTAGGACCGCAGGACGTCGCCGCCGCCGTACATGGACGGCAGGATGCGCTTCTCGTCGAAGAACAGCTCGAACATGTTGAGTTGGAGGTTGTCGTCCATGGCGCCCGCACCGACGACGACCATGGTGCCGCCGCGCCGGGTGGTGTCGTAGGCGGTGCGGGCGGTGGCGGAGCGGCCGACGACCTCGAAGACGTAGTCGAACCCCTCGCCGCCGGTGACCTGTTGCTTGGCGTCGGCCAGCTCGTCCGGCGAAACGGCTTTCGTGGCACCGAACTTGAGCGCGGACTCCCGGCGCGAGACGACCGGGTCGACGGCGACGATCTCGGCGGCGCCCTGGAGCCGGGCGCCCTGTATCGCGGAGATGCCGACGCCTCCGCAGCCGATGACGGCGACCGACGAACCGGCCGCCACATTCGCGGTGTTGATGGCGGCGCCGAGTCCGGTGGTCACCCCGCAGCCGATGAGGGCGGCGATGTCGAAGGGCACGTCGTCGGGGATGGGGACGGCACAGCCGGCGTCGACGACGACCTCCTCGGTGAAGGTTCCGGTGCCCGCCATGCCGAAGACATCGCCGCCGGGGCGACGGAAGTTGGGGGTGCCGGCGTTCATGAACCCGGAGAGACACAGTTCGCTCTGCCCGCGCTTGCAGGCGGGACACGCCCCGCAGGCGGGCAGCCAGCACACGACGACCCGGTCACCGGCCTTCAAGTGCCCGACGCCGTCCCCGACTTCGAGGATCTCGCCGGCGCCCTCGTGGCCGGGGACGAAGGGCGCGGGCTGTGGCAGTACGCCGTTCATCGCGGAGAGGTCCGAGTGGCACAGCCCGGTGGCCCGTACCCGGATCCTCACCTTGCCGGGACCGAAGCCCACGGCCTCGACGTCGTCGAGGACATCGAGCTTGTCCTGCCCGATCTCGTGCAGTACGGCTGCGCGCATGATGCGGCTCCCCTCAGGAATGTGCTCGGCTCAACTCACGGGCGTACGACTCACGGACGTGTGGTTCATGGACGTGCGGTTCATGGACGTACGACCCACTGACGTACAGCTCATGCGGAGTGTTCGACGACGGTGTCGGCCAGTACCGGCGCGTCGTCCCGTTCGACGGCGGTGACCGACACCTGGACGCGGTCCGGTTCGGGCGTCCACATCCGGATGCGCAGGGTTTCGCCGGGGAACACGACCCCGGCGAAGCGGGTGCGGTACGCGCGGACCCGGCCGACGTCCCCGCCGAGCACCGTGTCGACGACCGCCTTGAGGGTCATGCCGTACGTGCACAGCCCGTGCAGGATCGGCCGTTCGAACCCGGCGCGGGCGGCGAACTCGGGGTCGGCATGCAGGGGGTTCCAGTCGCCGGAGAGCCGGTAGAGCAGCGCCTGGTCCTCCCGGACGGTCCGCTCGACGACCTTCGCGGGCTCACCGTCGGGCACCGGAAGCCGGTTCGAGGGCCCCCGGTCGCCGCCCCAGCCGCCCTCCCCGCGTACGAAGATCTGCGCGTCGCTCGTCCACAACGGACCGTCGGCGTCGGCGACTTCGGTGCGCATGACGAGGATCGCGGCGCTGCCCTTGTCGTACACGGCGGCGATGCTCCCGGTGGCGAGCGCCCTGCCCTCGACCGGGATCGGGCGGTGGACCTCGATGCTCTGGCCGCCGTGCAGGACGTGGGCGAGGTCGACGTCGACGCCGGGCATCGATAGGCCGCTGATGACGTCCGGGGAGTCGTTGCCGGCGACGGTGGCGAAGCTGGGCAGGACGTGCAGCCGGGATTCGAGGGTGTAGCGGAGTTCGCCGGGGTCGGTCGCGGGGACGCCGGCGCCGATGCCGAGGTGGTAGAGCTGGACGTCCTTGCGGCCCCAGGCGATCTCTGCGGACCGGGGTTCGGCGGCGACGGCCTTGGCGGCGTCAATGGGCATGGGACTCCTGATCAACTGGCGGAACGGACATCGCAGCAGTACGAACATCTCGCGGAACTGAGACCTCGGTACGGTCGTCCGCACCGTCGGCCGCACCGAGGTCGATACGGGCCGTTCTAGAACGCGTTCCAGTCCGGCGCCTTCTGTTGTATAGCCGAGCGGTCCTGAGTTGTGAAGGCTCCTGACACCCCGTCAGCTGTGTGCATGATTCACGGGACCGGGACATTTGTCCTGCCGGAGTCCGTACATCGGCATCTGCCCGGGGCGACGATCGCTTCGTACGCTGTTGTCCATGTTCAGGATGCGAGGGGCCGTCCGGCAGGCCGGCGAGTGGCGGGCCAGGAAAACGCACCGACGGACGCGCCGACAGGCGGAGCCGGAGAACCCGGGCCCGCCGCCGACCGGCTTCGCCCTGCTGCCCTGGCTGCTGATGGGCCTGGGCTCCTTCTCCAACCTCCTCCAGGGCCGCACCCCGCTGCCCTGGATCGGCGCCCTGGGCCTGCTCACGTTCAACTCCCTCTACGTCTACGTCACGTTCCGCGCCTTCGTGAAGGAGAAGCGGGACGCCAGGTCGACGCGGGTCGCGCTGGCCCTGATGGGCGTGGTGACCTGCGCGCTGGCGATCGTGTACGGCGGCAGCTGGCTGTACTTCTTCCCGCTGCTCGGGCTGGCCACGGGCGCGGCGATGCGGGGCCCGTGGCTGGGCCGCGCCGGACTCGCGCTCACCGCCCTCGCGGCGGCCGTCTCCGCGGTGCGGGACGGCTGGGACGCGCTGAACGTCGCGTACGGGACGTTCCTGTCGACGATGGTGACGGCGGCGATCCTGTCCCTGACCGAGGCGGTACGTGAACTGCGGTCAGCACGTGAGGAGTTGGCGCGCCGCGCGGTCGAGGAGGAACGGCTGCGGTTCTCCCGCGACCTGCACGACCTGCTGGGCCACACCCTGTCGGTGATCGTGGTGAAGTCCGAGGCCGCCCGACGCCTCGCGCCCCGGAACATGGACGCGGCCCTGCTCCAGATCACGGACATCGAGTCGGTGGGCCGCCAGGCCCTGACGGAGATCCGCGAGGCGGTGACGGGCTACCGGCAGGGCAGCCTGGCCACGGAACTGGACCGCGCGGACTCGGTCCTGACCGCGGCGGACATCACCCCGGTGATCCACCGCTCGGGCCCACCCCTGCCCGCGTCGGCCGAGGCACTCCTGGGCTGGGTGGTACGGGAGGCGATCACGAACGTCGTACGGCACAGCGGCGCCGCCCGCTGCGAGATCAGGGTGGAGGGCACGGGCGAACGGGTGCGCCTGAGCATCGCGGACGACGGCACCGGCGTACAGCCGCCCGAAGGGTCCACACGTCCGGGTGTCGGCGGCACCGGACTGAAGGGCCTCAAGGAACGCCTGGCGGCGGCGGGCGGCTCACTGGAGGCGGGCCCGACACCCCGGGGCGGCTTCCTGGTGACGGCCGAACTCCCCACGGAGTCACCCACGGAACCCCCCACAGAGGTGCCCGCAGAAGTTCCCGGAGAAGTTCCCGCAGAGGTGCCCTCGGAGCTTGCCACGGAGATGCAGGAGTCGCCGCCTCCCTCCCAGCTCAGCCCCCACCCCCGCCCTACCCTTAACCCGTGAACGAGATGCCCCGGGACCACCGTCCCGCGAAGTCCGTCAGAGTCCTGCTCGCCGAGGACCAGGGAATGATGCGAGGCGCTCTCGCCCTGCTGCTCGGGATGGAGCCGGACATCGAGGTCGTCGCCCAGGTCGGGGCCGGGGACGCGATCGTCGACGCGGCCCTCCTGCACCGCCCGGACGTGGCGCTACTCGACATCGAACTGCCCGGCATGAGCGGCCTGGACGCCGCCGCCCGGCTCCGCGACGAGGCCCCGGACTGCCGCGTACTGATCCTGACCACCTTCGGCCGCCCCGGCTATCTGCGCCGGGCCATGGAGGCGGGCGCCGCCGGTTTCCTCGTCAAGGACGGCCCCGTGGAGGAGCTGGCGGCGTCGATCCGCCGCGTACTGACCGGCGAGACGGTCATCGACCCCGCCCTCGCCGCCGCCGCGCTCAGCGCCGGCCCCAACCCGCTCACGGCCCGCGAGGGCGACGTCCTCAAGGCTTCGGCGGACGGCGCGCCGGTCGCCGACATCGCCGCCAGACTCCACCTCTCGGAGTCGACGGTCCGCAACCACCTCTCGGCCGCGATCGGCAAGACGGGCACCCGCAACCGGATGGCGGCGGTACGGGAGGCGCGCCAGCAGGGGTGGCTGTAGCCCCCTCCCCCGGCACGCACGCCACGGCGATACCCATGAGCAGGTCAAGAACCAGCAAGAACTAGTTAGTACGCCAAAACATCGGAATAGTTGCCCAGGCACACAGGTTCATCTCACACGTACCCCGTCCCCACGGCGAAACGCCACGATCACCGCCCTGCCTGGAGGCCCCACCCCATGACGCACACGACGACCGACCGGCCCACCGGGGAAACCGGTGACACCGGCAGAACGGGCGGGGCCATAGTCCCGGTGCTCGCCTTCGCGGGCATTGTTGTCGCGGTCATGCAGACCCTGCTCGTTCCCGTCATCAAGGACCTGCCCCAACTGCTGAGCACCTCGCCCAGCAACGCCACCTGGGTGCTGACCTCGACGCTCCTCTCCGGAGCCGTGGCCACGCCGATCATGGGCCGGCTCGGTGACCTGTACGGCAAGCGGCGCCTGCTGATCGCCAGCCTCTCCGTGATGGTGGTCGGCGCCCTGGTCAGCGCGCTCACCAGCGACCTGCTGACCATGATCGTGGGCCGGACCCTCCAGGGCTTCGCCATGGGCGCCATCCCCCTCGGCATCGGTCTGATGCGCGACATGCTGCCCCGCGAGAAGCTCCTCTCGGCGATGGCCCTGATGAGCTCCTCCATAGGCGTCGGCGGCGGCCTCGCGCTCCCCCTCGCCGCGCTGATCGCCCAGAACTCCGACTGGCACGCCCTCTTCTACGGGGCCGCCGGCCTCGGCGCTCTCGCCATCGCCCTCACCCTGTTCGTCGTACCGGAGTCCCGGATGCGCGCCGAGGGCACCTTCGACGTGCTCGGCGCCATCGGACTCTCCGTCGGTCTCGTCCTCTTCCTCCTTCCCATCACCAAGGGCAGCGACTGGGGCTGGACCTCCGGCACCACGCTCGGCCTGTTCGGCGCGTCCGCCCTCGTACTCCTCCTGTGGGGCGTACTGGAGCTGCGGCTGAAGGCCCCGCTGGTGGACCTGCGGACCACGGCCCGCCCGGCGGTGCTGTTCACGAACCTCGCCTCGATCATGGTCGGCGTCTCCTTCTACGTCGTCTCGCTCGTCCTGCCCCAGCTCCTCCAGCTGCCCACCTCCACCGGCTACGGCCTCGGCCAGTCGATGGTCATGGCGGGCCTGATCGTGGCGCCGCTCGGCCTGACGATGATGTTCACGGCCCCTGTCTACGCGCGGTTGTCCGCCAAGTACGGGCCCAAGGTCACCCTGATCCTCGGCCTGCTGATCATCGCGATCGGCTACGGCGCCGGCCTCGGCCTGATGAGCGCGGCCTGGCAGTCCCTCGTCATCGCGGTGATTCTGGGCGCCGGTATCGGACTCGCCTACTCCTCCCTCCCCGCCCTGATCGTCGGCGCGGTCCCGGCCTCCGAGACCGGCGCGGCCAACGGCCTGAACACCCTCATGCGGTCCATCGGTACGTCCGTGTCCAGCGCCGTCATCGGCATGGTGCTCGCCAACACCGCGAACCATGTGGGCGGGGTCGCGATCCCCACGATGCACGGGTTCCGCGTCTCGTTCCTGATCGCTACGGGGGCTGTGGCCATCGGGCTGGTGCTGGCGCTGTTCCTGCCGGGGCGGCGGCCGGTGAGCGGGCTGCAGCTGCGGGCCAGCAGCGAAGAAGACGCTGCGCTTGGGCGCGCGGACGCGGCGCTCGGCGCCGGGTTCCGTGGGCGGGTTCTGGGGGCGGACGGCGTTCCGGTCGCGCGGGCCAAGGTCACGTTGATCGACCGGCGTGGGCGGCAGGCCGGCGCCACCTTGTCGGCGGAGGACGGTAGCTATGCGCTCGCTGTTCCTGCTCAGGGGGCGTATGTGCTGGCCGCGCGGGCTTCTGGGTATGGGCCGCATGCATCGTCTGCGACGCATGCGGGTGGGGTGGGGGCGGTTGACTTGGACCTTTCCTTGCCCGGGGAGACCGTCAGCGCGTAAGCGCTCCGCGCGAGCGAGGGGCGGGGCGGGGTTGTGTGTTGGCTGCGGGCCCGTGGGAGCTGGTCGCGCAGTTCCCCGCGCCCCTGTCCACGCACCCCCCGTCGTTTCGTCGCCCGGGTTGTACGGCAGCATGGGGGGCCCGCACGCTCGTACGACCGAAGGGACCCCCCATGCCCCCGGCGCCCAAGCCCGAGATCCTGGCCGCGTTCGAAGGGGCCAAGGGGTTCATGCCCGTGGATGAGGGGCTCGCGCTGTACTCGGCCGCCGTTGAGGCGGGGGCGCTCGGGCTGCCGTTGCTCGAAGTCGGGACGTACTGCGGGCGTTCCACCATTCTGCTCGCCGATGCGGCCCGTGCCGCCGGGGTCGGCGCTGTCACCGTCGATCATCATCGGGGCAGTGAGGAGCAGCAGCCGGGGTGGGAGTACCACGACCCCGACACGGTCGACCCGGAGCTCAAGGTCATGGACACGCTTCCGCTGTTCCGACGGGCCCTGTACCAGGCCGGTCTGGAGGACCACGTGATCGCGGTCGTCGGGCGGTCGCCGCAGGTGGCGCGGGTATGGAACTCCCCGCTCGGCCTCGTCTTCATCGACGGCGGGCACACCGACGAGCACGCCACCGCCGACTACGAGGGCTGGGCCCCGCATGTCGCCGAGGGCGGACTGCTCCTCATCCACGACGTCTTCCCCGACCCCGAGGACGAGTTCACCGGCCAGGCCCCGTACCGGATCTACCTCCGCGCCCTGGCCTCCGGCGCCTTCACGGAGGTCTCCGCGACCCGCTCGCTGCGCGTACTGCGACGAACGGGGGGCGGGGTCTGAGGGCCGGTTAGAGTCGCAGACGTGTCCTACGCAGGCCCCGGCTTCGAGCCGCCCCAGCCCCCTCGTTCCTTCGTGCGCCGTCCCCTGGCCGTCGCCCTCGCCGTGCTGGTGCTGGGTGGGGCGGGCGGGTGGTTCGTCTGGGGGGCCGTCGCCGATGACGGCGGTGACGGGAAGGGGGATGTGCTGTCCAGCGGTGACTACGAGCCCCTCTCGCCGATCGGGACGCCCGGCATCAGCGTCCCCAGCGAAAGCGAATCCGCCGGCCCCCTCGCGGGCAAGGTCGTCGTCGTCGATCCCGGGCACAATCCCGGGAACTTCAAGCACACCGCCGAGATCAACCGCAAGGTGGACATCGGTACGAACTCCAAGGAGTGCGACACCACCGGTACCGCCACCAACAGCGGTTACACGGAAGCCGAGTTCACCCTCGATGTCGCGCGGCGGCTGCGGACGGTGCTCGAACAGCAGGGCGCCACCGTGAAGTTCACGCAGGACGGCGACCTGGCCTTCGGGCCCTGCGTCGACGAGCGGGCCCGGATCGGGAACGCCGCGCGCGCCGATGCCGTCGTATCCATCCATGCGGATGGGAGTTCGGCCGGTAATCGGGGGTTCCATGTGATCCTGCCGGGGGCCGTGCACGAAGGGGACGCCGACACCCGGCCGATCGTCGCCTCCTCCAAGCTGCTCGGGCAGGACATCAAGGACGGGTTCGTCCGCGAGACCGGCTCCGCGCCCTCCAACTACATCGGCGGCGGCACCGGTCTCGACACCCGTACGGATCTCGGCGGTCTCAATCTGTCAACGGTTCCGAAGGTGTTCATCGAGTGCGGCAACATGCGCGACAGCGCGGACGCGGCCCTGCTGACCAGCGGGACCTGGCGGGAGAAAGCCGCCCAAGGGATCTCTGAAGGAATCGTGAGTTTCCTGCGCGGTTCGTGATCAACGCGTGCATCCCGGCGGACAGCCCGCTCGGACGGACGATAATGTCGTGCCCCTACGAACGATCGATTGACGACGACACGACCTACGAAGGACCTGAGGACCTGAAGTGAATATCCGCTCCCTCACTCGAGGCGACGGCGTGGTGATCGGAGCAGCGGTGTTGCTGTTCATCGCGTCGTTCCTCGACATCTACTCCGTCGACGGTGCCACGGGCCTCGACATGCCGAGCGCCTGGGCCAGTGGACCGGTCCTGCTGGGCGTCGTCCTCGCCGGTCTCATCGGCGCCGCGCTCGTCGTGGTGTCGCACGGTCTGCCGCAGGTGCCCAAGGTCGCGGGCATCGACCTCGGCCAGTTCGGTGTCGCCTTCACCGTCTTCGCCGCCTGGAGCGCGCTCGGCAACATCTTCGACCCGGCGGGCGGCGCCAACAACGTCGGTGAAAGCGCCAGTTCGGGCCCGGACGCCGGCACCGGTCTGATCCTCTCCCTCGTCGCCACGGTCGTCATGGCGGCTGCCGCCGTCGCCACCCCGCTGGTCCCGGCCCTGAAGGGCGCCCTGGTCGGCGCCCCCAAGCCGCCCGCCCCGCAGCCCTACGGCGGCCAGCCCTACCCCGGTGGCCAGCCCCAGGGCGGCTACGGCTACCCGGGCGCCGGCGCGCCGCAGCAGCCGTACGGCAGCCAGCCGCAGGCCGGTCAGCCCTTCGGCGCCGGTGCGGGTGCCGGTGCGGGCGCGGGAGCCGGTCAGCAGCAGGCGCAGGCCCCGGCCGCCGACTTCTCCCCGTTCTGGTTCGCCGTGCCGGTGCCGCGTCCGCTGTTCGCGGAGGACGGTTCGCCGACGCCGATCGCCGAACTGGCCCCCGGTACCTGGTACCTGGCCGTCGAGCAGCGCGGCCAGGGCCTGATCGCCCAGACGCAGGACGGCCGCCGTGGCGTCCTCCAGGACACCTCCGGCATCCAGCGCGGATAACCCGTCGAGCCCGTCGCGAGCCGCCGCGGCCCCTTGCCCTTCCGGGTGAGGGGCCGTTGCCGTACAGTCGCCGCCGGCATTCTCTTGTCTGACGTACCGTCAGGAGGCAGGCATGCGGCTCGGTCTCGCGCTCGGCTACTGGGGGCGCGGCCCCTCCCCGGACCACGTTCCGCTCGCCCAGGAGGCCGAACGGCTCGGCTACGACTCCGTGTGGACGGCCGAGTCCTGGGGCTCGGACGCGTTCACCCCGCTGACCTGGATCGCGGCGCAGACGTCAAGGATCAAGCTGGGTACGGCGGTTGCGCAGATGGCGGCCCGCTCGCCGACGACCACCGCCATGCACGCCCTCACCCTCGACCACCTCTCCGGCGGACGCGTCCTCCTCGGGCTCGGGCTCTCCGGCCCGCAGGTCGTCGAGGGCTGGTACGGGCGCCCGTTCCCGAAGTCGCCGCTCACCGCGACCCGGGAGTACGTGGATGTCGTACGCCAAGTCCTCAGGCGCGAGGCACCCGTTGAGGTGTCAGGGCGCTTCCACTCCCTGCCCTACGACGGGCCGGACGGGGCCGGTATCGGCAAGGCCCTCAAGTCCATCACCCACCCGCTGCGCGCCGAACTCCCTGTGCTGCTCGGCGCGGAGGGGCCCAAGAACATCGCGCAGACGGTCCGTATCGCCGACGGCTGGCTGCCCCTGTACTGGTCCCCGCTGCGGACCGAGCTGTACGAGGCCTCGCTCGTCGGTGCCGCCGACAGCTTCCTCGTCGCGCCCATGGCCCAGGCCCGCGTCTGCTCCGACGTCTCCGAAGGGCTGCTGCCCGTCAAGACGATGCTCGGGTTCTACATCGGCGGGATGGGGCACGCGGCCCGCAACTTCCACGCCGACCTGATGGCCCGCATGGGGTACGAGGAGGAGGCCCGGCGGATCCAGGAACTCTTCCTCGCCGGGCGGCGGCAGGAGGCCGTACTGGCCGTGCCGGACGCCTTCGCCGACGAGATCTCGCTCGTCGGGCCGCGTGAACGCATCGCGGAGCGGCTGGAGTTGTGGCGCAAGGGGCCGGTGACCGACCTGCTCGTCCTCTCCCCCGACCCGCACACCCTGCGCGTCCTCGCCGACCTCAACTCGTAGGCTGCGTTCTTCCTCCCGGCGCCCTGGTTTCATCCTGGATTCGAGGGCACTCGAAGAACATGTCCCCTGACACTCGCCGCAAGTCGAACCGGGCCGGCGCCGTCTTCGCCGTCGCCGCTGACATCATGGCCCTCATCCTCGGGCTCTGGATCCTGTTCTACCTGCTGGACGCGGACCGCGCGAACGACTTCGTGGAGTTCGTCCACGACGCGGCCACCTGGCTGGCGGGCTGGTCGTACGACCTGTTCACGTTCGACGAGCAGTGGGCGCGGGTCGTAGCCGGGTACGGACTGGCAGCCGTCGTCTACCTGTTCGTGGGCCACGCCCTCAGCAGGGTCGGCCGCCGCTAAGTGATCAGCCGCGCCCCCAAAGGGGCGCGGGGCTGTGCCGATATGCGGCTCCGCCGCGTGGGCGCGACCAGCCACGACGCACCCGCACGCGAAAAACTCGACGTCCCGCCGGGCGGTCAGGTGCAGCAGTCGGGGTCCAGCCCCGTCGGCAGCAACTGACCGCCGAACACCGCACACGTCGCCTCGTGCCCGCCGAGTGCCGCGACCGCGAGCAGCAGTGACCCCGCCGTCCACGTGGTGAGTTCACGCGGCCAGACCGCCTCCGCGTCGAACACGTACCCCGTCCAGTACAGGCCGCTGTCCGTGTCCCGCAGATGCTGGATCGACTGGAGGATCTCCAGGGCCCGGTCGGACTCGCCCACCGCCCAGAGCGCCAGGGCGAGTTCGGCCGACTCGCCGCCCGTCACCCACGGATTGGGCACGACGCAGCGCACCCCGAGTCCGGGGACGACGAAGCGCTCCCAGCCCTCCTCGACACGGGACTTGGCCTCCGTAGCCGTCAACGCACCGCCCAGGACCGGGTAGTACCAGTCCATCGAGTAGCGGTCCTTGTCGAGGAACCGCTCCGGGTGCCGGCGGATCGCGTGCCGCAGCGCGCCCACCGCCAACTCCCAGTCGGGCTGCGGCTCTTCACGTTCCTCGGCGATGGCTAGCGCACAGCGCAGCGCGTGGTGGATCGACGAACTCCCGGTCAGCAGCGCGTCCTTGAGGTCGGTGCCGTCGTCCTCGCGCTTCCACCCGATCTCACCGCCGGGCTGCTGGAGCTGGAGCACGAACTCGACGGCGGCGAAGACCGTCGGCCACATCCGGTCCAGGAAGATGTCGTCGCCGGTGGCCAGGTAGTGGTGCCAGACGCCGACCGCTATGTAGGCGACGAAGTTGGTCTCCCGGCCCCGGTCGGTGACGGCGTCCGCGTCCCCGTCGGCGTACGCCGCGTACCAGGAGCCGTCCTCGGTCTGGTGGGCGGCCAGCCACAAGTAGGCCCGCTCGGCGGCCTCGTGCTCGCCGGCCGCGTCCAGAGCCATCGCGGCCTCGGTGTGGTCCCACGGGTCGAGATGGTGCCCCCGGAACCACGGGATGGCCCCGTCCTCCCGCTGCTCCGCGAGGATCCCGCGGACGGTGAGGGCGGCCTCCTCGGCGGTGAGGACCCCGGGCAGGACGAGGTGTTCTGTCCGGGGGGTCGTCACTTGGCTTCCACGAGGGGGAGGTGCGGCTTGGTCGCGTACGCCACGAAGCTCTTACCGATCAGCGGGTTCAGCGCCTGCTCGGCGACCCGGGTCGCGAGGGGTTTCTTCATGATGTCCCAGACCAGCAGCTTGTGGTACGCGCGCACCGGCAGCGCCGTGTCGTTGTCGACGCCGAACGCGCACTTCAGCCACCAGTACGGGGAGTGCAGCGCGTGGGCGTGGTGGGTGCCGTACGGCTTCAGCCCGGCTTCCCTGATCTTCGCGAGCAGTTCGTCCGCCTTGTAGATCCGGATGTGGCCGCCCTCGACCTCGTGATAGGCGTCGGAGAGGGACCAGCAGACCTTCTCGGGTCCGTAGCGCGGCACGGTGATCGCGATCCGGCCGCCGGGCTTCAGCACCCGGACCATCTCCGCGAGTACGCCCTTGTCGTCCGGGATGTGTTCCATGACCTCGGAGATGATCACGACGTCGAAGGACTCGTCGGGGAACGGCAGGGCCAGGGCGTCGCCCTCCATGGCCGTCGCGGTGGCCCCGGCGGGCGCCTCGCCCGCCTCCTGCATCGCCGCGAACCACTTGGCGACCTCGCGGATCTCGTCACTGTTCTGGTCGAGCGCCACGACCTGGGCGCCACGCCGGTAGCACTCGAACGCGTGCCGGCCTGCTCCGCAGCCGAGGTCCAGGACGCGGTCGCCCGGGGCCAGCGGGAACCGGGTGAAGTCGACGGTCAGCACGGGGTCCTGCTTTCGCGGTCGGGGGTCACGGTGGGGGGCGCCGCGGAGCGGCTGGGGGGCTTGGGCGCGGAGCGGCCCGGAGGGGGGTTCTGGGCCGCGGAGCGGGCCATTGCCTCGCGGTAGTGGGCTGCCGTGCCCTGTGCCGCTCGGGCCCAGGTGAAGCGGGTCAGTACGCGCTCACGGCCCGCCCGGCCGAGGCGCGCGCGCAGTTCCGGGTCGGCGAGGAGGGTGGCCAGGGCAGTGGCCAGGGCTCCGGGGTCGCCGGGGGGTACGGAGAGGCAGGTCTCGCCGTCGGGGCCTGACACCTCCGGGATCGCTCCGCCGGTGGTGGCGACCAGGGGTGTGCCGGTGGCCATCGCCTCTGCCGCCGGGAGCGAGAAGCCCTCGTACAGGGACGGTACGCAGGCGATCTCCGCCGAGCGCACCAGGTCGACGAGTTCCGCGTCCGAGATGCCCTTGACGAACTCGACGGCGCCTTCGAGGCCGTACCGCTCGATGACCTGGGCGACGGGTCCGTCCTCGGCGCGCTTGCCGACGACCACGAGGTGGGCGGCGGGGTGTTCCGTACGTACCTTCGCCAGCGCCTCGACGAGGAACACCAGCCCCTTGAGGGGAACGTCCGCGCTGGACGTGGTCACGATGCGGCCCGGTACCTGGCGTACCGCCGGGTCGGGTGAGAAGAGGTCGGTGTCGGCGCCGATGTGCACGACGTGGATGCGCTCGTCCCGTACGCCGAGATGGTCGACGATCTCCTGCCGCGACGTACCCGAGACGGTGAGCACGGAGGGCAGGCGGCGCGCGACTCGCTTCTGCATGCGCGTGAAGCCGTACCAGCGGCGTACGGACATCCGGCGGCGGATGCCGTCGGCCGCGTCCAGCTCCAACTGGCGGTCCACGGTGATGGGGTGGTGGATCGTGGTGACGAGCGGGGCGCCGATGTCGCCCAACAGCCCGTACCCGAGCGTCTGGTTGTCGTGCACGACGTCGAACTCACCGCGCCGGGCACGGAGTTGGCGGCGGGCGCGGAGGGAGAAGGTGAGCGGCTCGGGGAAGCCGCCGGTCCACATCGTGCCGACTTCGAGGGCGTCGATCCAGTCGCGGTACTCGTCCCGGGCCGGGGTGCGGAAGGGGTCGGGGTGGCGGTAGAGGTCGAGGCTGGGGAGTTCGGTGAGGACGGGGGCGGTGAGGCCCGCGTCGCCCTTCCCGTCGGGTGCTTCCAGTCCGCCCAGTCCGTCCAGCACGTCCAGTACGGGGTACGGCTGGGAGCCGATGACCTCGACTCGGTGGCCGAGGCGGGCTAGTTCGCGCGACAGGTGGCGTACGTAGACGCCCTGGCCGCCGCAGAACGGGTTCCCCTTATACGTCAGAAGCGCGATGTTGAGCGGTCGCTCGCCGTCCGCGGCAGGATCCCCCAGAGGGCCCGCCTCGCTGGCCTCAGCGGTCACTCCCGGCCCCCTTCTGCCCGCGTTTTCCCGCGAGACTACGTCGGGACGCTAATCTAGAACAAGTTTCAGACTTGATCGTTCAGGAGGCTCCGAA
Organism: Streptomyces sp. NPDC000878; assembly: GCF_053599695.1. Lineage (NCBI taxonomy): Bacteria > Bacillati > Actinomycetota > Actinomycetes > Kitasatosporales > Streptomycetaceae > Streptomyces > Streptomyces sp. NPDC000878. The sequence goes on along the minus strand of NZ_JBSFMT010000001.1, from coordinate 107,017 downwards.
TCTACCGGCAGGCACCTCGGCTGTGAGCGGTGGATCAGGTGATTCGCGCCACGGCGGACGCACGACGCGGCGTGCGATGCTGACTGACCGCTGACTGATCACTGACTCACCGCTGACTGTTTGCTGCTACATGACTGCCCGATCGCCGCGCGATCACCGACTGTCACGGAACGGGACCCATGCCTGCCGACGCGAAGGTGGAAGCACGTACGGCGCGACCGAGTTCGCCGCCGCCCTCCGCTCCGCTCACCGAGCGGCAGGAGGCCCGCAGGCGCCGGATCCTGCACGCGAGCGCGCAGTTGGCCGCGCGGGGCGGGTTCGACGCGGTGCAGATGCGGGAGGTCGCGGAGTCCTCGCAGGTCGCGCTCGGCACGCTGTACCGGTACTTCCCGTCCAAGGTGCATCTGCTGGTCGCCACGATGCAGGACCAGTTGGAGCATATGCACGGGACGCTGCGGAAGAAGCCGCCGACGGGTGAGACGGCGGCGGAGCGGGTGGCGGAGACGCTGATGCGTGCGTTCCGCGCACTCCAGCGTGAGCCGCACCTGGCGGACGCGATGGTGCGGGCGCTGACGTTCGCGGACCGGAGTGTCTCCCCGGAGGTCGACCATGTCTCGCGTCAGACGACGGCGATCATCCTGGACTCGATGGGCCTGGGCGAGCCGGGCTCCGGTCACCCGACCCCCGAGCAGCTGTCGGCGGTTCGCGTCATCGAGCACACCTGGCACTCGGCGCTGATCACGTGGCTGTCGGGGCGGGCGTCGATCGCCCAGGTGAAGATCGACATCGAGACGGTGTGCAGGCTGATCGACCTGACGGGTCCCTCCGGGAAGAGCCAGTGAGGATTCTCGCCCCCGCCGCCCTTACCCGTCCCATCCCTGGGGGCTGCCGCCCCCAGACCCCCCTTGTCGCGCTAAAACGCGCTCGTCCTCAAACGCCGGACGGGCTGGGTATTCAGCCCGTCCGGCGTTTGAGGACAAGGCCCGTTCAGGGCCGTAGCGGGGGTTCGGGGGCGCAGCCCCCGAGGATGGGACCGGTAGGGGCAGCGGGGGCGAAACCCTTCTCACCTGCGCCTTCTCTCGCACCACGCGCCGTTGTCAGTGGGCTGCGCTAGCTTTCATCGTGTTGGGTCGCGATGGGGCGACGAAGACAGCCATGGGGTGGGTTGGCGATGGGTGACGGCACTGCTACTGCGACGACAGACCTGGACCTGCGACTCGAACGGCACCGCGTCGAGCTGACCGGGTACTGCTACCGCATGCTCGGCTCCTCCTTCGAGGCCGAGGACGCCGTGCAGGACACCATGGTCCGCGCCTGGCGGAGCTACGAGAAGTTCGAGGGGCGGTCCAGTCTGCGTTCCTGGCTGTATCGCATCGCTACGAATGTCTGCTTGGACATGCTCACCGCCGGCAACAAGCGCGCCCGCCCCATGGACCTCACCGACTCCACCCCCCTCGCCCAGGCCGCCCTGTCCCCCCGCCCGGACAACACCTGGCTGGAGCCGATGCCGGACGCCCGCGTGCTGCCCACCGTCGAGGACCCGGCGGAGGCGGCCGTGGCGAAGGAGTCCGTCCGGCTCGCCTTCATGGCCGCCCTGCAGCAACTCCCCGCGAAACAACGGGCCGTGCTGATCCTCCGCGAGGTGCTGGCCTGGAAGGCCAGCGAGGTCGCCGAGCTGCTCGACACCTCGGTCGCGTCCGTCAACAGTGCCCTCCAGCGGGCCCGGGCCACCCTCGCCGAACGCGACCACGGCGGCGCCGACGCCGCCGTCTCCGACCCGCTCGACGAGGAGCAGCAGAAGCTGCTCGATCGCTACGTCGCCGCGTTCGAGGGGTACGACATGACGGCGCTCACCGCGCTGCTGCACGAGGACGCCATCATGACGATGCCGCCGTTCGACCTGTGGCTGACCGGGCCGGCGGACATCACCGGCTTCATGACGACACTCGGCGCCGCCTGCGCGGGCTCACACCTCGTGCCGGTCTCCGTCAACGGCCTGCCGGGCTTCGCCCAGTACAAGCCGGACGAGGAGACGGGCGGCTTCTCCCCCTGGGCGGTCCAGGTGCTGGAGATCTCAGACGGCCGGATCACCGGGTTCCACTGCTTCCTCGACACAAAGCGCTGGTTCCCGCTCTTCGGTCTCCCTCTCCACTTCCCCCTCGACGTCGAAGGGGAGACCGACCAGGTCCAGGAAGGCCAGTAGCGCGGGGGTCGGGTCCCGGAGGCGGATCCCGCCTCCGGACCGGCGGGCCGTGAGCTGGAGCCGGGCCAGCAGTTCCACCGCGTCCAGGCCCGGTGGGCCCAGCCCCGCCACATCGCACACCAGCACCCCGCTCCCGCCGGCCCCCAGCAGCGCCCGCACGTCCTCGCACAGCCCCGGCACCTCATCCCTGGTGACGGGGCCGGTCAGCACGAGTACAGCGGGTGTCATGGCGTCCACGATCGGTAGACCGGACGGGCACCCGTAACTCATCGCCACCACCCCGGCTCCTCTCCACCTCTGCGTCTCGCCCACCCGTTGAGATCGCTTTGACTCGCTCCCCTCCTCCCCCGGAGAGTTGCGTGTATGCCCCATGAACCGGCCCCGCCCGCGATACCCCACGGCCTCCTCCCGGCGAAGCCCGACCAGCCCGCCCAGCCGGCGAAGGAGGCTCCGTGCAGGGGGTGCTGACCGGGTTCGCGGTGATCGCCGTGGTCATCGGCGTCGGTTATGTGATCGGGCTGCGCGGCTACCTCGGGGACAACGGACGCGAGGTCCTGACCAAGCTCGCCTTCCACGTGGCGACCCCGGCCCTGCTGTTCACCATGCTCGCCCGGGCCGACCTGTCGGTGATCTTCTCCAGCCGGCTCCTGATCACCGCGCTGAGCACGCTCGCGGCGGCGAGTGTCTTCATCGTGGTGGGTGTCGTACGCCGCTGGGGCGCCGGACGTACGACGATCGGCGCCCTCTGCTCCAGCTACGTCAACTCCGGCAACCTCGGTATCCCGATCGCCGTGTACGTGCTGGGGGACGCCTCGCTCGTCGCGCCGGTGCTGCTGTTCCAGCTGATCGTCGTCACGCCGGTCGCGCTGACCGTCCTCGATCTGACGAGCACCGGTGAGAAGGGCCCGCTCTGGCGGCAGTTGATCACGCCGATACGCAACCCCATCGCCGTCGCCACGCTCGCCGGGGTGCTGGTGGCGGCGACGGGGCTCAGCGTCCCCGCGCCGGTCATGGACCCGCTGACGCTGATCGGCAACATGTCGGTCCCGGCGGTGCTGATGGCGTTCGGTATCTCACTGTGCGGCAGCACCCTGCCGTTGCGCGGCTCGGAGCGGACTCCCGTACTGCTGTCGGTCGCGCTGAAGTCGGTGGGGCAGCCGTCGGTCGCCTGGGCGCTGGGCGCGGGGGTCTTCGGCCTGCACGGCGCGCCCCTGCTCGACGTGGTGGTGACCTCGGCGCTGCCCGCCGCCCAGAACCTGTTCACGTACGCGGGCCGCTACCGCGTGGCGGAGACCCTGGCCCGCGAGTCGATCCTGCTGTCGACGATCCTCGCCGTACCGGTGCTGGTGGTCGTGGCCGCCCTGCTGGGCTGACCGGCTGACCGGCTGACCACAAAAAAATGCGCCCGGACGGGGACTCCCCCACCCGGGCGCACCTCAGCACCTGCCTACCGGCTCAGGCGATCCGCTCCAGCACCACCGGCGCCCCCGCGAAGTCCGACCCCGCCGCCCCGATGTCGTACGCACCCTCGACCGCCTGGAGGGCGTACTCGAAGCGCTCCGGGGTGTCCGTGTGGAGGGTCAGCAGGGGCTGGCCCGCCGTGACCGTGTCCCCCGGCTTGGCGTGCAGCTCGACGCCCGCGCCCGCCTGCACCGGGTCCTCCTTTCGCGCCCGCCCCGCGCCCAGCCGCCAGGCGGCGACGCCGACGCCGTACGCGTCCAGGCGGGTCAGGACGCCCGAGGCCGGGGCCTTGATGACGTGCTGTTCCTTCGAGGTCGGAAGCGCGGCGTCCGGGTCGCCGCCCTGGGCCGCGATCATCCGGCGCCACACGTCCATCGCCGAACCGTCCGCCAGCGCCTTCGCCGGGTCGGCGTCCTTCACACCGGCCGCGTCGAGCATCTCGCGGGCCAGGGCGAGGGTCAGTTCGACCACATCGGCCGGGCCGCCGCCCGCCAGGACCTCGACCGACTCCCGTACCTCCAGCGCGTTGCCCGCCGTCAGGCCGAGCGGCGTCGACATGTCGGTGAGGAGGGCGACCGTCTTTACGCCGTGATCGGTGCCCAGGCCCACCATCGTGGACGCCAGTTCCCGCGCGTCCTCGATCGTCTTCATGAAGGCGCCGGTGCCGACCTTCACGTCCAGGACCAGGGAGCCGGTGCCCTCCGCGATCTTCTTCGACATGATCGAGGAGGCGATCAGCGGGATGGCCTCGACCGTGCCCGTGACGTCCCGCAGCGCGTACAGCTTCTTGTCGGCCGGGGCCAGTCCGTCGCCCGCCGCGCAGATCACCGCGCCCGTGGTGTCCAGGACGTGCAGCATCTCCTCGTTCGACAGCAGCGCGCGCCAGCCCGGGATCGACTCCAGCTTGTCCAGGGTGCCGCCGGTGTGGCCGAGGCCTCGGCCCGAGAGCTGCGGTACGACCGCCCCGCAGGCCGCCACCAAGGGGGCCAGCGGCAGGGTGATCTTGTCGCCTACGCCGCCCGTCGAGTGCTTGTCGGCCGTCGGGCGGGACAGGGCGTCGAAGTTCATGCGCTCGCCGGACGCGATCATCGCCGCCGTCCAGCGGGCGATCTCACGGCGGTTCATGCCGTTCAGGAGGATCGCCATGGCGAGCGCGGACATCTGCTCGTCGGCGACCTCGCCGCGCGTGTACGCGTCGATGACCCAGTCGATCTGCTCGTCACTGAGTTCGCCGCGGTCCCGCTTGGTGCGGATGACGGAGATGACGTCCATGGCCATGGCTTGGCTTCCTTCCGGTGGTTCCAGTAGTTCTGAGAACCGGTCGTTCTGCGAAACTGTGCGGCCCCCCTGAGACCGAGTGATCGCCAACTCAGGGGGGCCGTACGGGAGTTACTTGGCGAGATGGTCCGGGCCGAAGGCCTGGGGAAGCATCTCGGAGAGGGGCAGGATGCCCGCCGGGGTCTCCAGGAGCAGGGTCGCGCCCCCGAACTCGTACAGCAGCTGTCGGCAGCGACCGCAGGGGACGAGGACGTCGCCCTTGCCGTCCACGCACGTGAAGTGCGTCAGCCGGCCGCCGCCCGTCAGCTGCAGCTCGGAGACCAGGCCGCACTCGGCGCACAGCCCGATCCCGTACGACGCGTTCTCGACGTTGCAGCCCGAGACCGTGCGGCCGTCGTCGACCAGGGCCGCGGCGCCGACCGGATAGCCGGAGTAGGGGGCGTACGCCCGGGACATCGCGTCCCGCGCCACCGCCCGCAGCTTTTCCCAGTCGACCCGGTCGGCGCTCACTTGCCCTGCCCCCTGCGGTACGGCATGCCGTCCGCCTTGGGCATGCGCAGGCGTTGCGCCGAGAAGGAGAGCACCAGCAGGGTCACGATGTACGGCGCCGCCGTCACCAGCTGACGCGGGACCTCGTTCGTGTCGGCGTACCAGAAGAACATCAGGGCCGAGATGACCGCGGTGACCACGGCGGGCACGTACCGCTTCTTCCACACGAGGTAGGCAGCGCCGACCACCAGCAGGATCGCGAGCAGCAGGATCAGCGCGTGCACGTTGGTCGTGCCGCCGCGCAGGTTGAGGCTGTCGGTGTAGCCGAACAGGCCCGCGCCGAGGGCGAGTCCGCCCGGCATCCAGTTGCCGAAGATCATCGCGGCGAGGCCGATGTAGCCGCGGCCTGCCGTCTGGCCGTCGAGGTACACGTTCGAGGCGACGATCGACAGGAAGGCGCCGCCGAGACCGGCGAAGCCGCCCGAGATGATCACGGCCAGGTACTTGTACTTGTAGACGTTGACGCCGAGCGACTCGGCGGCCACCGGGTTCTCGCCGCAGGAGCGCAGGCGCAGCCCGAAGGCGGTACGCCACAGGATCCACCAGCTGCCGGGTACGAGGGCCACCGCGATGACCGTCAGCGGGGAGAGGTCGGTGACCAGACCGCCGAGGAGGCCGCCGATGTCGGAGATCAGGAACCAGTGCTTCTGGTTGAGCGTGTCCAGCCAGCTCGACAACCCTGGGATGTCGAAGGTGCCGAGGGAGTCGATCGGCGGGGACTGCTTGGAGGAGCCCCCCTCGGCGTTCTCGAAGGTGAACTTCGAGAGATAGCGGGCGGTGCCGAGAGCCAGGATGTTGATGGCCACACCGGAGACGATGTGGTTGACGTTGAAGGTCACCGTCGCGATGGCGTGCAGGACGGCCCCGAGGGCACCGCCGATGATGCCGAAGAGGATGCCGATCCACGGGCCCCACTGGTAGCCGGCCCAGGCACCGAACCAGGTGCCGAGGATCATCATGCCTTCGAGGCCGATGTTGACGACGCCCGCGCGCTCGGACCACAGACCGCCGAGGCCCGCGAGGCCGATCGGGACGGCGAGCCTCAGGGCCGTGGACATCTGGCCGGTGGAGGTGATGCCGTCGGCGCCGGTGATCAGGCGGACGACCGACGTCAGGACCAGCACACCCGCGATGATCAGCAGGAGTACCGGGAGCGAGATCCGGCGCTTGCCCTTGCCGGGCTGCTGCGCCTGCGGCTTGGCGATGGTCTGGGTGCTCATCGGGCCGCCACCTCCTTCTGGGTGGTGTTGTTGTCGGCGGCGGCTGCGGCCAGTTCGGCGCCCACCTGACGCTGCTGGCGGCGCAGGCCCCACTGACGTACGGCCTCGTACGAGATGACGACCGCGAAGACGATCAGGCCCTGCATGATGGTGGCGATCTCCTTCTCGTACGCCACCGGGGTCGCGTAGTCGAGGGCGGGGGACGCCTTGTCGAGGAAGGCCCACAGCAGCGCGGCGAACGCGATGCCGCCGGGGTTGTTGCGGCCGAGGAGGGCGATGCCGATGGCGGTGAAGCCGAGGCCCGCGGGGAAGCTCAGGCTGTAGGTGTGGACCTCGCCGAGCAGCAGCGGCAGGCCGGACATGCCCGCCACACCGCCGGAGATCAGCATCGAGATGAGAACCATGCGCTTGGCGTCGACACCGGAGGCCGCGGCGGCCGACTCGGACTCGCCGGTGGCGCGCAGGTCGAAGCCGAAGCGGGTGCGGTTGAGGACGGCCCAGTACAGGATGCCGAGGAGGACGGCGAGGAAGACCAGGCCGTAGATCTCGCCGACGTCCGCGCCGAGGTCGATGCCCGGGAACCAGCCGGACTCCTTGATCACGCCGGTCGTGTTGTTGTTGCCGACCTGCACGCCCAGGTTGTCGGAGAGCATCAGCCAGCCGATGAGGCTGGTGGCGATCGCGTTGAGCATGATCGTCGCAACGACCTCGCTCACACCCCGGGTGACCTTCAGGATGCCCGCGATACCGGCCCAGAAGGCGCCGGTGAGCATGGCGACCAGGAGGAGCAGGGGGATCTGGAGGAAGGACGGCAGCGACACGTTGGCGCCGACGGCGGCGGCCATCATCGCGCCGAGGCGGTACTGGCCGTCGACGCCGATGTTGAACAGGTTCATGCGGAAGCCGAGGGCGACCGCGAGGGCGGCGATGTAGTACATCGACGCCTGGTTGACGATGAGGACCTGGACGTCGGAGAACGACGCCTGTTCCAGCATCAGGGAGTACGGCTCGAACGGGTTGCGGCCCGAGGCGAGCAGCACCACCGAGGTCAGGGCGATCGCCGCGACGAGCGCGATGACCGGCCCGGCCAGCGCCAGGAGCAGCCGCTCCTTGTCGAACTTCTTCATCGGGCCTCGTCCTCCCCGGACTCGACGTGCTCCAGGTGGCCGGTCGCGGCACCCGTCATGGCCGAGCCCAGCTCTTCCGGCGTGATGGTGGCCGGGTCGGCGTCGGCGACCAGCCTGCCGTTGTAGATGACGCGCAGGGTGTCCGACAGGCCGATCAGCTCGTCCAGGTCGGCGGAGATCAGCAGTACGGCCAGTCCTTCGCGGCGGGCCTCGCGGATCTGGTCCCAGATCTGTGCCTGGGCGCCGACGTCCACACCCCGGGTGGGGTGGGCGGCGATCAGGAAGCGCGGCTTGTGGGTCATCTCGCGGCCGACGATCAGCTTCTGCTGGTTGCCGCCGGACAGCGAGGCGGCGGTGACGTCGATGCCGGGTGTGCGGACGTCGTACGCCTCGACGATGCGGCGGGTGTCCTCCTGGGCGCCCTTCGGGTCGAGCCAGAAGCCGCGCTTGCCCTTGCTGTTGGGCTTCTCGGTGACATGGCCGAGGATGCGGTTCTCCCAGAGCGGGGCTTCGAGGAGCAGGCCGTGGCGGTGGCGGTCCTCGGGGATGTAGCCGATGCCGTGCTCGCGGCGCTTGCGGGTGGGCCAGGGGGTGATCTCGTCGCCTTCGAGGGCGATGGTGCCGACGTCGGCGCTCTTGAGGCCGATGAGGGCTTCGATCAGCTCCGTCTGGCCGTTGCCCTCGACACCGGCGATACCGAGCACCTCGCCCGCGTGGATGGTGAAGGACACGTTGTCCACGGCGAGCTTCACCGCGCCGCGCTCCACCTCGGACATCAGCATGCCGGCCGGCGTCTGGTTGCTCAGCTGGATGGTGCCCTTGTCGATGACGGTGAGGTCGCGGACCTCGATCACCGGCCGGTCCGTCACCGTCGACTCCGCGGTCTCCGGCGTCGGCAGCTCGCTGCCCACCATCAGCTCGGCGAGCTGGCGCGGGGTCGTGTCGGCGGGGACGGCCGTGCCGACCGTCGTACCGCGCCGGATGACGGTGATCTCGTCGGCGACCGAGAGGACCTCGCCCAGCTTGTGGGAGATGAAGATGACGGCCAGGCCCTCGGACTTGAGTTCGCGCAGGTTCTCGAAGAGGGCGTCGACCTCCTGCGGGACGAGGACGGCGGTCGGCTCGTCGAGGATGAGGGTCCTGGCGCCGCGGTAGAGGACCTTGAGGATCTCGACGCGCTGGCGGTCGGCGACGCCGAGGTTCTCGACGAGGGCGTCCGGGCGGACGTTCAGCCCGTAGCGGTCGGAGATCTCCTTGATCTTCCGGCGGGCGCCGCCACCGATGCCGTGGAGCTTCTCGCTGCCCAGGACCACGTTCTCCAGGACGGTGAGGTTGTCCGCGAGCATGAAGTGCTGGTGGACCATGCCGATGCCGCGTGCGATGGCTTCGGCCGGCGACGAGAAGGCCACCTGCTCACCGTCGACCGCGATGGTGCCCTCGTCCGGCTTCTGCATGCCGTAGAGGATCTTCATCAGGGTGGACTTGCCGGCCCCGTTCTCGCCGACGAGGGCATGCACGGTGCCCTTCTTCACCACGAGGTGGATGTCGTGGTTGGCGACGACACCGGGGAACCGCTTGGTGATGCCCGTCAGCTCGACCGCGGTAGTCGATTGCGCGGCGAGCGGAGGGCTGCTGGACGCGTCGATGGCGCACTCTCCTCTGGAAAGGGGCCTCTCTACGCGCGTAGCGCCCCTGCTTTAAATAGTGCCCGGACCCGACCGGACTTGATCATTTACTGATTGATCCGTACCGATCCGTACTCTGCCAGTCCCGGCATACTGCCGCGTGAACGGGGCGCGGATTGGCCATCCTCTCCGCGCCCCGTTCCATGGCCGTAACGCTGTTATTACAGCGCCTCGTGGACCACGCTCAAGTCCCCTGGCGTCAGGAGGTCTTGACCTTGATCGAACCGTCCTTGATGCCGTCCTCGGCCTTCTTCAGCGCGGCCTGGAGTTCGGCGTTGTCCTTGAAGACCGGGTTGGAGTCGGCCAGGCCGACACCGCCCGAGGCGAGGTCGGCGCGCACGACGCCGGTCTCCGGCTTGCCGTCCTTGACCGACTTGGCCAGGTTGTAGACGGCCCCGGCGACGTCCTTCATGGCCGAGGTCAGGATGGAGTCCTTGTACTTGGCCAGCGCGTCCTGCTTGTACTGGTCCGAGTCGACACCGATCGCCCAGATCTTGTTCGCGGCGGCGGCCTTGATGACGCCCTGGCCGGAGAGACCGGCGGCGGCGTAGATGACGTCCGCCTTGTCGTCGATCATGCCCTCGGCCGCGTTCTCGCCCTTGTCGGGGCTGGAGAAGCCGCCCTCCTGCGCGGTCTCGGTCAGGTACTGCGACTTGACCGTGATGCCCTTCTTGGTGTCCTCGACGCCCTGCTTGTAGCCCGCCTCGAACTTGTGGATCAGCGGGATGTCCACACCGCCGACGAAGCCGACGACGTTCGTCTTGGTGGTGAGGGCGGCCGTGACACCGGCGAGGTAGGAGCCCTGCTCCTCGGTGAAGACCATGTCGGCGACGTTGTCGGCCTTGATCTGCTCGTCGTCGACGACACCGAAGGTCACCTTCGGGAACTTGGCGGCGACCTCCTTGACGGCGGGCGCGTAGGCGAAGCCGACGCCGATGACCGGGTTGTAGCCCTGCTTGGCGAGCTGCTCCAGACGCTGGGCCTTGTCCGCGTCCGACTCGCCGTCCTGCGGCTCGACGGCGGTGCTCTTGTAGCCGAACTCCGCGTCGGCCTTGTCCATGCCGGCGGTCGCGGCGTCGTTGAAGGACTGGTCGCCCTTGCCGCCGATGTCGTAGGCAAGGGCGAGGCCCTTGCCCTCACTGTCGCTGCTGCTGGAGGAGGAAGAAGAGGACGAGCTGCCACAGCCAGTGGCGATGACGGCGAGGGTGGCGGACGCGATACCCGCAACCGCGATTCGGGACAGCCGGCGCATGGGACGAGACTCCTTTGTGCAAGCGCCCATACCAGGCGCTGGTTCCGCCGCAGCGTAACGCGCGTAGACCAGACGGAAAACCCCAACTGTCCGGTCCGTTATCGAGCTGTGGCCGCAGTCGCAGCCCACATTACGGACAGGAGCGCGCCCCTCGCGGGAGGCAAGGGGCGTATGTACTGGAAGGATGCCCGGCCGGGCGTATGAAGGATGCCTGGCCGGGCATGTCAGGAGCCGGCCGTACGGCGGTCCGCTGACCGAAGGTTGACCAAAGCCGACGGAAGGTTGACCGAGTACAGACACAGACAAAACCAAGCCCGTCCTACGTTCTGGCCCATGCCCCCACAGCCACCCCCGCCCGCCAGGGCGCCCGCCGCCCTTCCCGTGCTGCCGTACCGCAAGCCCACCAAGGGCCGCGACTACTGGGTCCTCGACGACGTCCTGCCGGACGTGGACGCCGTACGCGAGCGGTGTCTCGCCAAGGACGACTGGACCGAGGGCCACCCGTACACCTCGGAGAGCTGGCCCGGGCTGCGGGCCATGCCGGGGCTGGAACCCGCCGAGCTGGGGCGGATCGAGCGGCTGGTCCGGCAGGCGACCGGTGCGCGGGAACTGTGGGTGCAGCAGACGCCCGGCGGCGGCACCCTCAACCACAACTGCGTCCAGGTGGTCGGCGAGGGCGAGAGCACGCCCCGCCCGCACACGGACTCACGGTCGCTGTGCCGGTACGCGGCCGTGCTCTACCTCAACCCGGGCGTCCCCAAGGACTGCGGCACCAGCTTCTTCCGCCAGTCCCTGCCCGGCGGCCGACTGGGTGGCAACACGGTCCAGGCCCCGCACAACAGCCTGGTCGAGGCGCTGGGCACACGGTTCGTGGCACCGGACGCCTTCGAGGAGGACGTACGGGTCCCCCACAAGTACAACCGCCTGCTCCTCTACAACGCCAACCTCGTGCACAGCGCGACCGGTTACTGCGGGACGACGCTGGCGGAGAAGCGGATGACGGCGGTCTTCTTCTGGATGGCGTGAGCCGTCTTCGACTTCCGTTTCCTTCTGTTTCCTTCTGTACGACGGACAGCGCCCCGGTCTCGTGGGCCGGGGCGCCGTCTGTTGTCCGACTCGGCTCATCGGCCCGTCGGTGTCACTTGGTGTTGACGGTGACCTTGCCGTCGATGATGTCCTGCTTGGCCTTGTCGACCGCGGCCACGACGTCGGTCATCGCCTTGTACTTCGGGTTGGAGTCGGCGAACCCGACACCGCCCGTCTTGAGGTCGGCGCGCTGGACGCCGGACAGCGGCTTGCCCTCGTACACGGACTTGGCCAGGTCGTAGACCGCGCCGCCGACGTTCTTCAGGGCCGAGCCGAGGATGTAGTCCTTGTACTCGGCAAGCGCCTGCTGGCTGTACTGGTCGGAGTCGACGCCGATCGCCCAGATCTTCTTGGCGGCGGCCTCGGAGATCACACCCTGACCGGACAGCCCGGCCGCGGCGTAGATCACGTCGGCGCCGGACTCGATCTGGCCGCTCGCCGCGTCCTTGCCCTTGTCAGGGCTGGAGAAGCCGCCCTCCTGGGGCGTCTCGGTCAGATACTGCGACTCGATCTTGATGCTGGGGTTGACGGACTTGGCGCCCTGGACGAAGCCCGCCTCGAACTTGTGGATGAGGGGGATGTCCACACCGCCGATGAAGCCGATGTGGTCCACCTTCGTCACCTTGGCGGCGGCGACACCGGCCAGGTAGGAGGCCTGCTCCTCGTGGAAGACCATGTCGGCGACGTTCTTCGCGGCGACCGACTCGTCGTCGATGATGCCGAAGGTGGTGTCCGGGAACTTGGCGGAGACCTCCTTGACGGCGGCCCCGTAGATGAAGCCGACGCCTATCACCGGGTTGTAGCCGGCCTGGGCGAGCTGGGTCAGGCGCTGGACCTTGTCCGCGTCGGACTCGCCGTCCTGCGGCTCGATGTCCCGGCCGCCGATCTTGAACTCGGTGTCGGCCTTCTCGAAGCCGGCGTAGGCGGCGTCGTTGAAGGACTGGTCGCCCTTGCCGCCGATGTCGTAGGCGAGGCCGATGCCCTTGCCGGTGTACTTGCCGGACTCGTCGTCGGAGGTGCCCGAGCTGGTGCTGGACTCACCGCAGCCGACAGCCGTGAGGGCGATGACCGCGACGGTCACCGCAGCTTGTGAGAACCGAGTCCTCCGAGAAATAAGACGCACAGCAGGCACCCCTTCATCCCCACGGCACCGTCCCCGGCCCGCATACCCAATACGCCACCTACGGCAGCGATTGCGGCGCACAGTAACGCGCGTAGAAAGGGAGGGGAACGGGGTTTCGAAAGGCCGTTATCGATTCGTGCCGAGGGGGGTTACGTTTGCCCACGCAGGGTTACGTCGGGATGAAACAAAGGGACGAAGCGGGACGGAAGGGATACGGGAAGGGGCACCGCACAGGGTGCCCGCCAGCGCCCCCTCCCCCGGCACTCCTACCGCTCTCCGTCGATCAGCGCGGCGGCCGTGAACAGCTCCACGCCGACCGTGATCGCGTACTCGTCGGCGTCGAAGTCGCCCTGGTGCAGATCCCGCACCCCGCGCTCCCCCGGCCTGCGCACGCCGAGCCGGGCCATCGCGCCGGGCACCTGCTCCAGGTACCAGGAGAAGTCCTCGCCGCCGAGGCTCTGTTCGGTGTCCTCGATGGAGTGGGCGCCGCGCCGGGCGGTCATCGCGTCGCGCAACAGCTCGGTGATCACCGGGTCGTTGACGACGGGCGGCACCCCGCGCACGTAGTTGATCTCGGACTTGGCGCGGTGCAGGTTGGCGATCTCGTCGATGGCCGCGTGGACGAGGTCGGGCGCCTGGTGCCAGGCGTCGAGGTCGAGGCAGCGGACGGTCCCGGACAGCTCGGCGTGCTGCGGGATCACGTTGCAGGCGTGCCCCGACTCGATCCGGCCCCAGGTCACGGCGAGCCCGCTGCGGGCGTCGACGCGCCGGGCGACCAGCGCGGGCACGTCGGTGACGACGCGGGCGGCGGCGGTGACGAGGTCGGTGGTGAGGTGGGGGCGCGCGGTGTGGCCGCCGGCGCCGTCGAGGGAGACCTCGAGGCGGTCGCAGGCGGAGGTGATGGGGCCGTGGCGCAGTCCGATGCGGCCGGCGTCGACCTTCGGGTCGCAGTGCAAGGCGATGATCCGCCCGACCCCGTCGAGGGCGCCGCACTCGATGGCGTCGGTGGCACCGCCGGGCAGCACCTCCTCGGCGGGCTGGAAGAGCAGTCGCACCGGCCGCGGCAGCCGGCCCTGCTTGTGCAGTTCGGCGAGCACGAGCCCGGCGCCGAGGACGACGGTCGTGTGGATGTCGTGGCCGCAGGCGTGGGCGCGGTCGGGCACGGTGGAGCGGTACGCGCACTCACTCTTCGTGTCCGGGATGGGCAGGGCGTCGATGTCGGCGCGCAGCGCGAGCACGGGCGGAACGGTTCCGCTGTCCGACTCTTCGGGGTCGACGCCGATGTCACAGATGAGGCCGGTTCCGATGGAGAGCACGCGCGGCTTGAGGCCGGCCTTCTCTAGCCGTTCCTTGATCGCGGCGGTGGTGCGGAACTCCTGGTTGCCCAGCTCCGGGTGCATGTGCAAGTCACGCCGGAACGCGACGAGTTCGGCGCGCAACGCCTCCGGCAGTGTGCCGGGAAGCGTGGCTTCCCCGGGGAGATCGGCCTCGGACTCTCGGGACATCAATTGGTTCACCCTTTGAAGGGTAGGACGCCCGGGCGGTCAACTGACCCACGATCAACAAAAGTTCAACCTGTTAGGGGAAGAAATTCTGACCGCCAGAGGCATATTCGTGCACTGGAGTGGGTAAACTCGCCCGCCTTTCCGGCCGATTCGGATCACGAGGGCACTTTCCGGGCACCCTTGTCCGTCCACCCCCCTCCACGATGCCACGCTGCCGGTCGCCCCGCCGGATCTGTCCACCCACCGAAACGGCCAAGGGCACACCGCATGAACACTCGCCGCAGCCCGCGGAAACGCCCCCTCCGCCGCACCGCCCCCGGGTAACGTGCACCCCCGTGACCGCCCCGACCCATGACTTCATCCACGCCACCCGTGCGTCCTACGACGCCATGGCCACCGACTACACAGAGCGATACGCGGACCACTTGGCGGACCTTCCCCTGGACCGCGCCCTCGTCGCCGCCTTCGCCGAGCTGGTGCGGGCCCAGGGCACCCAGCCTGTCGCGGACGTCGGCTCGGGCCCCGGCTATGTGACCGCGAGACTGCACGCCCTCGGCGTCCCGGTGTTCGGCGTGGACCTGTCCCCGCGCATGGTGGCGCTGGCCCGCCAGGCCCACCCCGAACTCCGGTTCCACGTCGGCTCGATGACGTCCCTGGACCTCCCCGACGAGACCCTCGGCGGGGTCCTGGCCCTCTACTCGATCATCCACGTCCCGGACAGCGACCTGCCCACGGTGTTCACGGAGTTCCACCGCGTCCTGGCCCCCGGCGGCCACGTACTCCTCGGCTTCCAGGCGGGCTCCGACGACGACCGCCTGCACCTCACGGAACGCTTCGGCCACGAGATGTCGCTGGACTACTGGTTCCGTACGCCGGACCGGGTCGCCGAACTCCTGACCAAGGCGGGCCTGACGATGCAGGCGCAAACGATCCGGGAGCCGTACGAGGAGGAGACCCGCCAGCGGGCGTACCTGCTGGCACGCAAGCCGGTCGACTAGACCCGCGCCCGACGGGCCCCGCCGACCTGTCTTTCTGCCGGGGGTCCGGGGGTTGTCCCCCGGGAAGATGCAGTGTGCTGCTGGACCCGGAGGACAACGAGTTCTGCGTGATGAAGGTGATGGATTAGGGCGGGCGTCAGCCCGTCGCCTTCGCTTCCTTCGCCGGGTGGTCCGACTCCGTCGACACCCGTTGTACGTCCCGGGCCGAGCCCGTGACGCCCGACAGGAAGCCCTGGGCCCTCGGGGAGGCGTTCGCCGTCAGCCAGGCCGGGTCGATGTCGCAGACCGCGACCTTGACGTCCGTGCCCGCCAGGGCCAGGGGGAGGGTGTGGACCACCGTGGAGGGGAAGCTGAGGATGGTGCGGCCGATGGGGCCTCTGCGGGCGATCAGTTCCAGGGGGAGGTCCGGGCGGACCACCTCCAGGCCCGTGCAGGCCGCCAGGTCGTGGAGTTTCTCGGGGCTCTCGCGGCGGTGCGCGAAGTAGCGCGTCACGCCGTGGGCCTTGGCCAGGGTGCGGACCGCCTCGCGGTAGCTGTCGGCGTCGACCACACCGGTCTCCACCAGCGACGTACCGACCATGTCGGCGCCCTCGGAGATGTGCGGGGGGCCGAAGCGGGAGCGGGTCCAGGCGAAGTCGTTGGAGGTGACCTCGACGCCCTTGGGGGTGTCCTCGATCGGCATCGAGGAGAAGATCTCGACCCGGCGCCTGCCGCCCGGGGTCAGCCTGCGGCGGGCCTTCGACGACACCGGGATGAACAGCAGGTCCCGCGCTCCGGGGCGCTGGGACTTGCGGTGCCAGCGCACCAGGCGTTCACCGCGCGCCAGTTGGGAGACGAACTCCATGGTCGCCGTGCCGTCGTCGACCACGACGAGGTCACGGGCCTTGGTGATGTTCAGGAGTACTTGTACGTAGCGGGAGAAGGGGTCTCCCATCACGATCCGCTGTGTCCTGCGCAGGAGCGGGGCCAGGCCGCCGATCGTGCGGAACGGGGCCGACGTACCGGCCCGCGCGTCCTCCCAGCGGACCTCGTGGCCTTCCTCACGGGCGAGTTCCGCCATGCGGCGCAGCTGGCCCCGGGTCATCGGGTCGACCGGGGACAGGACCACCAGGGTCAGTCCGCCGACGGCGCCTTCCCGGTGGACCGTCGGCCGACTCTGGCCTCTGCGCCAGCGGCGCGACGCCTGTCCGGGCACCCTCGCGGAGAACTTGCCCTTTTTGCGGGCGGAAACAGCCGACGCCGGACCGCCGGCCCCCTCCGGGCTGAGCGCGTGCGCATGCACATGCGCCCATTCCAGCACGTTCAGGAGCTGGACCGGGCTCTCGACGAAGGCGAGAGTTTGGGGGCCGGTGGTACCGGCGCGAGGGCTCATCGACGTACGACCGTCGCTTCCGTGAGTACGGACTGGGGAATCCGCTGGACGACAGTGGTCACCGGCTGGTGCCGGTGAAGCCGCTGAGAGATGCGGATCAGGCGGTGACGGGCTCGCCCGCGGCAGCCGCGATCTCCGCGTCGGCGATGACGCCGGAGATACGGCGGAGCTTCTTCATCGGGCCGATCTCGGACTCGTAGACCTTCTTGACGCCGTCGCCGAGGGACTCCGAGATGATCCGGATGTCACGGACGAGGCGGGTCAGGCCCTGCGGCTCGACGGAGGCGGCCTGGTCGGAGCCCCACATCGCGCGGTCGAGGGTGATGTGACGCTCGACGAAGGTGGCACCGAGGGCGACCGCGGCCAGCGTGGTCTGCAGGCCCGTCTCGTGGCCGGAGTAACCGATCGGAACGTTCGGGTACTCCTTCTCCAGCGTGTTGATGACGCGGAGGTTCAGCTCCTCGGCCTTCGCCGGGTAGGTCGACGTCGCGTGGCAGAGCAGGATGTTGTCGCTGCCCAGCACCTCGACCGCGTGACGGATCTGCTTCGGGGTGGACATACCCGTCGACAGGATGACCGTACGGCCGGTCTTGCGCAGGGCGACGAGCAGCTCGTCGTCCGTCAGGGACGCGGAGGCGACCTTGTGGGCCGGGACGTTGAAGTTCTCCAGGAACGCGACGGCCTCGGTGTCCCACGGGGAGGCGAACCAGTCGATGCCGCGCTTCTTGCAGTGCTCGTCGATCTGGCGGTAGTCGTCCTCACCGAACTCCACACGGTGGCGGTAGTCGATGTAGGTCATGCGGCCCCAGGGGGTGTCGCGCTCGATGTCCCACTGGTCGCGCGGGGTGCAGATCTCCGGGGTGCGCTTCTGGAACTTGACCGCGTCGCAGCCGGCTTCGGCGGCCACGTCGATCAGCTTGAAGGCGTTCTCAAGGTCACCGTTGTGGTTGATGCCGATCTCGCCGCAGATGTAGACGGGCTGACCGGGGCCGGCGGTCTTCGAACCGAACGAGCGCAAGCGGGTGGAGGTCATGACTTTTGTTCCTTACTTCTTGTTGAGGGGGTCGAGAGAGGGGCCGAGGATCCAGCTGGCGATCTCTCGGATCGCGCCGTCGCCGCCGGGAACGGTGGTGACCGCGCGTGCGGCGCCGCGCACAACGTCGTGGGCGCTCGCGACCGCCACGGGCCAGCCCACGAGGGCGAAGCACGGGAGGTCGTTGACGTCGTTGCCGACGTAGAGCACGCGCTCCGGCGCGATGCCCTGCTCCTCGCACCACTGCTTCAGCGCGAGGTCTTTCCGGTCGATGCCGTGCAGCACGGGCAGCTGTAGCTTCCGTGCGCGGGCGGCGACGACCGGGTTCTGTTCCGAGGACAGGATCAGCATCTTGAGGCTGCTCTTGCGCAGCGCCGCGATGCCGAGTCCGTCCCCGCGGTGCACGGAGACGAATTCCCGTCCCTCGGAGTCGATCAGCACCCTGTCGTCTGTCTGGGTGCCGTCGAAGTCGAGTACGACCGCGTCGATGTCGTCGGCGGTCGGGAGGGCGCCGGGGCGTTCCGCGTCGAAGAGCGTCGCGAGGGCCCGGGCGCGGGCGAGGTCGTGCGGGTCGTCGATCTCCAGCACACGGGCCGGGTCGGTGCGCACGGGTTCGGTGTGACCGAAGAAACGGTGCTTCGACTCACGGAAGCCGGTCGCGTCCATGGCGTAGACGGCGCCGGTCTCCAGGAGGTCCTGGGGGCGGTCCTGGCGGCGGGGCCGGAAGGACTTGTCGTGATTTACGCCATAGCCGCCGCCGACGGTCACCGTTTCGGTGGTGGTCACGGTGTCGGTGCCGCCCTCGACGGCCGCGCTCTCGCCGGGGACCGGCTGCGGGTCGTCGGCGGCGTCGCGCCAGATGAAGCCGTGGAAGGGGGCGACGGTCAGCGCGCTGTCCGCGCCGTTGTTCACGACCGCGCCGACGACGCCGTCGACGTCCTCGCGGATGATGAACGGGCTGGTGCACTGCACGAGCAGGACCACGTCGACCTTGGCGCCGTGCAGCGTCTCGTGGGCGTCCATGGCGTGCAGGACGGCGGCCTCGGAGGTCGCGGTGTCACCGGCGATGGCGGCGGGGCGCAGCACGACCTCGGCGCCGGCCTGGCGGGCCGCGGCGGCGATGGCCTGGTCGTCGGTGGAGACGACGACGTCCGTGACCAGCTTGGCGGCGAGGCACTCGCGCACCGCGCGGGCGACCAGCGGGACCCCGCCGACGGGCAGCAGGTTCTTCGCGGGCACGCCCTTGGAGCCGCCTCTGGCGGGGATCACCGCGAGCACGCGGGGCCGCGCGGTCGCTCGGCCCGCTTGCGGGTTGGACTCCGGCTTGGACATTGCCTGTACTCCTTGACGCTCTTCGCGTGCTTGACGTTCGTGTGCCTGGCGGGGAACCCGGTCGGTCACAGCTCCCCCATGCGCCGGATCACGGGCGCGACGCGCTGCACGCCGTGCCGGTAGGCGCCGCGGGCCGCGCGACGCACGATCTGCCGCACCGCTCCCGGCTCCTTGTCGGCGGCCGGGGCTCCGGGCAGCGGAACGCCGTCGGGGCCGAGGTGGTGCCGAGCGAGAATACCCGGCAAATATCCCGGAGCCGTCATCGGTGTGTAGTACGGGGCCAGGGGCGGAAGCTTCGAGGATCCCAGAAGACGGTCGATCCTGTCGCGTGCCGCGTCGAAGGCAGTCTCGTACGAGCCATCGGCCGCGACCCCCTGCCGGGCCACCCAGTCCGCGTCCGGAACGGGCTGGTGACCGGCGTCCAGCTGCTCCCAGGAGGCGAGGCAGCCGGAGCCCACGAAGTGGTGGTTGCCGAGCGCCTCGCGCACGCCCAGGTCGCTCAGCACGACGGTCGGGATGCTGCGGTGCAGGGACTCCAGCGCGGCCGTGGAGCTGATGGTGACCAGCAGGTCCGTGCGGTCCAGGACCTCGCCCATGTGCCCGTAGACGAGCTTGAAGTTCGGCGGAAGGTCGGCGCGCTGGGCCAGTTTCTGGTAGGGCAGTTCCTCGATGTGCGTGGTGTGCTCGCCGGGCTTGGAACGCAGCTTGAGCAGCACCTCGCGCTCGGGGTGCAGCTTGGCGTGCTGCACGAGCCGGTCGAGGAGATACGTACGGTCCTTGCGGCTCTCCGGGACGGAGGGCTGAGCGGCGAACACCACGGTGTACGGGTGACCATGCTCACCTGTGTAAGTCGCGCCACCCAGGAAGGGGAGTGCGACTTCGGTCACAGAGGACGAATCGGCGCCCACTCCGTCGTAGACGGCCTTGAAACGGTCGGCGTCCTGACGGGAGTTCGCGAGGACCAGGTCGGCGCCGTGGCGCAACAGGAGGCCGTCGGCGAGCTTTTCGTAGACGACCCCGACATAGCCGGTGACGACGACCGGGCGCAGTGCCGTGTCGTCCCACACGTGCGCCAGGCCGTGCAGCATCGCCTGGACGCCGCCGCCGACGAGGGCGAGCACAAGGATGTCGTACGGCTCCTCCTGGTCCATGGCCCGCAGGAACTCCAGGGCGGTCACCTCGCGCAGGGAGTCCGCCTTGACCCCGACCTCCTGTAGTTGGCGGGCGGTGGGGGTGGCCCGGCCTCTGAGGAGGTAGCCGTCGAGATGAATGTCCGAATTATCAGGAGAAATACGGCTGGCTGTGAGCGCACCCCATTTCCACCGAGTGTCGGAATCGGCGAGGACGGCGACCCTCATGGGGCTCGTGGTACTGGCTGGCACGCCCAAGACCTTAAGCCGACATGGGGGGCTTCCGCCGAATCCGGGGGCAACAAAGGGTTAACAAAAGGTCGCGTCGGCTTGAATCAAGACGTCAAACGTGCAGAAACCCCCTTGATTCACCGGCCAGACACATGTAGTTCACCCGACATCAAACCCCGGGTAAAGTGAGACCACCGGAGAGGCTCTAACCTCGGACGCGTGGTCAAGCTCTCCGTCATCGTGCCGTTCTACAACGTGCAGCAATACGCGCCCGACACTCTGAAGAGCCTGCGCGCCAACGCGCGCGAGGACTTCGAGTTCATCCTCGTCGACGACTGCTCGCGCGACGAGACTCCGGACATCCTCGCGCGCGCAGAGCGCGAGCTGCCGGGCGCCGTGCTGGTCAGCCACGAGAAGAACGGAGGCCTGGCCACCGCCCGCAACACCGGTATCGACAAAGCGCGTGGCGAATACCTCACGTTCCTCGACGGCGACGACTGGCTCGCGCCCGGCTATTTTCCTCAACTCCTCGCCGCTATTGAGGACTTGGGCTGCGATTTCGTTCGTACGGATCATGTCCAGTGCACCAACCGGACCCGCGCGATCCATCGGGTTCCGCACGGCCGTCGCGGAGTGGTGATGTCGCCGCGGGACGCGATCCTGCCGACCGACCGCTCCACCTCCGTCGACTACGCCTACGCCTGGGCGGGCATCTACCACCGCCGGCTCGTCGACCGCGGCATCCTGCACTTCACCGACGGACTGCGTACGGCGGAGGACCGGCCGTGGATCTGGAAGCTGCACCGGGAGGCGGAGTCGTTCGCCGCCGTGGGGCTGCTCGGCGTCTTCTACCGGCGCGGGGTCGCCTCCTCGCTCACCCAAATCGGTGATGTTCGCCAACTCGACTTCATCCGGGCCTTCGACCAGGTCATCGAGGAGACGGCCCGGGACCCCGAGGCCGATAGGCTGCTGCCGAAAGCAGTGCGCACCTACTGCGCGATCATGGCTCATCATCTCGGAGCGATCGAGAGGTTCGAACCCGCCGTGGCCCGAAAACTGCGCTCGCTGAGCGCCGCCGCGCTGAAGCGGATGCCGCAGGACGTCCTCGCGGAGGCCATCGACTCGATGGACGCCCAGCGGGCCAACCGACTGCGGAAGGTGCGGCGCAGGCCCGTCTCCGCGTCCGCCGGGACGGTGTCCGTCTGATGCCCGGCACCAATCCGACCCGCAGCAACAAGACCCGTACGACTCAGATCTTCTGTGCGTCGACGCTCTACGGCGCCGCCACGCTGGCCGCCGCCCTCGACGCCGGGCTCTTCGGGCCGGCCGACCGGCGGATCCTGCTGGTCACCAACAACGCGGCCAACCCCGAGATCACCCCCGGGGTCGACGCGATGTCCGGTTTCGACCGGGTGCGCGAGCGGTTCGACGAGGTCCTGTCCTGGAACGAGACGATCGCCCCGTTCCACCCCAGCGGCTGGGGCCCGCGCGCCGACGACGTCCCGCTGTGGGAGCGGCATCTGCGGCTGCTGTGGAACCTCGGCGACGACAACATCGAGCTGGCCGTCGAGTCCGTGCAGGTCAACCCTGCCCTGGCGCTGTGCCAGCTGTTCACCGGCGCCCCCGTCGACGTCTACGCGGACGGCCTCATAAGTTATGGCCCCACACGCGAGAAGATCGACGCGCTGGTCGGCACCCGTATCGGGCGGCTGCTCCACCTCGACCTCGTCCCGGGCCTCACCCCGCTGCTGCTCACCGAGTTCGGCGTGCCCGCCGAACTGGTGCCGTCCGAGGCGTTCCTGAAGGTGCTGGGCGAACTCGCCGAGGCCGAGCCGGAGCTCGCGGCGGCCCCCGCGAAGGACGCGAAGGACCAGCCCGTGCTGCTCCTCGGCCAGTACCTCTCCGCGCTCGGCATCCTCACCCCCGCCGAGGAGGAGGAGCTGCATCTGCGCATGGTGCGCGGTGCCGTCAAGGCCGGTCACCGCTCGCTCGTCTTCAAGCCGCACCCGACCGCGCCCGCCGCCTGGTCGGGCTCGCTGGAGACGGAGGCGAAGAAGGTCGGCGCCGAACTGACCGTCCTGGACCGGCCCGTGCTCGCCGAGGTCCTCTTCCAGCGGCTGCGTCCCGCGCTGGTCGTCGGCTGCTTCTCGACCGGCCTGTTCACGGCGGCGGGCCTGTACGGCATCCCGGTCGCCCGGGTCGGCACGGACACCGTGCTGGAGAAGATCGCGCCGTACCAGAACAGCAACCGCGTGCCGCTGACCATCGTGGACGTCCTGCTGCCGGACCTCGCGGACGCCAAGGCCGTGAAGAAGTGGTCGATGCCGTCGCAGAAGCAGGTCGGCAAGGAACTCGCCGGGCTCGTCAAGGCGATCGGCTTCTGCATGCAGCCCCGGATCTACCCGCGGCTGCGCCCGGAGGCGGAGAGCTATCTCTCCAAGCACCTCACCGAGCAGACCTGGCGCTACTTCAAGCGCCGCCGCCTGACCTCGCTGGCACTGCCCGGCGCGCTGCCGTCCCAGCTCTCGTTCATCCCGCGCAACGCGACCGTGCGCCGGATCGCACGCCGGGCCCGCGCGCTGAGCAAAACGGTGAAGCGATGACAAAGCGATGACAACAGGCCCCGCGGGCATCTAATCTGCCGAACGCGTCGCCCCCGATTCGTATACGGACGGGTGGCGACGCGTTGGTGTGTGCACGCGTCGATGTCGGTACCCGTGCACGGACACGTCAATGAGCCGACCGGTTGTTCATCCGTGAGAGTTCTGTGCTACCTCTTTGGGTTGCCACTGACTCTCCTGGTTCCCGTCGTTGAGTCAGCTTCGCTTCCCCCCCTCTTGTCCCCGCTGCGAAAGGCCACCCGATGACCGCGGCCGACCAGACCATGGCACCCCCGCTCCCGGCTCCCCCGCCGGGTCCGCGGTCCGGGGATGCCGAACCGGCCGTTCCGCCCTCCGCCGAGGGTGCCAAGGCCGCCCGTCCGGTCAGCCGGCTCAGGGCGCTGGACGGACTGCGGCTGGTGGCCGCGCTGATGGTCTGCATGTACCACTTCGCCGGCAAGAACGGCACGGTCGCCGAGTCCTGGCACCAGTCGCCCGGTGTGATGTTCCCGACCCTGTCCCGGTTCGCCACCTACGGCAGCCTCGGGGTGCAGTTCTTCTTCGTCATCAGTGGCTTCGTGATCTGCATGAGCAGTTGGGGCAAGACGCTGGGCGACTTCTTCCGCTCGCGCATCGCCCGTCTCTACCCGGCGTACTGGGTCGCGATCGTCATGGTCACCGCCGCCTCGTTCGCGATGCCGGTGGTCGTGCACCACGTCCGCGGTGACGAGTTCCTGCTCAACCTCACGATGATGCAGCAGCCGCTGGGCGCATCGCGTGTCCTGGGCGTGTGCTGGACCCTGTGGGTGGAGCTCAAGTTCTACGTGCTGTTCGCCCTGTTCGTGGTCTGGAAGGGCGTCACCTACCGCCGTGTGGTGACCTTCTGCATCCTGTGGACACTGGCCGGCGCCTTCGCCCGGGTCGCCGACAACCCGCTGATCTCCGAACTGACCTTCCGCGACCACGCGCCCTTCTTCATCGGCGGCCTGGCCCTCTACCTGATCCACCGTTACGGCAGCGACCTGCTCCTGTGGGGCATCGTCGGCATGTCGTTCCTGCTGGGCCAGCGCTACTCGGTGACGGCCCTGTGGCACCCGGGCGCGCAGGGCGACTTCGTCCGCAACCCGCTCGTCATCCAGGGGATCGTGCTGCTCGCCTTCGCGTCCGTCGCCGTGGTCGCGCTGGGCTGGACGCGCTGGGCGAACTGGAACTGGCTGACGATCGCGGGCGCGTTGACGTACCCCTTCTATCTGATCCACGAGCACCTGGGCTGGTTCTTCATCCGGGTCCTGCACCGTGGCTGGGGTCTCGACCCGTATCTGACGATCCTCGCGTCGGTGGCGAGCCTGCTGTCGCTGGCCTGGCTCATGCACAAGTTCGTCGAGAAGCCGTTCGGGCCGCGGCTGAAGCGGACGATGACGCTTCAGTCGAAGCAGCTGGGCGAGAAGCTGAAGATGTCGAAGTAAGAGGCCGGCATGCGGAGAGGGCCTGGGGTCGGATTCCGACCCCAGGCCCTCTCCGCATCCACACTCGTTGGTTGGTCTGCCGTCAGCGCATCCAGTCCGGTGTCGGGACAACCGTGAACTCGTTCCAGGCCAGGCAGTACGCCCGGGATTCGGGGCCGACGTGCTCCCAGACCGCCTGGAGATCGAATCCCTTGTCCCAGGCGTTGAGGAACGCCTCGAAGAAGCCCGTGGCGACCGCCGTACTGTCGTACTCGCTCCCGGACCGCTGGACCTCCTCCAGGATTCCGAGCACCCGCTTTTTCTGCTCAGACGTGTGCTGAGCGGCTTGGTCGGCGAACACCGTCCCCAGGGCGGCAAGGCGCAGGGTGAGCGGCGGGACGTCATCCGCGTCGGCGTCCGTGCGTTCGGTCCCGCCGCGCCAACTGACGACCTCGGCACGGTCCTTGGCGGCCAGTACGTCGCTGATGTCGAGAAGATCACCGAACCAGGCCGGGGTCGAGAGCCTGGTGTTCACGGCACTAGCCTCGCGCGTTGCGGGCGAACTCCCCGGCCTTGGCGCCGACCAGGAAGGCATGCCAACCGCCGGGGGCGAAGGTGAGCATCGGGCCGTCGGCCTGGTTCTTGCTGTCGCGCACGGCTCGGCCGCCTACGGCACGGGGGGCAACCTCAACGCAGTTGCCTTCTCCCGTGGAGTACGACGACTTCCGGAAGGGGCCTACGACCTTGGTCACGATGATTCGTCCTTGCTGCTTCGCAGTGCGCTCCGGACAAGCCGCGCACTGGCGTCCGGACCTAGTGCCGCCGATCGTAGTTGGTCGTATGCGTTGGCGTAAGTGGCGAGATCCTCAGGGGCCTCAAGGACCGAAGTGCCCCGCAGATTGTCCATGGTTACGGCTTCGACGGTCGGCTCAGTTCCGAAGCTGAAGGAGGAGAAGGCGTAGGTGGACCACGCCACGGCTCCCGCGCTGAACGGCAGTACCTGCACCGTGACGTTCTTCCGTTTCCCGGCCTCAAGGATCGCGGACAGTTGTTCCCGGTGGATCTCTGCGCTCAGCATCGGGTTCGTGATGACCGACTCCCAGAGGATGACGGCGTAACTGGCCCCGCCCTCCTCGATCTTCGCCTGTCGCTCCTCGCGTACCTTCATCAACTGGGTGACCCGCTCAGGTGCGATGTGGTGCGGAGTCGCCACGATGACCGCCTTCGCGTAGGCCGACGTCTGCAGCAATCCCGGCACCAGGACCGGCTGCCACTCGCGGATGTACGTGGCGTCGTCCTCCAACGCGATGTGGTCGAGGTAGTCCGGCCGTAGGTGATCGGCGTGTTCGAGCCACCAGCCGCGGCGACCACTGTTCTTCGCGAGCCACACCAGGTGCTCGCGCTCCTTGTCGTCCTCAACGCCGTACCTGTCCAGGAGCAAGAGAACCTCTGCCGGCTTCGCGGTGGTGATGCCGTCCTCCATACGACTGATCTTGGAACGCGATCCGTAGATGAAGTCGGCGGCCTGCGCCTGATCGAACCCGGCGTTGACCCTGTGCCGCTGCATCTTGCGGCCGAACCGCCTACTGCGGACGGTCGGCCTCCCGTTTGCGGGCATGTCGCCGCCTCCTTCTTGTAGCCGGTACGGACTGCCAAGTCTGCCTGTTTTCGAGGCTCTTGGGATCCGCATCACACGAAAGCATGAATCCATGCACGTGTGCATAAGATTTCGTTGCCTGAGTTGCGCGTACGACCCTAGCCTCGGTGCACATGCACCGCCGCACGGCGTGTATGTGACCGAGCGTCAGGGGGTACTCCGCCATGCACGAACCCACCTCACCCCAGCCCCAGCCCGCCCAAGCCACCACCTTCCGCATCCCCAAACACCCCAGAAACGTCCCCGAAGCCCGAGCCCAGGTCCGCAAAGCCCTTGCCGACTGGGGCCTGCCCACCGACCTCGCCGCCGACGTCGCCCTCGTGGCCACCGAGTTCGTCACCAACTCCGTACGGCACTGCGAAGTGACCTTCTCCCTAGTCGAGATCTCCCTGACCCTCCAGGACGACCAACTCCTCCTTGAGGTCTCCGACCCCGACAAGGAGAAACTCCCCACACCCCGAACCGCCGGCCAACAGGACGAGGACGGACGCGGATTGGCCGTCATCGCGGCCCTCGCGATGCACTGGGGATACGACCTGCGCCGCTTCACCAAGTGCACGTGGGCCACCTTCCCGCTGCCGGAAGTCGCCCCCGCATGCTCCGGCTGATCGCCCGCTTGGCCGCCGCACTCCGCCCCCACACACCTGCCCCTGCGGTACTCACCCAGCCACCACGCGCCCCGGACCCGTACGTCTGGACCCTGCCCAACCCCCGCGACGCACGCTGGCGACGCTGGCACCGACGTACGCAACGCACGCCTCCGTCCGACCGGGCAACCCCGCTCCTTCCCGAAGAAGACTGCTGGCGGTCGCCCGCGCCCACTCCCACGTCCCACCCCTTGAACTGGGCACCGCACGACGACGTCGTACGCCTCTACGTGCTCCAAGCCGAGAGGGTAAGGAGGAGCCGAGTTGAGCTGTGTGATGATGCACGGACGATGACCGGCCCTGGGGAGGGTCCGGGTAGGTGAGAAGGGCGGGGCCCATCGTGAGCAAGGGTGAGGAGTCCATACCGGACGAAGAGTGGGAGCGCTTCCTTCGTGAAGCCAAGGCGGGGGCTAAGGGGGCGCCCGAGGAGCCGTCGGCGAGGGCCCGGATGGTGACGCGGCGGCTCCGGGAGGAGACCGGCCGACCGGAGCCGTGGCGGAGTCACCAACCGGCCCGGCGGCAAGGAGGTAAAGGCTGGTACGTGATCGGCCTGCTGGTTGCGGTCGTCTTGCTCGTCGTGGCACTGGATCCAGGGCGGGTGGTTGGATGGTTCGGAGGCGGAGGTGGAGGCGGCGAGAATGCGCCGCTCGCCGTGGAGTCGGAACGTCCGGATCAGCCGCCGTCGGCGGAAGCGGCGGCCCAACCTCCGACCCTGGAGCAGCCGTTCAGGGGGTCGCCCGCGGCGCAGTGGGGTGACGGGACGGCTGGGATCGGACTGCCTGAGGCACGGGCGACCGGGTGGATGAGCAAGGGGCAGGTCGTGCAGGCACTCGAGAAGACACGGGACTTCCTCGCCGCGTCCAGTCTGGATCCTGGCGTGCTGCGCGGGGAGCGACCGAGGAAGGCGATCGCGTTGATCAATCCTCATCAGCAGGATGTCCAGGACTACCTGGCGACCTCGCTCCGCGCGCCCAGCCGGGAGAACGATCCTCTGCTGCTGTTCAGCCGGTTCGAGAAGACGAAGGTCCGGCTTGTCGGGGATGTGGTCAAGACACGAGGGCGGATCACGTACCGAGAAGGTAAGCGCGGTGCGGTCGAGGTGACCACCGATGTCACGTACGTATATCCGGTCGTACGCGCTGCAGCGGGAAGCGACGAAGTCGCGCGTACCATCGTGCGCCGCGAGGTCGTGATGAGTTGGGACGACCCGGCGAAGGTCGTCGTCGAGCCGGGTACGTTCTCCTTCGTCTCCTACAAGGTGGACACCACCAACGGCGGCTGCGATACCTTCACCGGCTACCTCACCCCCGAGTTCAACGCAGAGCGCGCTGCCTCGCGCCCGGGAGACGGCCCCGAGGTCGACCCGTACGACCGGAGCACGTCGATGGACACGCGCATGCGGGAGGCCGGCGATGCGGGTTGCGGGACTGCCACACGGTCGTGAGCGGCAGTCGCAGGGAATCAGAACTGCATGGTCGGCCCCGCTTCGCCCCTCTCGGCCCCCTCCGCTTCGGCCACCCCAATGACACGGCAGGCTGACTGACATCCCTCTGACCCGGCGAGCCGGGCAGTTGGGCAGTTGGGCAGTTGGGCAGTTGGGCAATCACGGCGCTCGACTACGCAGCGGCGGGCACCGTGTTGGGACCAGGCCCACCAGGCCGGGTGTCACGGTCCGCGTGGGCGCCGGGTCGGACAGGATTTCCCCGAACGGCTTCCAGTCATCATCGTCCTCCAGACCCCGGGCGAGGTCTACAACGACGAAGGGCTCCCGGCACCAGCCGGGAGCCCTTCTCCTTCTCTTTCGGTTACGCCGGGAAAGCTCGGTCCAGAACCGATCGCGTTTCCCTGATCTCGCGCTTCCATTGATCACTCTTCATGATCTCGCGATCCCAGACGACCACAGGTTCGTCCCCTGCCACGCAGTAACCGTAGATCTGGTCCGCGATGTCGTCGGTGAAGAGGTGGTCGAAGTGAAAGGCCCCCTCGAACGTCACCCACGCGATTCCCTCCGCGTGCGCAGCCGCTTTCCGCAGAAACTCTCGCAGATAGCTGGGGAAATACGGGTCGTCCAGGCGATCGTCCTCGAAGGTGAGATCGTACTCCCAAACAGTAGCCTCCCACTCTTCGGGCTCGGAGACCATCTCGTAGAGTCCGACCTCGTCCGGTCGCGTGCCGGAGAGCTCGAACTCGCCCGGGTCCAGGCGGGAGTCGGCTTGCCCGATCGTGAAGAGGATGACAACCGGCGGGCCGCTCCATGTGATGGCGTCCTTGAGGGAGATCATAGGAGGCCCCACTTCGCCATGTTCTTGCCACCGGGCACCATAGCGGTAATGATCTTGCCCTGACAGTTACCTTCCTTTGCCACCATGATCACCAGTACCTGGCCATTGACCTTCTTGGCGAATCCCTTGGCCTCTGTGCCACCGCTCCTCCAGTCGAACGTCTTGTCCGGCGACGTCAGAATCTGCGAGAAATTCTCCTGGAAGTACTCGAGCTGGGAGGCAACGCTTCCCTCACTGGGAATCAGCCCGTCTTCCTTCACGTGATGCATGGCGTGACCGCCCCCTTTGTTCATACTGGAAGGGGCGCGCAGATTCTCGACGGCTCCCGTGTCCTCAGCCCGAGGCTGGCGCTATCAGTCGATCAGTGACCGTGCGACTTCATTGCCTTCTTTTGTATTGGCGATCCAGGCGCGACTGCCCAGCTTTGGATTCCAGGAAAGGCGCTCAAGGTCATCGAGTACCAACTGGACAACTTCGCCAGCCTCCCCCCTCCACGGCGAGAATCCCTCTGCAGCAAGTTCACCGATCTGGATCAAGCCATTTTCGAGCAAGAAGTGCAGTATCTCGACGAAGAATTCCTTCCACGGGCGGCCCTTCGCCCCTTCCCTCGCTGCCCAGATGAGCTGATCGATTGGGACCCAATCGTCCAGCCCTTCGATCAATACGTCAGCGAAAATACGTCTGTCAATCATGGCAAGTGAACCTTCAATGGCTTCCCACCGCTACCAGGCTGGATATCTACTGTCGCTCCACCGGAAGCAGATGCCGTTCTCCACTGAATCACGGTGCCATCTTCGAGTCGATACACCTCGGGGATCTTTGGACCACGCGCTGGGAGTCGCTCAGCGCCAGCAGTCCAGCGCTCGAAGGCATCGCGCATCGTCTGCTCATCAGGCATCTCCCGAACGTGCCCCTGTCTACCCTTCGGCAGATTGTCGAACTCGGACTGCCATACACCGCACGATCCGTTGCTGTTGTGAACGAGGACCGGCGTGGCCCCCGCCACCACATAGTAGGTGTGGAAGTCGGCGATCGTCAGATTGTGGACGCTCTGCTCGGGTGTGGCCCACGCCTTGGTCTCGCTGACCTCGGCGGAGGTACCGGCTTCGGTCCGCAGAGTGTCGCCGGGTTCGAGCTGACCGGCGTCGGTCCAGGTGTTCTGGTCACCCGCCACCCAGAAGGGGTGGTTGTCGGTGGCGACCAGCGTGCCCGTGGACTGCCCGTCGGGACTGGTGACGGTGACGTCCACGAGGTTCTTCTGCCCCCTGCTGCCAATGGTCAGCTGGACGCGCTTCGCCTCGGTACGGCCGGACTCCGGGTCGGTGGCCATGACCTGGTCGCCGATCCGAACGTCCTCGATCGCCCTGGTCCGGCCGTCGGCCATCAGGACCCGGGTGCCCGGCGTGAAGCTGCTCTTCCCGCAGTTGATCTTCCTGAAGATCTTGATCTTGAGGGCGCTGAGGGCGAGGCCCTTGAGGCACGAGAGCTTCTTGGTCGCCAGGCACTCCTCGATCTCCTCGGCACCGACGTACCAAGCGATCAGGCGGTCGAGATATGTGGTGGTGATGCAGCCCAATCCGCCTGCGCCGTCACCGCCGCAGACCAGGAGCGTCTCGCCCGGCTTCAACTCCTGGTTCTCCCAGGGGTTCCCACGGAATTCGATCAGCCGCTTCTCCAGTACCGCGCGCAGCTCCGCGTCGCTGAGCGGCGTGCTGGTCTCCTGGGCGGCCTCCTCCTTGATCTGCGCCTTCAGTTCCGCGACCAGCAGGTCGGCGGCGGTCTTCATGGCCTCGGTGGACGCCTTGGCGGCTGCCGCGGAGTCCGCTTCCGCCGCCAGCGCGGAAAGACCAGCCTGATAGGCGGAGTTGTTGGCCTCCATGGAGTAGTCGTAGGCGATGGCAGCGGAGTGCTGGGCACGTTCGGCCGAGCGGGCCGCCGACTGTGCGTCCGCCTGGGCCGCCGCGGCCGCGTTCCGGGCCGTCTTCGCGGACTCGGCCGCCTCGGCGGCGGATTCGGCGGCCTGGTCGGCCGACTTGTCGGCCTGCGCGGCGTACGTGTCCGCCTGGGCGGAGGACGCTTTGGCCTTGTTGGCCCACGAGGTGGCCTCGGCGGCGTTCTTACGTGCCTCCGCAGCGGCCTTCTGCGCCTCGTTGGCGTCCTTCGCCGCGAGCGCCGCCGACTTGTAGGCGGCCTGCAGCAGAACGTTGACCTCGGCGATGTGCGCGGCGGCGTTCGCATCCCGCTGGCGCGCCTTGTACAGGCCGATCTCCAGGAAGGGACGCAGTCCGGACGCCGGTCCCGACAGCACGGCCTGCGCCGCGGCCTGGACCTCGGGGCCACCGGCGGCGAGGGCCTCGGCGACCGCCACGCGGTCGTCGTCCTCCTGAGCCTGGTACTGCCCGGTCTCCAGGAACTCCGCCACGTCGGCCGCGGTACCGTCCAGCGCCTCGCTCGCGGCGGCTTTCACACCCGGACCGCCCTCGGCGGAGATCTTGGCCACGGCGATCCGGTCGTCGTCGTCCTTGCCCGGGTAGGCACGCGTGCGCAGCCACTCGCGTACCTGGTCGATCGGCTTGTCCAGCACATCCAGCGCGGCCTGCCGCTGCGCGGGGACCTCGCTGTTCACGGCAAGGTGGCCGACGCTGGCGCGGTCGTCCTGTTCCAGAGCCAGCGCCAGCCTGGCGCGTACGAACTCGGCCACGTCGTCGTCGCTGCCCGCCAGTGCGTCCCCTGCCGCGTCCCGGACCCAGGTTCCGCCGGTGGCAAGCAGGTTGACCGCTGCCTGGCGTCCCTTGGCGGCCGTGACCGACAGGTCGGAGGCCGCTGCGGCCTCGGACACCAACTGCTCTGTCTGGGCGCTGAGTTCCTGGATACGGCCAATCTCCCACTGGGAGGCGGCCACCTTCTCATCGTAGGCCTGAGCGGCCTCCTCGGCCGCCAGGACCGCCTCGTCCTGCTGCTGGGCCAGCCGCTCGGCGTCCGCCTTGCGCGCCAACTCCACCACGGTCGAGGCCTGGTCGGCCGCCTTCAGCGCGTTGTTCGCGGCCTCGGTGGCCGCGTTCGCGGCCTCGGTGGCGTCCTTGGCGGCGTCCACTGCCTCGCCCGCCGCGTCGGCAGCCTTGTTCGCCGCGATCGCCGCCGCCTCGGCATGCGCCGCGGTCTCGTTGGCCGCGTCACGCGACTGTCGGGCAGCCGTGCCAGCCTGCTTGGCGTTGGACTGCGCGACACCCGCCGCGCGGGTGGCCTGGTCGGCCAACCGCTTGGCCTTAGCCGCCGCCGCGGCAGCCTCGTCGCCCTTGGCACCCGCCTCGCCGGCCCAGCGGCCCGCATCTGCGGCTGCGGCGGCCGCAGCCGCCGCGTTCGCCCCCGCGCTGGCCGCGGCCCCGGCGGCGACCGCCGCTTGGTCGGCGGCGATACCGGCCTGGTCTGCGGCGACCGCCGCCTTCCGGGCCCCGGACGCTGCGGCGTTCGCCCTGTCCGCCGCCTCGCGTGCCGCATCGGCCCGCGAAGCGTCACCGGCCGCCGCACCCGCAGCGGACCGGGCCGCGGACGCCGCGTTTCCGGCCTGGCTGGCGGCGAAAGCCGCCTGCGCCGCAGCCGAAGCGGCCACGCGTGCCGTCGCGTTCGCCGCCGCCGCCGAGGACAGCGCCGTACGGGCCGCCTGGGCCGCCCGGTCGGCGGCAGCCGCCGCCCGCGACGCCGCCGCAGCAGCCCGGCCAGCAGACTCCTTGGACTCCAGTGCCTCCTGGGCCGCGACCTGCGCCGCCGCCTTGGCCGCCTGCGTGGCCTTCTCCGCCTTGGCCGCCTCCTCCTTGGCAGTCTCGGTCAGCTCCTTGGCCCGCTTCTGTGCCGTGTCGGCGAGTACCGCCAGCTGCGCGACGGTCAGCGTCTCCTGGTCACGCGCGGCCGCTACCGCCCACCCGTCGTCCAGGAAGTCCTGTACGTCCTCGTCCGTACCGTCCAGTGCCTGACCTGCGAGCAGCTTCACGTTCGTGCCGCCGGTGTACATCAGCTGACCGACCCGGACCCGGTTGTCGTCGGCCCGCGCCTTGTACTGCCCCGTCTCCAGGAACGCGCTCACGTCGTCGGCCGTGCCGCTGAGAGCCGTGTTGCCGGCCTTCTTCACGCCCGAGCCGCCGAAGGCCATAACCTGCGCTGCTTGGACGCGCTGGTCCTCCTCGTAGGCCGCGGTGAAGTCACCGTCCAGGAAGGCCTGGAGCTCAGTCTCAGCGCCGCTCAGCGCGGCGTTGGCCGCATCGCGCACACCAGGACCGCCGAGCGCCATGATCTGCGCCACCTCGACCCGCAGATCCTCGAGCTGGGCGGCCGGCAGGTCCACGTCCATGAACGTCTGGACGTCGTCGATCGAACCCAGCAGGGCCGCCTCGGCCGCGCGCCGGACGCCCTGACCGCCGTACTCCCACTCCATGAGGACGTCGGCACGTCCGTACTCCGGCGCCTCGTCGGCTGCCGCGGCAGGACGCAGATCGATGCCCATGACCATTACCAGGGCTATCAGCGCCGCCACGATGCCTCGCCATGCCGGAACGGCCCTCAATCTGACACTCAACGCGTTACTCCCTCTTTCCATTGACATTCAGTTCGTTCGATATTCAGCAGATTCATGTACGCCATCACCTCTCACTTACCGACCTCAGCCCTTTAGTCGAACCTTACAGTTTCTTTGTGTGCTTCATGGAAAAATTCAACCACCCTTTTACCGGAAGATCCCTTTCGTGAACTATCACCGATAAATACCGCACCATTTCGTGACCTTTCCTTTATCTAAATCAATACAACCCTTTCTAGATGTGACCGATCCCACGCCGACCCTCCATTATTCGTCCGAATTATTCCATTCCATGAAGTGGACAGACCCAGGGGTGCAGGGTTGCATATGCGGTACCGGCAGTATTCGGTAGATGGCCAGGGGTTCATTTTTTGCCCGGGAGTGGGAGCTGCGCGTATCAAATTTGCACCCCCCTCATACCCGTGCGTGAAATGCTTTCCGGCTTGCTATTTCTCATCCGGAGCAACAAAGTCAGGATTGTAATGAAGGAGCTTTTCCCTATGTCACCGAGGTCATACCGCAGGAGACTCATAGGGACGGCCCTGGCCGCTCTTGCCGCCGGGGCTCTCACGTGGACCGCCGTGGCGGGCAGTGTCTCCGACCAGGGGAGCACCTCGAACCGGACGTCCGGGGCGGTGGCGGCGGTGGCCGACGAGGCTCCCGGTTACGCCGTCGAAAACTTCGACTACCCGCAGGCGGACAAGATCCTTGCCGAGAAGAACATCGTGCTCAAGCGCGGCGACGGTCACATCACACTCGCCGACTGCGTGACCGGCACCGGCCAGCTCGAGGTCATGGCGCGCGACCAGAGCAAGATCTGCTTCGGCGTCAAGGGCACCTCCGGTTGGCTGACGCTGGAGCTGCCCTCGGTCTATCTGATCAGGGGCAACGACTACGCCACCCAGGCCGACCTGACTGTCGGCACCGAGGAACAGACGTACGACATCACCAAGAACACCTGGACCCCGGTCGGGGAGAGCGCGGACGAGCAGGCCCGTGAGTGGACGCTCCTGGAGCTGAGGACCGCCAAGTAGCCCTGTTCCAGGGCTACTTGCCCTTCGCTCTTCAGAGGGCCGCCCCCGCCCCGCAGATCTCCAGCCCAAGGAATCACGTCATGCGACACACCAGACCGAAGCGCCTGTCCGCGCTCACCGCGGCCATGCTCGCGATCCCGGTCGCACTGGGCGCCGCGCCCGCGCCCGCAGCAGCCGTCACCGGCACCCCCTCCACCGACACCACCTACGCCTACACCGCGCAGATCACCATCGGCGACCACGACCGCGGCTGCTCCGGCGTCCTCGTCGCCAGGCAGTGGCTCCTCACCGCGGCCAGTTGCTTCGCCGACGACCCGGCCACGAGCATCTCCGTGCCCGCAGGCAAGCCCGCCCTCACGACCACCGCGATCATCGGCCGGTCCGACCTGACCAGCACCGCGGGTGCCGTGCGCGAGGTCGTCGAGCTGGTGCCCCACGCCGACCGCGATGTCGTCCTGGCCCGCCTGAACCGCCCGGTCACCAACGTCACCCCCGTCGCCCTGGCCACCACCGCGCCCACCGCGGGCGAGGAGCTGAAGTTCGCCGGATACGGGCGCACCAAGACCGAGTGGGCGCCGCTGAACCTGCACACCGGCGCGCTGTCCGTGGACGCCTCGGACGCCATCACGGCCACGGTCACCGGCAAGGACGGTGCGGCCGTCTGCATGGGCGACACCGGCGGCCCCGTCATCCGCACGGTCAGTGGCACCCCGCAGCTGGCAGCCCTCAACAGCCGCTCCTACCAGGGCGGTTGCTTCGGCATCGACGCTGCCGAGACCCGTACCGGCGGCATAGCCGCCCGCGTAGACGGCCTCGCCTCCTGGGTCGCGGGCTCCGTCGACGCCTACCGCCCCCTCGTCAACGTCGGGACCGAAGGGTGCCTGGCCGTCCCCAAGGACAGCACGGACAACGGCACCCTCCTGATCCAGTGGACCTGCAGCAACGGTACGGAACAGCTGTGGCGCCTGGAGAATGTCGCGGGCGGGAACGGTGACCGCTACGCCATTCGGAACAGCAACAGCAAAAGGTGTATTGCCATGCCCGGCGCCGACATCGACGAGGGCACCCAGGCCATCCAGTGGGCATGCAGCGGTGATGACGAGCAGATCTGGATCCACGACAGCATCGGCCGACTGCGTAACCTGAACAGCGACCTGTGCCTCGTCGTCCCCAAGTCCAGCACCACCCCCGGCACCAAGATCATTCAGTGGGGATGCACGACGAACGACGACCAGAAGTGGACCTGGTAAAACCCCCGCAACGGGCGTAGCCCGTACGGAGATAAGAGGGCCCGGGGTCGGAATCCGACCCCGGGCCCTTTCACGTCGCTGTGCCTGTCAGGACCGCACGGCCCTGACTCTCTTCACGACCTTGCGGACCGTCGGGTTGCGCCGCAGCGTCTCCGCGCGGACCGTGCTGCCGCCGGGGAGGCGGAGGCTGGTCAGGCGGCGGCGCTTGAAGTAGTGGGCGTTCTCCGACAGATGGACCGACAGCCAGGCGGCGACCTCTTCACGCAGCTGCGGGTGCTTACGGGACTGCATGCAGTACCCGACCGCCTTCACCAGCGGTTCCAGCCGCGCGACGAGCCCGGGGTCGTCGGACGGCACCCCGATGCTGGACGCGAGGTCGCGTTCGGCGTCGGGCAGGGCCGCGTCGATGATGGTGAGCGGGATGCGGTTGCTGTTCTCGTACGGCGTGATGGCGTCGAGGAGCGACTCCGTGCCGACCCGGGCGACCGGGATGCCGTAGAAGGTGGCGGCTGTCATCAGCGCGGTGGAGAAGCAGCCGACGACCAGCTGCGGCTTCAGGTACGCGAACACCGTCTCGGCGAGCACCGGTTCGTTGAGCACGCTCAGGTGCACGCCGAGTTCCGTGGCGGCGGTCTGCAGGGACGTGGAGTACGCGGCCGGGGCGCTCGGGTGCGGCTTGAACAGGACGGCGGTGTGGCCGGCCCTGGCCGCGGCCCGGAGCATCCGGACGTGCAGCTCCTCCTCTTCCTCCTGGGTGATGAGGTTGATGGCGGACAGGTACTGACCGAGGAGCACGGCCGTCGGTCGGTTCTCGGCCGGGATGCGGTCGGCGAGCAGGTCGACGCCCTGCTCCCCGATCTCGTTGAGAACGCCGACGATCGGCTCGTTCGGGATCGGCACCGGCTCCACGCCGTACTCGGCGAGGAGCAGGGGCCGCAGTCCCGGTATGAGGTCGAGGTGGAGCACGCGGGCGATGCGGCTGCTCATGCCGTGCGGAACGCGGTTGCGGGTGGGGCCGTAGCTCATCAGGCCGTCCGCGTACACGTGGATCGGACTGTCGGCGAAGATCTCGGCGACCGCGCGCGACGGGTTCGCCTGGATCGACTCGCAGGCGATCTCGACGGGCTCGTCACCGAGGTTCCAGGCCAGGCGTACGGCCTTCTCCCACATGATC
The DNA here is from genome assembly GCF_053599695.1 of Streptomyces sp. NPDC000878. Classification (NCBI taxonomy): domain Bacteria; kingdom Bacillati; phylum Actinomycetota; class Actinomycetes; order Kitasatosporales; family Streptomycetaceae; genus Streptomyces; species Streptomyces sp. NPDC000878. The sequence continues at coordinate 69,773 of NZ_JBSFMT010000001.1, read as the reverse complement.
GCGTCCTGCGCGCGGGGGGACCAGCCGGCCGGGTGGTGCGGGGAGATGAACTCGTTCCAGGAGCGCACCTCGTCGAACTCGGGCCGCAGCTTCTCGAAGCCGGGCATCCTGTCGAGCGGGGTGCCGACCTCCGGGATGGCGGCCGTGTTGCTGACGACGAGGATGCGGCGGTGCTCCTCGCGCGGGCCGAAGAGGCCGGCGCGGATCGCGGCCGTGACGGTCGCCGCGGCGTACTGCGTCGCCGAGAAGAAGATCTGGATCATGCCGCGATTCCCTTCATACCGCCGCGCACGCGCCGCAGCAGGTGTACGCGCTGCTCGCCCATCCCGATGAGGGCCGCCTGGAGTTCGTCCTCGGTCATCTTGTTCAGCGCGTCGGCGCTCATCTGCCGCAGCTTGGCGGCGGTCGGCCGGTCGAAGCGACTGCGCTGGAGCAGCTGGTGCGCGATGACGACGCAGTAGTTGCGCAGCGCCTTCTTGCGTAGCAGCCCGACCTCGGGGTCGCTCGCGAGTTCGGCGAGGACGAGGTCGAAGGACCGGAAGAAGTCCAGCTGGCGGACGTCACCGATCTGGGTGAGCGAGGTGGTGACGCCCCGGCGGTAGAAGACCCCGCGCAGGCTGGCGACCAGGTAGGAGTCGGCCCTGCGGTGCAGGTCCCAGATCCAGGGGCGGTCCTCGGCGGTCTTGAGACCGTCGTGGAAGCGCAGCATGCCCTTGTCGAGGAGGCGGCGGTGGTAGACGCCGGCCCAGGCGTAGGGGTAGTCGACCATCGTGGTGTCGTCGACGGGGAGGATCGAGGTGCGCGGGTCCAGCGGGATGTTCCGGCGGCCCTCGGGCGCCCGGTGGACGGCCCGCTCCATGCCGTTGACCTGTACGTGGTCGGTGCGCACGAAGTCGACGTCATGGCGCTGGACGGAGTCGACGAGGGCCTGGAGATAACCCGGGCCCAGCCAGTCGTCACCGTCGAGGAAGGTGAGGTAGGTGCCCTCGGCCGCGTCGATGCCGGTGTTGCGGGCGGTGGCCAGGCCGCCGTTCTGCTCGTGCCGGATCACCCTGCCGTTCTTCAGCCGCTTCGTCAGCTCCAGCAACGCCTCGTAGGTCTTGTCCTTGGTCGAGCGGTCCTCGACGAAGATGAACTCGAAGTCGTCCTGGTCGTTGTTGACGAGACTCGTCACTGTGTCCGAGACATAGGTCTCGATGTTGTAACAAGGGACGATAACGGACAGTATCGGGGGACGGTTGGTCACGCGTACACCTGGGCTCTCTCAGCTGCAGATTCCGCGACAGTAAGAGTTATTCGGCGCCGGATGTCAACTCGGGCCCGATCGGACAGCACTCGAAAGATGAGGGCCGGGCCGTACTCCCAAGGCATCACGACGACTTTCCGTACGTCATTCCGTACGTCGCCCCGATTCCTGCGAGCACCAGCTTCAGCCCTTCCTCGAACTGTCGGTCGTAGTCCTGGAAGACCTCGGCGCCGGCCGCGGCCGACAGGGGAAAGTCTGCCATCCGCCGGGCCCGCTCCTCGACGTCGTACCCCTCCCGGCGTTCACCGGGCAGCGGCTGCACGCCCTGTTCCTCCGTGACGAAGCCAATCGTATAGACGTACGCCGTCATGTTCGCGCGGACGGCCTGGGCCGGGGTGAAGCCGGCCTCGACGAAGCAGCGGAGGTTCGCCTCCATCTGGACGGCGTGCTCGACACCGGTGAAACGGGAGCCGGTCACCTGCCCGGCGCTAGCACCGGGCTTGCAGAACGAGCGTCACTGGCGGTGACGTGCCGTTTGCGTCCAGCCCCACCGTTGGGTTTCGGTGGTGGGGCGGGGGCCGTTGACGGGGCCCCGCGTCGCCACAACTCCCACGCGCGTGCGCGGATGTTGCGGGAGCCGTTCCGGTCTGCGTGATCAACGAATCCGCAGCTCCGGCACGCGAACCAGGCCTGTGAGACCCGGTTCGCCTTGTCGATGTGGCCGCATTCGGCGCAGGTGCGGGAGGTGTACGCCGGATCGACGTACACCACCGGTACTCCCGCCCGGCGGGCCTTGTACGCGATGAAGCTTCCCAGCTGGTGGAAAGACCAGCTGGAGTGGGCGGCCCTCCCCCACTGCCTTAAGGGCGTGGGAGGTGCCCCCAGGCTTGCGAAGCCGTACCCGCTCGCGGATGCCCGTGAGGTCTTCCAGGGCGATTCCGCGACCGGTGCGTTCTGCCTCGGCCACCACATGCTTCGAGATCTTGTGGTTGATGTCCTTCGCCCTCCGCGCCTCCTTGCGCCTGCGCTTCTTCAGCCGACGCTTGGCGGACGGGGTGTTCTTCTTCTGGAGCTTGGTGCGCAGGCCACGTTCACGCGCCCCGGATGCGGTTGAGTTCGCGTCCGGCCAAGATCTCGCCGTCGGACGTGGTGGCGATGTTCACGATGCCCAGATCGATCCCGAGGAAGTCGGTTGGATCCTGGTTCAGCGGGGCCTCGGGGACCTCGCAAGTCGCGTTCAGGAACCACATGCCGTCCCGGCACACGAGGTCGGACTCGCCCTTGCGGAACAGGGCCAGGGTGGCCAACTGCTCCGGGGAGGCGGTGAACGACACGTCCTTCACCCGCCCGTGCACGGTCCAGACAGACACTCGGCGTTCGAGGACCTGCCAGGACAGCATCCGGTCGTCGTACGGCTGCGCCCCCTCCGGGCGGAAAATGACCGGCTTCTCGGTGGCGCTGCGATACCGCTTCGAACCGGGCCTGCCAAGGTTCCCGGCCTTCAGGTTCGCCCGCAGCGTGGCGTACGCATCGCACGTCTTCTTGATCACGTGCTGGGCAGCCTGGGCACCCAGCCCCCAGCGAGCCTTCACCTCGCCATAGGTGTGCTCGCGCAGTGCGAAGTTCCGCTTCACATCCCTTTCGAAGGCCACCTGACTGGCCCAGGTGGCGGCCTCGTTGCAGGCACGCAGAGTCCCCTCAAGCGCCGACGCCTGCGCAGGCGTCGGCAGCAGCCTGACCTGCACCACCAGCTTCATAATCACCGAACGTACACACCCGTACGACTCCCCGCCGTCCGTTCCCCACCCATCACCCGATCGAGCGAACCCGTCACTGCATGCACACGGCACTGACACCGCACGGCAGAACGCCTGGCCACTTCGCGCAGACACCAGCGACACCGTGGCGCTCCACACCGCGACCACAAGGATGAGGGCGTCCACCGCGACGAGGCCAGGCGCGGTGAGGCGACCCGGCAGCTCGGCCTCGGCTACCGCGACTCGTCCCTGACGGCGGAGACCCGTCCGGCCCCTGGCCCGGTCCACGCGGGCGACCGCGCACCGGACGGCACGGTGGACGGCGTACGCCTCTTCGACGCGTTCCGGGGCCCGCACTGGACCCTGCTGACGGTGGGCACGACGACGCCCCTGCCGACGCTCCCCGCCGTCCCCACGGTCCGCCTCCCCTCGTACGAGGCGTACGGCGCCGGGATGTTCCTGGTCCGCCCGGACGGTTACGTCGGCTGGGCGGGGGCGACGGCGGTGATGTCGTTCGGTCGGTACAGCACACGCCAGGCTCCGACGGACATCCGGTAGTAGCCGGAGCCGCCCAAGGCACGCGCTTCCTCCGGCCTGGGCGAGTCGCCCAACGCCCGCACCGCCGCCGCACAGGCCTTGGCTCCCACGGGATCGACCTGCCGGAGTCGACGGAACTCCCCCATGGCCTGGTGCTCCCACACAACCGTGTAGCTCACAGTTCGGCCTGCCGGTCCTCGGCCTCCAGCTGGGCCATGAACTCCTCGTGGGTCATCGCCGGGCCGCCTGGAGCTGCCTCGACGGCGCGCGCCTCAGCGATGTCAGCCTGATCACGAAGACGCTCCAGCTCCTCCAGTTCCCCTATCGGCACCAGAGCCGCCGCGGGCTTGCCGTACTCGCTGATCAAGATGTGCTCACCGCCGTGCCGGACCCGGCCGACGAGCTGCCCGAGCTGATTGCGCGCTTCCACGAGCGGATACGTCTCCATACAAGAACTGTACACACCAGCGGCACTGTACGGTCCACCAAGAGCTAGATCGCCTACCGCAGAAGCTCAGAACACATCCCTAGGCGCATAAACCCCCCAAACCCCCCGCAACGCCCCGCACACCTCCCCCACCGTCGCCCGCGCCCGCAGCGCCTCCTTCATCGGGTACAGGACGTTGGCCGTGCCCTCGGCTGCTTCCCGCAGGGCGGCCAGGGCCGCGTCCACCGTCGCCTGGTCCCGGGTCGCCCGTAGCCGCGCCAGCCGTTGTGCCTGCTCGGACTCGATCGCCGGGTCCACGCGGAGCGGCTCGTACGGTTCCTCCTCGTCCAGTTGGAAGCGGTTGACGCCCACCACGACCCGTTCCGCCGCGTCCGTCTCCTGGGCGATGCGGTAGGCGTTCTGCTCGATCTCCGCCTTCTGGAAGCCGTGTTCGATCGCGGTCACCGCGCCGCCGAGGTCCTCGACCCGCCGCATCAGGGCGAGCGTCGCCGTCTCCATGTCGTCCGTCAGCTTCTCGATCGCGTACGAGCCCGCGAAGGGGTCCGCCGTCGCCGTCACGTCCGTCTCGTAGGCGAGGACCTGCTGGGTACGGAGGGCGAGGCGGGCGCTCTTGGCTTTGGGGAGGGCCAACGCCTCGTCGAAGCTGTTCGTGTGCAGGGACTGGGTGCCCCCGAGTACCGCCGCCAGGCCCTGGACCGCCACCCTGACCAGGTTCACCTCGGGCTGCTGAGCCGTCAGCTGGACTCCTGCGGTCTGGGTGTGGAAGCGCAGCATCCATGACTTGGGGTTTCTCGCGCCGAAGTCGTCCCTCATCACCCTCGCCCAGATGCGTCTCGCCGCGCGGAACTTCGCCACCTCCTCCAGGAGCGTCGTCCGGGCCACGAAGAAGAAGGACAGGCGCGGGGCGAAGTCGTCGACGTCCATGCCGGCCGCGACCGCCGTACGGACGTACTCGATGCCGTCCGCGAGCGTGAACGCGATCTCCTGTACGGGACTCGCACCCGCTTCCGCCATGTGGTACCCGGAGATCGAGATCGTGTTCCACTTCGGGATCTCGGCCCCGCAGTACTTGAAGATGTCCGCGGTCAGGCGGAGGGAGGGCGCGGGCGGGAAGATGTACGTTCCCCGCGCTATGTACTCCTTCAGTACGTCGTTCTGGATCGTGCCCGTCAGCTGGGCGGCCGGGATTCCCTGTTCCTCGGCCACCAGTTCGTACATCAGGAGGAGGAGCGCCGCCGGGGCGTTGATCGTCATCGACGTCGACACCCTGTCCAGCGGGATTCCCTCGAACAGCACCCGCATGTCGTCCACCGAGTCGATCGCCACTCCCACCTTGCCGACCTCGCCGTGTGCGATCGCCGCGTCGCTGTCGTGGCCCATCTGGGTGGGCAGGTCGAAGGCGACGGACAGGCCCGTCGTGCCGTGGGCGATCAGCTGCCGGTAGCGCTCGTTCGACTCGGCGGCGGTGCCGAAACCGGCGTACTGGCGCATTGTCCAGGGGCGGCCGGTGTACATGGTCGGATACACGCCCCGCGTGAAGGGGTACGCGCCCGGCTCGCCCAGTTTCTCCGCCGGGTCCCAGTTCACGAGTGCGCCGGGTCCGTACGCCGGTTCGATGGGTAGTCCCGACTCGGTCTCACGCGTCATGGTGTGTGCCTCCGCGTAGCTTGCCAGTCGCCGCACACAACAATCATGAGCTTCGGGGGTCCGGCTTGCGTACTACAGGCATGCGAAAGGCGATTCTTGCTGTTCTCACGGCTCTCGCCCTGGGCGGCTGCACCGTGCAGACCACCGGCACGGACGACGACGCCAGGTCACCCGTGCACATCCGGGTCTCGCACCCGCCCACCGACGACAAACCCGATGACACACCAGGTGACCAACCCGACGCCACGGCGACGCCTGCTCCCAAGAAGGCGATCCCCGTCACCCCTCCCCCCGCCGTTCTCTGGTCGCGCGGGGACAGCGGGCGTGACGTGCGCGAGCTTCAGGCGCGGCTGCGGCAGATCGCCTGGCTCTACGACGGGCCGACCGGGTCGTACGACGATCTGACGGAGACCGCCGTCAAGGGCTTCCAGGGCAAGCGCGGGCTGCCGCGCACCGGGAAGACCGACACCGTCACCTGGCAGCGGCTGCTGCGGATGACGCGCGAACCCGGTCAGTGGGAGCTGTTCCTGATGGGCGGGCAGCCGGCGGCCTATCCCGACCGGCGCTGTCTCACGGGCCGGGTGCTGTGCATCAGCAAGACGAGCCGGACGCTGCGCTGGATGGTCGACGGCCGGACCGTCTCGACGGTGGCCGTGCGGTTCGGCAGCCAGTTCACACCGACCAGGGAAGGTGTCTTCAGCGTCTACTGGAAGTCACGGCACCACGTGTCGACGCTCTACGACTCCCCCATGCCCTACGCGATGTTCTTCAGCGGCGGCCAGGCGGTCCACTTCTCCGCCGACTTCGCGGCCCGTGGCTACGGCGGCGCCTCGCACGGCTGTGTGAACGTCCGGGACGAGCTGGCGATCGCCTCGATCTTCGCCCAGGTGAGCAACGGCGACAAGGTCGTCATCTACTGGTGAGGCGGCGGAGGTGGGGTGATTGGGGGCGCGGACGGGACCGGGGGAACGTGTCCCGCCCGCGCCAGGTGCACGAGCCGTAGGTACGGGGGGAACCCCCGGCTCTGTGCGAGGAACCGATGACCAGTCGGCTCACTGTCTACTGCGTCGGCGCCGCTGAAAATGTCACACCCGGCACGGGAGAACTTCAGCGGCGCGCGTCTTCGCAGGTCAGGGCGGTGCGCTGCGGTCAATCGCGGCGCGGTGGAGTGAGGGGCCCCTGGGACGTACGGGGGGGCAGGTGGCCCCGGGGCGTACGGGGTCAGGTGGCCGTCGGCAGCGGCAGGATGCCGTATGTCGGGTCGGAGGCCTCCGGCGCCGGTTCGTTCTGGGGGGCGTCCTCCGCCTTGAGGACGACGAAGGACGTCGGTTCGGGCGTCGGCTTCGTTGCGGCGCGGTCGCCACGGCCCGTGCCGTTGCCGCGGCCCTCACCGCCGCTGCCGTTGCCCTTGTCGTCGCCGGTCACGGCGTTGCCCGTGCCGCCGCTGTCACCGGCGCCGCTCTGGTCGCCCTCGCCCGCCCCCGTGCCCGTACCGGTGTCGGTGTTCGAACCGACGGCCGGTTCGTCCTTCAGGGTGTCCTCGCAGTACTGCGACACCTTCGTGGAGCCCTTGGCCGCCTTCTCCAGGGCCCGTCTGCGCTCCGCCTCCAGCTTCTTGCCGCTGCGCATGTCACGGCAGGAGGAGGCGAGTCCGCTGCGCCAGTCGCCGGGCAGGCTCATGTCGGAGCGCGGCCCCTGTTCCGGGCCGGTCGTGCCCTCCTGGGCCTCCTCGCGCCCGGCGGAGCCGTTGTCGACGGAACCCCCGGTCGTGCTGTCGGGCCTGAGGGACGGGACGCTCTTGCCCCGGGAGCCGTCCGGTGACGGCGAGGCCAGCATCGGGTCGCGCGACTCGGCGGCCGACACGGTGGCGGCGGGACGGCCGGGATCGTCACCGCGGAACGGGTTCGGCAGGACTCCGGACCCGGCGGCCACCGCGACCGAGCCGACCATGCCGGCGGCCAGCGCGGCACCGAGCCCGAGGCGCAGGGGGCGGCCCCAGCGGGCCGGACGGGCACGGGAACCGGAACGCCCGAAGCCGCCCACCCGTATGAGACCCACGTCCCGCCCCGTCTCCGGGCCCAGGCCGGTCACGGCAGCCGTGTCCGTGGTCGGGCGGGCCTTGCGGAAGGCGGCGAGCGCGGCGGCCTCGCCGGGGAGTTCGACGCCGTTCGGCGGAGTGTCCGCGGAGAGGGCGCCCAGGGTCTTGGCGAGTCGCTCGGCCCGGTCGCGGGTCTCGGGGCCCGCGGACGCCAGTGAAGCCTCCAGTGACTCCCCGCTCAGCAAGCGTTCCGCCGTGGCGCGGTCCAGCCACCTGTACCGGTCGTCGTCGGCCATCACATGTCCTTCTGCGTCCGAGAACGCGTATGCGTCACACCGGCCGACGTCACCGCAGGTCCGTGCGGTTCCCGTGGGGGCGGCAGCGCGTCGAGCGCGGCGGTCGCCTCCGGGTCCGCCCCGAGCAGCTCCGCGAGCCGTTTCAGGCCGCGGTGCGCCGCTGTACGTACGGCTCCGGGGCGTTTGCCGAGGGTCTCGGCGGCGGTCTTGGCGTCGAGGCCGACGACCACGCGCAGGACGACGGCCTCGGCCTGGTCCTGCGGGAGCTGGGCGATGAGGGAGAGGGTGCTGTCGGTGGCCAGGGACTCCATGGCCTCGCCGGCCGTGTCGGAGTCGGCGGCCCGGCCGGACAGCTCGGTCTCGTCGCCGCCTATGACCGGGCGGCGCCCGCGCATCCGTATGTGGTCGAGGGCGCGGTTACGGGCTATTCGCGCGGCCCAGCCCCGGAACCGGTCCGCGTCCCCGCTGAACCGGTCCAGGTCACGGGCGATCTGGAGCCAGGCCTCGGACGTCACGTCCTCGGCGTCCGGATCGCCGACGAGCGTCCGTACGTACCCGAGCAACCGTGGGTGCACCGAGCGGTACACAGTCCGGAACGCGGTCTCGTCCCCGGCCTGTGCCGCAAGCACCGCGGTGGTCAGCTCCGCGTCGTCCCCCTGCACCGAGCACACCTCAAGACCTCAGTGGATGCAGTTTCCTGTCGTCCGCAGCCTGTAGCGAAAGGCACGTTACGGCGTGAAACCGCTGCTCGTCCATGTCCGTACAACGCGCAACCAACCCGTGACGCGGTGAGGGTGTGACAGAAAACGCACGCGCGGCGCTGTAGGAGATACGGGCCGCCGCGCGGCCCGTGCCGCGCGACGGCCGGGGCCTCTCCTGTGGGGGGTGGCGGCTCCGGCCGTTGCCCCGGTGTACCGGTGAACCCCGCGTCCGCGTAAGCCCGTATCCCCGTCCCGTTTCATCGCCTCGCCCGCTGAAGACATGCATACGGTCAGCGCGGGCAGGAGAACGCTTCTCCTGTTCTCCACGTAAGGCGGCACCTTGACGTCCACCGTGCACACCCCCGAAGCAACCGTCTGCGCCACGGGTACGCGGGCGGTCGTGGACGACCTGCCGTGGATCGAGGACGGGGCCAAGGTCGCTCCCAAGGACGCGCGCGTGCTGTCCAGGCTCTTCCTGGACCGGCTGCAGGTCCTGGAAGAGGGCACCCATGACCACCAGTACGCCCGCAACACACTGATCGAGATGAACCTGTCCCTGGTGTCCTTCGCGGCCCGCCGGTTCCGCAACCGGGGCAGCGGCGAGATGGAGGACGTCATCCAGGTCGGCACGATCGGCCTGATCAAGGCCATCGACCGGTTCGACCTGTCCCGCGAGGTCGAGTTCTCCTCGTTCGCGATCCCCTACATCGTCGGCGAGATCAAGCGCTTCTTCCGTGACACCACCTGGGCCGTCCACGTCCCGCGACGCCTTCAGGAACTGCGCGTCGACCTCGCCAAGAGCAGGGAAACCCTCGTCACCGAGCGGGGCCGTGCCCCCACGGTGCGGGAACTCGCCGCCCACCTGAACCTGACCGACGACGAGATCATCGAGGGCCTCGTGGCCGCCAACGGCTATGTCGCCGGCTCCATCGACACCCCCGGTGGCGACGACGAGACCGGCAGCGCGCCGACGTACGCGGACACGATGGGCGACGTGGACCCCGCCCTCGACCTGTTCGAGGACCTGCACGCACTCGGTCCGCTGCTGCAGCGACTCGACGACCGGGAACGGGCCATCATCGAGATGCGCTTCGGTCAGGAGATGACCCAGGCGGAGATCGGCCGCGAGCTGAACGTGTCCCAGATGCACATCTCCCGCCTGCTGACCCGCACGCTCACCACCCTCCGTACCGGCCTCCTGGACGCGTGAGGCTCCGTCCCGCTCCAGTCCCATCCGCAGCGAGCACATCGAGAGGAACGCCGGGCATGAGCACCGAGCACGACCCCCTCCACCAGCCGGCCGCACCGATCGTGACCGAGCCTGTGCCGGATCTCCAACTGCAGATGCTGGTACGCCTGATCGGACAGGACGCCCAGGCGGCTCTGCCGCTGACCCTGGTCGTCGGAGGCTGCTTCCTGTACGGCGACCTGATCTCCCATGAGGCATGGGCAGCCGACTGGGCACACGGTCTGCGCGGCGTCGACGGGCCCGGCGCTCAGCTGCTGGAGCGTTTTCCCCAGCTGGTGGACCAGGCGGTCGTCGACAAGCGGGGGCACGAGGCCCCGCAACGGCTGCCTCAGTGGATCCACGTGCGCGACGCCACCGGCGTCACCGGAAACGGCAGGCCCGTACTCATGCCGCTGTGGCGCGGCCGGCTCACAGACGTGTCGGGCTGGTCCCTGGGCAAGCCCGGCTGATCGTGCTGCGCCTTGGCCGAGGCGACCGTGGGAACGGCCTCAGGACTACGCTGCTTACGGACGTCCCAGACCCCGGCGGCCCACCGCTGTTCGGCGCACCCGCCTGCGGAGAGCGGATCACTCGTCCGGTCGCCCAGCGCATCCCGAGGGAACCGGCTGGGTCCGACGCCCCGGAACATCGGCTGCTGGACCGGTCGTTCACCTGCCCGCACGACAGTACGACCGTGCCGGGATCCCGGCACGGTCTCGTGAACCGAGGCACCCCGCCCATGAGCAGCCCACCCACCCTGAACGTCTACCGGTACGACACCGGCCATCGGGCGCTGGTCACGCTGACCGGTGAGATCGACCTGAGTTCGGCGCCGCTGGTGCACGCGTCACTGGAGCGGTGTCTGCGCGACGGCATCCGTGCCATCGACGTCGATGTGACCGCGGTGACCTTCTGCGACTGCAGCGGCCTCAACGCCTTCCTCTACGCCTTGATGCACACCGCCGCTGCCGGAGGGTCCCTGCAACTGCACCACCCCAGCCCGGCGTTGGAGCGGCTCGTCGCCCTCACCGGCTCCGGCTCGCTCTTCCTCAGGCTCCCGGACACCTTCGCCGGGAGCCGGCCGCCCCCGTGGCCCTCTCCCGTGAACCAGGCCGCAGGCCGGCTCCCCACGGCGCTGCCCACGTTCCCGGGCGGTGTGCTGTGACGGCCCCGCCCGGGTCCGTCCGGCCGCGGAGGCGCGCGGACCGCTCGCCACCCGCACGACGCCGCTGAGTCCGCGCCGGTTCAACCGCTGGCAGGCCGAGCGTCTGCGGGAGGACCTGGCGGACCTGTATACGCAGTCCTGCGCCACGCCACCCGGTGGGCCACCCGGTGGGGAGGACCGCGGCCGGAAGGACTTCCTGCGCCGTCTCACCCGGGACACCTGGCGACCGGGGTTCGCCCTGCTGACCGCGCAGGCACCGGACCTGGCGGGGTACGCGTTCGGATACCCCGTGCCGCGTGACGGCTCCTGGTGGAGCGGATTCCGCGGACCGCTCCCGCGAGCGGTCGGGCAGTTCACCGCGTCCGGACAGATCTTCGCCATCAGCGGGATCGTGGTCCGCCCCGCCGAGCGGTACGACGGCCTGGCCGACCGTCTGCAGGAGCGGCTGCTCGCCGACCACCGGGCGCTGCTCGGCGCGACCCTGGTGGACCGGAGCTGTCGCGCGGCCCGTGCCGGGTTCCGGTCACGCGGATGGCGCGACATCGGCGTGGTCTACCGGCCACCGGGCCCCACGGTGCTGGCGCAAACCGGTCCCGAGACACGAGACAAAGGTGCGTGCGATGGATCAGCAGCTCCTTTCCGCGACGTTCGTCGAACTGGCCGACACCCTGGTCGCCGACTTCGACCTGATGGACTTTCTGTGCCTGCTGACCGACCGTTGCGTGGGCCTGCTCGGAGTGAGTGCCGCCGGCGTACTGCTCGCCGACCGCAACGGCGAACTCCGGGTGATGGCCGCCTCCAGCGAACAGGTACGCCTGCTGGAACTCCTCCAGCTCGAGAACGACGAAGGCCCCTGCCTGGAGTGCTTCCGCACCGGCGCACCGGTCTGCGTCCCCGACGTGACCACGCAGATCCACCACTGGCCGCGCTTCGCCGCACAGGCCCACCACAGCGGGTTCGCGGCGGTCCAGGCCGTGCCGATGCGGCTGCGGGACGAGGTCGTCGGCGCCCTGAACCTCTTCCGGACCGACGCCGGCCCCTTCGACCCGGTCGGCACACTCGTCGCCCAGGCCCTGGCCGACGTCGCCACCATCAGCCTGCTCCAGCAACGCTCCCCCACCGCGGCAACGTCCTCAACGAGCAGCTCCAGACCGCGCTCAGCAGCCGCGTACTGATCGAACAGGCCAAGGGCAAACTCGCCGAACGCCTCGACATCGACATGGAACAGGCCTTCTCCGCACTGCGCGCCCGCGCCCGCAACCGCCGCCTCTCCGACCTCGCCCGCACCTTCACCGACGGCACCGAACCCCTCAACGGCCTGATCGTCTGACCACCCACGACCGGCCTCGGTCGGCTGCCCTTGCGGCTCAGGCTCGTTCAGCGCCAGTCGTCCTGGCGCCGGGTGGGTGCCGTCCGGTGCGCCCCGGAGTCCCTGGCCAGGAGAAACGCGGCGATCGCCGCCCGTTCTCCGTCCCCGGTACCCGCACGCAGGGCGGCGGCGAGCAGCCCTGCCAGTTCCCGCTCCCGTGCCCGGCGGGCGTCTGCGCTGTCGTCGCCGTTCATGTCGGTTCCCCCAGTTGCCGGGCGAGGCGCTTCAGGCCCCGGTGTGCGGCCGTACGGACCGCGCCGGGGCGTTTGCCGAGGACGCGGGCGGCGGAGGAGGCGTCGAGGCCGACGACCACGCGGAGCAGGACCGCCTCGGCCTGGTCGCGCGGGAGTCCGGCGACGAGCCCGAGGGCGTACTCCGTGGAGAGGGTCTCCAGGGCCTGGTCCGGGGTGCTGTACGGGCCGGGCAGCTCCAGTACGTCCTCTTCGAGCGCCGTCCCCCGCGGCCGTACCCGTCTTCGGCGCAGCAGGTCGAGGGCGCGGTTGCGGGCGATGGTCGCCGTCCAGCCGCGGAATCCGGCTCCGTCGCCCTTGAACCGGCCCAGGTCGCGGGAGATCTCCAGCCAGGCGTCGGACGCCACGTCCTCCGCCTCGTCGCCGACGAGCCCTCGCAGATAGCCGAGGAGTCCGGGCTGCACGATCCGGTACGCGACCGCGAAGGCCGCCTCGTCCCCGCCCTGGGCACGCGCGACGGCCTCGCCCAGCTCCTTGTCGTACGCCCGTACTCGGCGGGTTTCCCGTCGTCCCTGGCCCAAGCGCTGTCCTCGTCCGTACCGGCGTACCGAGTGGGAGTACGGGTGTGTGTCCGACTGCCCGTCCTCATGGGCATCTGCGTCGTTCGGCACGGAAGTGTCACAGCTCACGCCGGTTCAGACCGCTGTCGCGTCCCGGCACAGCAGCCGCAGCGACCCGTGTCCGGCGAAACAGCGGCGGGCCTCGTCGACCGGGTCCCACAGCCGCCCGTCGGCGGTACGGAGCCAGTGCCCGCCGTCCGCCTCCAGCCACTCGGCGCCCCCGGCCCGGCGCACGATCACCTCGCCCGCGTACGCCCCGAAGCCGCGCAGCACCGACTCCACGGCGGCGTACGGCGGCTGCTCGCGGCGGAGTTCCTCGATCATCCGGTCGACGCGCCACAGACTCTGGGTCGAGTAGTCGAGGCGCAGCCGGGCGCCCTCGCGCATCGTCGCGACGGTGTCGGCGGCCCAGCGCACGGGTTTCGTGGCGGCGTGCGGGCGGGTCCGGGTCGCTCGTTCTGGTGCTCGTTCGGATACTGGGTGTGCTGCTCGGTGTGCTGTCACATTCCAGGAAAGCGTGCAGGTGGCGGCCGGTGTCACCCTGTTTCGGCGACTGCCCGGGATCGGTGCGGGACCGCCGCAGGTCCATCCCAGGACGACCACAGGAACGTCACGGAAGTCGCATTCCGCCGGGGCTTCCTCGGGGCTTCTTCGGGGTTCAGGTCCGTCCGCGTGCGCGTCGTGACACCACCGCGCGCAGCACCCGCCGCCCCTCCGTCGACACTGCCATCGCCTGCCGCAGTCCGCCGGAACCGTGCTCGGCGAGCAGTTCCAGGACCCTGGTCTGGCGCCGCAGCTCGGCCGCGACGAGCGGCGACATGTCCTCCGTACGGCCTTCCCGGTGGGAGTCGACCGAAGAGGCGCCGGTGGCCGAGGCGTCCAGGAGGCGGTGGATGCGGAGGGCGGCGACGGAGCAGGCGTCGGCCCACTCGCGCACCCCGGCGGCGGACCGGGTCTCGGGCGCGGCGGCGAGCATCCGCCGGGCGAGGAGGGTGGCCTCGCCCTCGGCGGAGGCGCCGGAGACGGTCAGGACGTCCGGTTCGTCGAGGTCGAGCTTGAGCCGGGCCTGTTCCAGCCGGGCCGTCCATTCCCCTGCGTCGATGCCGTCGGCGAGGCTGGCCCACAGGGGGCGCAGGATCTCGTCGTCGCCGCCCAGGAGGGCCACGCACCGATCCAAACAAGCCAGTCCGCTGGCTGTCAGGCCGCGCTCGTCGGCCCGAGCGATCAGTTCCACCAGGCTCATGCACGCCTCCCTCGCCAGGGCGCCGGCCTTACGGAGCCCGCGCTTTCCCTTACTGCGTGCAACGTACCCGGCGCGTCACAGCGGCAGAACACCGAGTCGGTCAAGGAACCGGAAGAACAGGTTTTCGGCCAATGGGTCGGGCTCTGAGGTCAGTACGTCGAGGAGCGGTCCGGCGTTCACGGTGTGGCCGGCCTCGGCGGCCCAGTCGATCGCGCGTTCGGCCGCGTCGGCGGGGTCGAGGAAGTAGTCGTCGAGCGTGAGCCCGCCGTCCTCCTCCTCGGCCTCGCTGTCGCCCTGCCCGGCGCCCAGGTACCCCGCCATGGCCTCGCGGGCCAGACAGGTGGTCCAGGCGCCGCTCTCGGGCGCCGCCGCCTCCAGCACCACACAGCGGCTGTCCATGACGTACCCGAAGAGCGCGGGCGCGCCGGTCTCCAGGGCGAGCGTGTTCATGCTGCCGACGTCACCGTCGCCGCTCGGGTACTCCCACACCTGCCAGCCGTCGTCCCGCCGTTCGCGCGAGGTCAGCCCGTCGCGCACCGCGCGCAGGGCGTCGGTCTCGGCGAGCGGCCGCTCGCTCCTGCCCACGATCAAGTAGCCCCAGTAACCCAATGCCTTCCCCCCGGCCTTTCGGTCCTGCCCGCTCTACGGCTCTGCTCGCTCTGTCGCTCTTCTCGCTCTACCCGCGCCGAATAGACCACAGCCGCAAGGGAGTTGGCCAGTGATCCGACGCGCCGGGCGTGTCAGGCGCTCACGGGGGCGGGGCCGCGCGACGCCTTCTCGTGCTGCATCCGGGTGAGCCGGAGCACGACGAGGATCGCGAGAACGGCGGCGGCGATGTCGGCGACGTCCGAGATCAGCACCTGGCCGACGGCGTCCTGGATCTCGTCGGCAGTGTCGGCGTTGCGGTACGCGGTGTACCCGGCCCGGTTGGTGAGGAACCCGAGGATCCACAGCGTCCACCAGGTGTTGACGAGCCCCTGCGGGGCGCGGGTGCCGGCGGGGCCGCTCGCGTCCCAGATGTCGAGCATGATCCGGCGCGGGAACCACAGGTTCACGACCGGCACGAACCAGCCCCAGCCCGCCCAGGCGCGCTTCTTGCTGTGCCCGAACGGGTTGAACACCTCGGCGTTGACCCGTACGCGCAGGAACCAGATCAGGTAGACGACCGTCGTCGCGACGAGGGACGCGGACTGCAGGTATCCGGCGGCAGCGTAGAGCGAGTCCGCGTGGTCGGCGTCGCGCTGGAGGGCGACGTAGGCGTCGTAGTCGACGTCGGCGCCGTCGTTCGCGAGGGAGCCCATCACTTCGTACATGGTGAGGTCGGCGTAGACGGCGAAGAGGTCGACGGCGACGACCACGCCGAGCAGCACGGCGACGGCCTTGCCGAGGCCGACCGGGGAACGGAGCCAGGCGGGGCCGTGGGGCTGGAAGACGGGGCCGGTCGGCGCGGAGAACTGGCTGTGATTGCTGAACATGTGGATCGATCCCCCGACAAGAAGCCGGGCGCGCCCCCTCCCCGGGGGCACGCCCGACACATGAGTACTGGTACGACTCGTACGACTGATGTTCGACTGTGTTACTTACGCGGAACTTACGGTCCAGTCGGCCCGTCCGTCCAGCGGATTCAGCCCAGCCGGTTCGCCAGCGTCCTGAACTGGGTCCAGGACAGGGATGGCTGGGCCCGGGGGTCCCACAGCTTCTGGACGGTCGCCCGCAGCGGCATCCGTATGCCGGCGGCCACCTGGTTCTGCGTCTGCGAGCCGGCGAGGTCGCACCAGACGGCGAAGACCCCGCCGAGTATCTGGCTGCCGTACGTCGAGGAGACGGCCGTACTGCCGCGCAGCACCCGGGGGGTCCACTGCTTGTAGATCCGCTCGCCGGTGGGATAGACGAAGGTGTTCGGCTGGCCGAGCACGTAGTAGAGGTACTCGTCGTTGTAGTTGACGACCTTGCGGCCCGCGCTCAGATACCCGGCCGGCTGCCGGGCGCCGATCTCCTTGCCGGTCCAGTAGGCGACCTGGATGTTCTTGTCCGGCTGGACCGAACTCGACTGGTAGAAGCCGTCGTTCCAGGCGCGTACGGCCGTCCGGTCGTGGGCGCGGACGGTGGCGGCCCGGTCGTTGAGCCAGCCCGTCGCGAGGTCGGAGACGCCGGCGCCTGACCCGTACTTGGCGGTGGCCGCGGCTGCGAGCTGGGGGTAGGAGGCGGCCGGGCTGGAGACCGTCAGGGCCCGGTACTCGTCGCCGCCGAGGTGCCAGGAGGCGCCCGGGAAGAGGTCGGCGTACTCGCCCAGGAGGTCGTCGACGATCTGCGCGGACTCCGGCTTGGAGATGTCGATCGCCCCGCGTGCCGCCGTGCCCTGGGCGTTGGTCAGCTGGAGGTCGGGGTGGGCGGCGAGGACCGCGCCCAGGTGGCCCGGGGAGTCGATCTCGGGTACGACCGTGATGTGCCGGCTCGCGGCGAGGGCGAGGATGCGGCGGACCTCGGCCTTGGTGAGGTGCTGCTGGGAGACGACCTCGGGGTGGCTGTCGGAGGCGATCCGGAAGCCCTGGTCGTCGGAGAAGTGCAGGCCCAGCTCGTTGAACTTGAGGTCGCCCAGCTCCCGGACACGGTCCTCGATCCAGGCCGCCGTGAAGTGCTTGCGCGCGATGTCCAGCATCAGCCCGCGCTGCGCCTTGGCCGGCCGGTCGCGGACGACGCCCTCGGGGGCGGTGCTCCCGCCGCTCACCTCCTGCTTGAGGGTGCGGGTGCCGTAGAAGACGCCGGCCTCGGCGGGGGCGGCGACGGTGACGCGGCCGTTCGTGACGGTGAGGGTGTAGGACTCGGGCCCGCTCTTCGCCTGCCCGGGGGCCAGCTTGAGCTGGACGTCCCCGGCACGGGGGGCGCCGGTCCCGCCGTACGTCATCTTCAGCTCCCCGGCGAGCAGCTTCCCCTCGTCGGCGAGGGCACCGGCGGTGACGACCACACGGGCGGCCGAGGCGGGGCGCCAGCCGGGACCCCTGGCGGGTATGTGCTCGCGTACGGCGGGGATGGTGCGGGGCGTCTTGGACAGGGGGTAGACGCGGGAGGGGGCGGTCGGGGAGGGCGCGGCGGCGGAAGGGGCGCGGGCCGCGTCGGGTGCGGAGGCGGTGGCTCCGGGTATGTCCGAGGAGCGCGCCGCGCCGGTCGACGCGGTGTCGCTGCCGCCGTCCGGGCCGGTGTCGCCGACCGGCCAGAGGGCGACGGTCACTCCCACGGCACCGACAGCGACGAGAACACCGGCCCCGAGAAGCAACCTGGACCCCTGTCCGTGCGTCTTCCGCTCAGGGTTCCGATGGGGGTTCCGATCGGGGGCGCGTCGCCTCCGCCCGGTCACCGGTTCCCACCTGCCCGAGCCTCACGTATCGCCCGCATGCCACGCACCTCCTAGGTCCACCGTACGTTCCGAAACTATCCCGTTCGGGTGAAATTCAGACGCCCGAGGGACAGCTCCTGACCACTCTCGATAATGTGAGCGGCACTTCTCACACGGCAACCCAGAACTCCGAGGACTCACGCTGCCCGCGCACCGTCTTCCCCACCTCTCCGGCCAGCTCGCCATGCCGGCCCAGACGCGCACCGAGTCCCCCTCTCCTACGCCGACAAGCCTGGAGCGGTTCAACACCGGGCCCGCCGCGGACATCGAGCGCGCCCTCCTCACCTGCCTGCGCAGCCTCCGCTGGGCCCGCCGCCTCACCGACCACCGCCCCTACCCGGACCTGGACTCCCTCCTGGCGGCAGCGGACGAAGCGGCGTACGACCTGACCCCGGCCGACCTGTCGGAGGCCCTGGCCGCCGAGTCCCTGCCCGAGCTGCCGGACGGGGTGTACGCGGCGGCCCACACGGCACTGGGGGCGGCGCATGCGGCGTACGAGAGTCGTTTCGGACACGTGTTCGTCATCTGCGTCGACAGCCCCTCCCCGGACGAGGCCCTCAACCAGGTCCTGACCGGCATCCGGTCACGTTTGACAAACGATCCGGAGGAAGAGCGGGTAGTAGCGGCAGAAGAACTCCGCCGCCTGGCAAGGGAACGGCTGGGGAACGCCCTCAGGGGCGCGGGGAACTGCGCGACAAGCCACTGACGGGCCCGCACCCGGCACTCAACCGCAAGCCCCTCCCCCATAGCCGCACCCAAGCCGCACCCAATAGCCCGTACGAGCCTGTTTGATCACATCGGTAGGCCCGCTGTAAGCGTTCCGACAAGTCGTCGCTACGATGGCCGGGGCCGGTGGACCGTACCCGGCCGGGCCCGTCCGACACACCGAGCCGGCGCGGCCCCGATCCCCGCTCCCGGAGGGTTTTCCGTGCCGGCTGGAACGCTGTACCGCGGCCGGGAAGGAATGTGGTCCTGGGTGGCTCATCGAGTCACCGGCGTCCTCATCTTCTTCTTCCTGTTCGTACACGTCCTGGACACCGCTCTCGTCCGTGTCTCCCCCGAGGCCTACGACAAGGTCGTGGCCACGTACAAGACGCCGATCGTCGCCGTGCTGGAGTACGGCCTCGTCGCCGCAATCCTCTTCCACGCGCTCAACGGTCTCCGCGTCATCGCCGTCGACTTCTGGTCGAAGGGCCCGCGCTACCAGAAGCAGATGCTGTGGTCCGTCGTCGGCCTGTGGGTCGTGCTGATGATCGGGGCGATCTACCCCGTCCTCGGTCACGCCGCTCGTGAACTGTTCGGGAGCTGACGCACATGGCGACGACTGAATCCACCGCCTCGGGCATCGGCCCCGTCGAGGGCGCGGGCGCGTTCTCCGGTTACGACGCCGACAACCCGGCGCCCCTGATCGAGGCCCCGCGCAAGCGCACGAAGAAGACCCCCAAGTCCACCCGGGGCAACTTCGAGATGTACGGCTGGCTGTTCATGCGGCTGTCCGGCATCGTCCTGGTCGTGCTGGTCCTGGGCCATCTCCTGATCCAGCTGGTGCTGGACGGCGGTGTCTCCAAGATCGGCTTCGCCTTCGTGGCCGGCCGCTGGGCCTCCCCGTTCTGGCAGGTCTGGGACCTGCTGATGCTGTGGCTGGCGATGCTGCACGGCGCCAACGGCCTGCGCACCGTCATCAACGACTACGCGGAGCGCGCGAACACCCGGCTGTGGCTCAAGGGCCTGCTCTACACCGCCACGGTGTTCACGATCCTGCTGGGCACGCTGGTGATCTTCACCTTCGACCCGAACATCCGCTAGGCCACGGTGCTGAGGGACTGAGGAAATCCTGATGAAGATCCACAAATACGACACCGTCATCGTCGGCGCGGGCGGCGCCGGTATGCGCGCCGCGATCGAGTCGACGAAGCGCAGCCGTACCGCCGTACTGACGAAGCTCTACCCGACCCGCTCCCACACGGGCGCCGCGCAGGGCGGTATGGCCGCCGCGCTCGCCAACGTGGAGGAGGACAACTGGGAGTGGCACACCTTCGACACGATCAAGGGCGGTGACTACCTGGTCGACCAGGACGCCGCCGAGATCCTGGCGAAGGAGGCCATCGACTCGGTCCTCGACCTGGAGAAGATGGGCCTGCCGTTCAACCGGACGCCCAACGGGACGATCGACCAGCGGCGATTCGGTGGCCACTCCCGTAACCACGGAGAGGCGCCCGTCCGCCGCTCCTGCTACGCGGCCGACCGCACCGGTCACATGATCCTCCAGACGCTCTACCAGAACTGCGTGAAGGAGGGCGTGGAGTTCTTCAACGAGTTCTACGTCCTCGACCAGCTGCTCGTCGAGGTCGACGGGGTGAAGCGGTCCGCGGGCGTCATCGCCTACGAACTCGCCACCGGTGAGATCCACATCTTCCAGGCGAAGGCCGTGATCTACGCGTCCGGCGGCTGCGGCAAGTTCTTCAAGGTGACGTCGAACGCGCACACGCTGACCGGTGACGGCCAGGCGGCGGTCTACCGTCGCGGACTGCCGCTGGAGGACATGGAGTTCTTCCAGTTCCACCCGACCGGCATCTGGCGCATGGGCATCCTGCTGACGGAGGGCGCCCGTGGTGAGGGCGGCATCCTCCGCAACAAGGACGGCGAGCGCTTCATGGAGAAGTACGCGCCGGTGATGAAGGACCTGGCGTCGCGTGACGTCGTGTCCCGCTCCATCTACACGGAGATCCGCGAGGGCCGTGGCTGTGGCCCCGAGGGCGACCACGTGTACCTGGACCTGACACACCTTCCCCCGGAGCAGCTGGACGCCAAGCTCCCGGACATCACCGAGTTCGCGCGCACCTACCTGGGCATCGAGCCGTACACGGACCCGATCCCGATCCAGCCCACCGCGCACTACGCGATGGGCGGCATCCCGACGAACGTCGAGGGTGAGGTGCTGAGCGACAACACGACCGTCGTCCCGGGCCTGTACGCGGCCGGAGAGGTCGCGTGCGTATCCGTCCACGGCGCCAACCGCCTGGGCACGAACAGCCTCCTGGACATCAACGTGTTCGGGAAGCGGGCCGGGATCGCGGCGGCGGAGTACAGCCAGAAGGCCGACTTCGTCGAACTCCCCGAGAACCCCGCGGAGTTGGTGGTCTCCCAGGTGGAGCACCTGCGCGACTCCACGGGCACGGAGCGGGTCGCCGCACTGCGCCTGGAACTCCAGGAGACCATGGACGCGAACGTCATGGTGTTCCGTACCGAGCAGACGATCAAGACGGCGGTGGAGAAGATCGCGGAACTCCGCGAGCGCTACCGGAACGTGTCGATCCAGGACAAGGGCAAGCGGTTCAACACGGACCTCCTTGAGGCCATCGAGCTGGGCAACCTGCTCGACCTCGCCGAGGTCATGGCGGTGTCGGCCCTGGCCCGCAAGGAGTCGCGCGGCGGTCACTACCGCGAGGACTACCCGAACCGCGACGACGTCAACTTCATGCGCCACACCATGGCGTACCGCGAAGTGGGCGACAACGGCACCGAGTCCATCCGTCTCGACTACAAGCCGGTCGTCCAGACCCGCTACCAGCCGATGGAGCGTAAGTACTGATGGCAACCCCTGTTCTGGACAAGGCGGACGCGGCCGGCGAGCCCGAGCCCGGCTTCGCCGACTCCCCGTACATCACGGTCACCTTCCGCATCCGCCGCTTCAACCCTGAGCTGGCGGCCGAGGCGGTCTGGGAAGACTTCCTGCTGGAGATCGACCCCAAGGAACGCGTCCTCGACGCCCTGCACAAGATCAAGTGG
The DNA here is from genome assembly GCF_053599695.1 of Streptomyces sp. NPDC000878. NCBI lineage: Bacteria > Bacillati > Actinomycetota > Actinomycetes > Kitasatosporales > Streptomycetaceae > Streptomyces > Streptomyces sp. NPDC000878. Next base: position 48,104 of record NZ_JBSFMT010000001.1, on the reverse strand, counting down.
GACCAGGACGGTTCGCTGACGTTCCGTCGTTCCTGCGCGCACGGCATCTGCGGCTCGGACGCCATGCGGATCAACGGCAAGAACCGCCTTGCCTGCAAGACGCTGATCAAGGACATCAACCCCGCGAAGCCGATCACGGTCGAGCCCATCAAGGGTCTGACGGTCCTGAAGGACCTGGTCGTCGACATGGAGCCGTTCTTCCAGGCGTACCGCGACGTGATGCCCTTCCTCATCACGAAGGACACGAACGAGCCGACGCGCGAGCGCTTCCAGACGGCGGAGGACCGGGAGCGGTTCGACGACACGACCAAGTGCATCCTGTGCGCGGCGTGCACGTCGTCGTGCCCGGTGTTCTGGAACGACGGCCAGTACTTCGGCCCGGCGGCGATCGTGAACGCCCACCGCTTCATCTTCGACTCGCGTGACGAGGCGGGCGAGCAGCGCCTGGAGATCCTGAACGACCGGGACGGTGTCTGGCGCTGCCGGACGACGTTCAACTGCACGGACGCGTGCCCGCGTGGCATCGAGGTCACGAAGGCGATCCAGGAAGTGAAGAGGGCGCTGATCACTCGGCGGTTCTGACCTTCTGGGCGTTCTGATTGCTTTGGGCGTTCTGATTGCTTTGGGCGTTCTGATTGCTTTGGGCTTTTTGCTCTCGTTGCCCTCCGGTGGCCGTGCCTCTGTTTCGACAGGGGCACGGCCACCTGGCGTTACGGCCCTTGCGGCCGGTCACTACGATTGTCGTGACAATGGGAATCGTTTGGAGTGGACGGGCCATGGTGGACGGCGTCGAGAACCAGGCGGCACAGGGGTCGCGGTTTCGGGTGTGGGTCGGGATCGTCCTGCTCGCGGCGGGCTGTTTCGTCGCCGGGGACGCGGCCCGGCGGATCGGCGAGGCGCTGGCGTTCGGCGCCCACCGGTGGCCGTGGATCCTCCTGACGGTGGCCGTACTCAACCTGCTCCGCTCAGCGCTGCCGACGGGTTCGTACATCGGCCCGCTCGTCCTCGGCGCCGTCGCCCTGGTCGGGCTGGCGATGTCCGACAGCGTCGGCCCGCAGGAGGTGGAGGACATCGCCCTGCCCGGCGTACTGGTGCTGGCTGGTACCGGGCTCGCGCTGGCGGCCTCGCACGATGTACGGACGACCAGCTGGAGCCGGTTCCTGACGACCGGCCGGGTCATCCTGCCGAAGGGGGCGCACGGGCCGGTCACCGTCCGCGCGGTACTGGGCGACCTGCGCGCCGACCTGACCCAGGCATCGCCCGACGACGAGACGACGGTACGTCTGACTGCGATCGGGGGCCATGTGCAGGTGACGGTCCCGAAGGACCGGGCTGTGCGGGTGCACACGTCGGGGGCGGTGCTGACGCATGTCGGGGAGTCGGGGGCCGATCCGGTGGAACCGGGTGCCTCCTCGGATTCCTCGGATTCCTCGGATTCCTCAAAGGGGTTCACGATCCATGTGGTGGGGGTCTGCGGGGCGGTGGGCATCGTGCGGGTGTGATCCACAACTGCACTGCTGGGCTAGGAACTTGGTCAACTCCCGTTACAGACTGGGCACATGACCAACCTGAGGAAAGCGATCGCAGCACTGTCGGCCGTCGCGGCGGCAACGGCCACGCTGCTCGCGATACCCCCCACGGCCTCGGCAACTCCCGCCCCGCACAAGACACTTGCCCGGGAGAACTTCGACCGTCTCCCCCTCGGCCCGGTCACCGCCGGCCGTGGCTGGACGACAGACACCTCCAACGGCACCCTGACCGTCGCCCCGAGCTCGACCGGCAAGGGCCGCGAACTCCGCATCCGTACAGAGGGCAACGGCCGCGCGTTCGTCGTCTTCCCCGACCTCTCGGCGCCCGGCAACAGTTACTGGGCCCGCCTGCGCCTACGCGTGGACGCGTTCCCGACGGCGCCCGACTGGGCCCACTGGACGATCGCGGAGGCCTCGGGCGCCGACTCCCCCACCCTCGTACGCCCGTTGGGCGGCCAGTACGCCCCCACGGACAACGGCAACTTCTGGGGCGTCGGCTCCGACCTGGGCCCGACGGGCGACTGGACGTCGTGGAAGACCTCGGCACCGGCGGTGGCGGGGAGCTGGCAGTGCGTGGAGTTCCATCTGGACGCCAGGGACAACCGGGTCACGGTGTACATGGACGGGGTCGAACAGTCCGACCTGACGGTCTCCACAAAGAACCACGGCGGCACGGCGGACGACTTCACCTTCCCGACGTTCGATGAGTTGAAGCTGGGGTGGCAGCTGTACCAGGCCGACCCGACGCCGTCGTCGTACGAGATGCGAGTGGATGACATCGCGTTGAGTACGGGACGGGTCGGGGGTTGCGGGGACTGACGCATCAGGCCAGTGGGCGGAGTGGTTCGGCTGCTCCGCCCACTGGCTGGAGCGGCCGAACCACCGGGTGGTCTGGTCGTTCACATGATGAAGCGGCAGCAGAAAGAGGCACGTCAATGACCACCTTCCACTCATGGGACGAAGTCAAGGAGGAGGTCTTCGACGCCGAGGACCTGGACGAGATCGCCGCCGGATCCGATTTATTCCGCTTTCCTCCCGTTCCCTGTCGCGCGAAGAACATCCGAGCTACTGCGGATGTCATGACTGAGGCCTACGAGGACGTGCCCTTCAGTGAACTGCTCCACCACCCGGCTGCGACCACGCGGAGGCTCGACGCTGTCCGCGCACTGCGGCTACGGCGGCGCGACGCGGGGGACCTCGCGCTGATGCGGGTCGACCAGATGGAGCGGGATGCCACAGTCGTGGACTTCACCTCACGTCTGCTCGCCGGACTGGTCCGCACCGAGAACATCGAGGCTCTGCGCCAAGCCCTGTCCGAGGCCCTGCCGTGGAGCACTTTCCTGCCCGCCGAGGATGTCGACACGCTCCTCGCGGAACTGGTGGACACCGCACGCAGCGCGGTGGCCCTGGACAATCTCGCCCCCATCGCGCTCCTGCTGACCCAGTGGCGGCACAGCGCCGAGATCTACGCGGACCCCGCCCTGCTGGCCATAGTCACCCGCGTGCCGGAAGGCGACCTCGGCCCCGTACCCATGCCCCAGGGCAAGGAGTGACCCCCAAGCGCGGAGACCGAGCCGCGCCACCTCCGATCGGCGACGAGTACGACATCCGCTTCGCCAACACCGAAGCCGCCGCCGACTGGGAACACCCCTCCCGCCACGCGGCAGGCAACCCGCGCCGCGCCTTCGAGAAGATCCGCGCCGCCCCACGCGCCCTGGACAACCCCGACCGTCAGCACCAACTCAAAGGCAGGCTCGGGACCAGGGCGCTGATCACGCGCCGTTTCTGAGTCCAGCCCGGTCCGGTTCCAGTTCGGTTCCGCTACGGCGGTCAGGGCCCCGTCTCCCAGTTACGCGCCGGGGCGGGGCCCTGTGTGTATGTCAGGTACGTATGTCAGACGTCCGGTGTGCCCGGACCGGAGTCGTTCCCGTCGGCCGTTCCCTGGGCTTCCGCCTTGGCCTCGATGATGAACGCCGATGTGTCGAGTTCGAAGTCGAACGGGGCGGGGACACGCACGGGCCGCCCGAAGGGCACATTGGTCCGCGACCGGTAACCCTTCGGAGACGGATCCCAGAAGACGTTGATCTCCTGCATCTTCATGTCGAGCAGGAGATACACGGGCACGATCCGCCCGTAAGTGTCCAGCTTGTCGAGCCAATCGACATCTTTGGTGGAGTCGGAGGTCAGCTCGGCAGCGAGGGAGAGGGCGGTTGCATCGGCGTGGCGGCCTTCGTCGTCGAAGGCTGCTTCGTCGGCGACGTGGAGGTCAGGCCCGAAGCCGCGCTCGAATCCAGGGAACCTGAAGAGAAAGGGCGCCACATCGGCGTCGTGCCCCTCTGGGACGTGGGGCTCCAGCTGCAACCGCAGAGCCTTCATCACCCTCTTGTAACGCAGCTTCGACCACGGCGACACGACGATCTTCCCCCGGATGAGTTCGGCCTTGTAGCCGGCAGGTGTGTCCATCTCCTCGACGATCCGGAGCATGTCCTCGAAGGACCCGGCCGCAGGAGCGTCTACGTCTATGACTGTCGGACGCTCGGTCATGATGGTCACCACAGTTCTCCACTGGTTACAGAGCGTGTCACGCCTTCCACCATAGCGCCGGGCTGTCCCGGCCGCCGCCCTGTGCTCGATCCGGCCGAGGCCGATGGAGACCGCCAGGAGTTCGTCGGGCTGGGGCCAGCGGCGAAGCCGTCCTCACCCTCGGACGGAATCGATCGCCGCGTGGGAGAACCCCTGCCGCAGGAAAACCGCTGAGCCCCGGCGCACAACCTTCTGGGTACATCGCGGGTCCTATCTGCGCTTCCCGCTCCGGCGGCGACGCCACCGCCCCGACCAGCGCAACCGACTCCGGTACCCGGACGCCGTTCACGCGCGGTACGGAAAGGCAGTACAGCCATGTCCGGACGGGAGCGACCAGACCACCGCGGGCAGCCGCAGGGCCCCGCGTACCGCAGGAGACACATGTCCATACACACCACCGGTCGCCTGGTCCTCGCGACGGCAACGTCCGTCGCGCTGGCCGGCGGCTTGCTCACCCTGTCGGCGGGCTCCGTGACCGCGGCCACCGCGGCCAAGTACGCCGACGACTACAACGGCGACGGCTTCCGCGACTACGCGTTCGGGGACGGCGGCGACTCGGTCACCGTGACCTACGGGACCGCGACGGGTCCCGGTACGAAGAGCAAGAGGTTCACGCAGAACAGCGCGGGTATCCCGGGTACGTCCGGGGACGCCGGAGGGTACGCCGACGGATTCGGCGGCTCCCTCGCGAACGCCGACCTCAACCGGGACGGGTACGCCGATCTGGTCGTCGGCGACCGGTCCGAGAAGGTGAGCGGCAAGACCGCGGCGGGCGCGGTCACCGTCCTGTGGGGCGCCAAGGCGGGCCTGGGTGCCAAGGCGACCCGCATCCCGGTCACGGCCAACTCCTACTACGGCTTCGGCACCGCGCTCGCGACCGGCGACTTCAACGGCGACGGCAAGCCGGACCTGGCCGTGGCCGACGGAGTCGGGACGGTCTACATCTACCGTGGCGGCATCGGCCCGGCCGGTACGACGGGCAAGGTCACCAAGCACAACCACTGGAACCTGGGCGAGACCACCGCGCTCGTCGCCGGACGGGTCACGAAGGACAAGGCCACGGATCTGTACGTCCTCGGCCAGGGGTACAAGGGCGACAACGGGATGACCCAGGCCGCCTGGTTCCTGCGCGGCGGCGCCACGATCACGTCGGGCAGGCTCACGACGTACAACAACTCGCAGCCCGACTACGGCCCGACGGGTGTCATCGCCGACTTCGACAAGAACGGCTACGGCGACCTCGCGGTGAGCGACGTCCCGCACAGCAAGAGCGCGGGCTCGGTCGTCATCCTGCGCGGGAGCAGCACCGGCCCGGTGAGCACGTACTCCCGCCTGACGCAGGCGACTTCGGGCGTCGCCACGAACCCCACGAAGGGCGACGGCTTCGGCTACTCCCTCTCCGCCGGCGACACCAACCGCGACGGCTATCCGGACCTCGCGGTCAGCGCCACCGGCGAGAAGGTCGGCTCGGTCGCGAACGCGGGCGGCGTCCACGTCCTGCGCGGCAGTAGGAACGGCCTGACCGGCGCGGGCTCCAAGTGGTTCACACGAGCCACGGCGGGCGTCCCGGGCAACGCCGCCCAGTACCAGATGTTCGGCCTCGGCATCCGCCTGCGCGACATCGACCGGGACGGCGACGCGGACCTGCTGATCTCGGGGCAGAACGGCAGCGGGAATGTGTTGCTCCGGTCGGCGGGGGCTAGTGGTGTGACGGTGGGGGCTGCGAGTGAGGTGGGGGTTCGGGCCGGGTTTCCGCAGTAGGGGGACCCTTGGCCCGGTGAGGGGCCCGGTGACCGACGTGGGTTGGTTGCCTGTCGGTCACCGGGTCCTGGGAGGTGCGCGTGCGCACTGTGCGCCCAACCCCCAGCCGGGGCCGGAGTTGGCGTCCACGTACGCCATCACGACCACGTCGTCCGGGGCGACGATCAGCCCGTCGCAGTGACGGCATACGTGCAGCGCCGCTGTCATGACACTTCCCCGGACTGGGCGTGGCAGGCGCATCAGCAACAGCCCAGTTCCATGAGGCAAGGGCACGTCCTCGGTCTGGCGCCAGGTGCGATGCAGATCCGCGTACTCGGGTCGCTGCACGACCGTGCATTCCGCCGACGGGGGCGGGAGCCGAGCGATCCGGGGACCCAGTCACCGTGGCTGCGGATGCTCTTACTCAAAGCCGCCATGGCCGCAGCCACCATCGAGAAGCACGGCACGGCCCCTGGCCTCCTAGATGAGGCAGGGGCATCACGCCACGCAGTTAGGTTCTGACGGCAACGCGATGTACACCGCTTACGGGCCAACGAACGTTGCCGTGCACCGCGTTGCTACGTACGTGGGGCTCCGCGAAGACGCCGAAGCCGTCGCCGCCGCAGAGGGCGTTCCGGCCCCTGTCTCGATGCTGTGCCACGCGAACGAGCAAAATCCGCAACCAGTTTCACAAGTTCCGACGGATCCCGTCGAGATCAACCAACCAGAAATGAGATACGCGATACAACAAATTCCCCGTAGGAAAATTCTTGCCCCAGCTCCACAAATCTCGAATATCGATCACGGTCGATCGCGAACGAACACTCCATAATAACCCTCAGGAGCACTCTAAAAGCGAGCTCTGGGCAGATATTCGAAGCGCACTCTCTCAGCGCCGAGACGACACCTGGGACGCCCACAGGAAGACTGTTCGCAATCGCTTCACTCAGTGCAGAATCAAGTTCGTCGATTTCCGCAGTGACCCTGCCGATGAGGCCGCTATATACACTTGCACCTACTTCGACATTTGCGTATGTGCCAGCTTGGGCAAGACCACTTTCGCAGATATCTGCAATTTCCTGGAACCAATCCAATCCACTGACCGAATCACAATCGAGGCGATGATAGGAGCCGGTCGCGCATTCCCAGATAGTGGCAACTGTGTCAGCGTCATCACTAGCTACCAGCCTGAGCGCATCCTCGGCAAGCGCGAGCACGTACAGATCTGACGTTTGGGCGACATAACTCATGACCACATCTCGCGCGCTTCCCAACAGCCTCCAGTCTTGATGGAACATAGAGGCTAGATGCGTGATGCCGAAGTCATCCTCGGTAAACCTGCTCCCCACAGAGATCACCTATCTCGGATATGCGGTCGACACATAATATCCACCCGGATACCCAGGGGCACGCTGAAGGACTATTGTGTACGCGTTACTTGTTGGGGTAATGGATCCGCTCGCATCAGCCCTCACCCCGATTGGATTATTGGCGCCAAATCTACCCTTGATTTCCAGCGGCCCCACGCCACCACCTCGGAGCCAGTTTCCGATGCGCCTCTGGCTTGACGCAATTCCATAGTCGACGACTTGTTGGGCAGTCTGGAGATCAGTGAAGCGAGACTTCACTCCCGAAGTTTGCGCCATCTGCCTCAGCCGCTGATCGCTTACATTCACATGCTCGTCGAGCACGTGCGCAGCCGGGAATCGGGCGTGGTGTGCGTCGTGGCTCTACGGTACGCCGCACGGACCAACTACGGGCACAAGCAAGGAACCTGCCAGAACACTCCATTACCAGCTCATGCAGGCCGAACTTGTTACCTGGGACCCCGCTCAAACTGACCGGCATCCTCCGGAACGAACCGGACCTCGGGGTTTGCCGGATCGAACCGCGGAAGGCCAGGGGGTAGGACCGGGGCCAGGTTCTCGAACGTCCTGCGCATTGCCTCGTCTGAGTACCCTGAGATCGTCTCGGTCGCCTGCAGCACAGTCCCACCCGACGCGAGAGGGACGACTCGGTGAAAGGCACCGGTCCGCTCCAGGAAGTCAGCCCCACCCAACTCTTCGGTCAGCTCCTCAGGACACACCGTGACCCATGCATAACCACGTAGAAAATTCCGCGCCTCGGCAACTGACCTCCAGATTTTTCTCCTCAGGACCGCATCGAGGTTCGTCTTTTGCTGCATTGGCTCACCTACGCAGACCCGACCGAATGCCGGGTTCACCGAGTTCAATGCCGAAATCAGGAAGCCAACGAGGGAAGTGCAAAATATAGCATCGTCGACTCTCGCTGTATCGTCTCCGCTCAGCAAAAGCTGGACTTCGACATTGGGCTGCCTCACCAAAATACTCGAACTACTCACATGCACCGCTGGCTGCTCCGAGTCGGAGAGCGTGACTACTGCAGCCGCAACCTCAGGGCCCCGCATCAACTCCAGGCGCATCGAGTCCCATTCACCCGAGGCAAGTGAGAATTCCCTGTATTTCTCGCCATCCCGCATCTGTGACGTCGCGAGTGATGTGGCGGCGCCTCTGCGCTCAAGTTCCATGAATTCGGCCAGCGGCCCGACGAGAGCCGCCTCGAACCAGGACGCGATTCCCTTTCCCGCCCCACCTTCCGTCTTGGAATCGAGGGTCACGCTCACCAGCAAGCTCACCGAAGACCTCCTTGTTCACACTGTATGCCGTCAGCACACACTCGATCCATTTGCCAATGGACACCTCTGATGCGATTCAGGCAGTTCTTGCAGCCGCCTCTCAGCTGGTACAGCGACCCTTGCGAGTATGCCCGTCTTCACGAGGCGGCTCCTCCCGAGGCGCCCGGCGGCAGACCAAGAGCCATCAGAACGTCCTAAGCTGCGAGTTCGTAGAGAATCGTGGCCCCAGCGCCGATGCCATGGCCCGCTGGCGTCATCAGCACAAAGCCCCCAAGTGCAGACAGAGCCTGACCAGTCTCCGTTCCCCAGAACGATCCCTGTCCCGGCGGAAGTGTCTCGTAGAAACCCGTGGTTGACGGCGAAGGGCCGGCAGTCGGCTGGCTCGACGAGCGAGGGATAGCCTCCGCGTTCGGGCTGGCCCCTGGCGTGGGACTCGGAACTGCCGACCGCTGCTTCCTCCTGTCGCTGTCGGTCCCGTAGTAGCGCATCCCTTGGTAGTCCTGGTCGGACCACACTCGGCCCTTCTTGTTCGCCCCGTACATGAAACTCCCGGAGGCTAGCGCCGGGCCCGCGGCAACGTCTCGATCGTCCCCCTGCCCCTCCAATAGCTCCTCCAGCTTGTTGACATAGCGCGCAAGCTGCACCGGACCCTTCACGAACGCGTACTGGTGTTCCTTGGACTTTGTCGCGGACTTGCTGGCGTACGGCTTCACCTCCCAGATGTAGACCTCTCCCTTCGCCCAGAAGATCACATCCGCATACCCCTTGCTCCCTGAGCCGTCGGCGGCACCACCCGGAATCAGGTTGGCATCATTCGACCCGTCGCCGACGCCAACCGTCACGTATCCCTCGATGCCATTCGTCTGCGCCCAGCTCGCAGCGGCGAACCCGGTATTGCAAACGGCAGCGTCATGCGCTGATTTCTGCATCGACATGCAATTCCTGAGGTTCGTCTCACCTCCGTTGCGTTCGACCCCGGTGGTATTGCCACCACTCCCACCTGACTTACTGCCACCACCACCCCCACCTGACTTACTGTCGACTTTTCCATCGCCGTTCTGATCGGCAGTGGGACACCCGTCACCGAAGCCGGAACCGCAGGCAAGTATCAGTCCCGTGGGGTCGCTCTTGCTGACAGGACTGTTGTTGGCATACGCGTATCCGTTCATCTGGAGCGGGTCCGCGAGATCGATGATCGGGTCGGCCGAGAGGAAGCGCCCCGTTTTCTGGTCATACTCCCGAGCCCCGATGTGCGTCAGGCCAGTCGCCGCGTCGTCGATGCCGACACCCAGGTAGCTGCGCTTGTTGGGCCACGCAGTCGGCTGGACGCCCCGTACCTCGCCGTACGGCTTGAATGCCCGCCTCGTGACCGCCTGGCCGCTCGACAACTCCACCGACGTGTTCGCCGTCCCCAGATGATCCGCGAGAAGCACGTTCAACTTGTGGCCCGTCGTCGCGCCGTTGCTCGTCGTGCGAACCACCGTCGGGGCACCTGGGTGGCCATAGGAACGGGAGGCTCGTGTGATCGTGCCGGTGGAGTCCGTCGTCACCTCGGTCTCGCCCAGATGGAGCGTCGAGCCCGATGGGGAGTTCTCCAGGACGCGGTTGCCGTCGGCGTCGTAGACGTAGGTCGTCTTCTTGCCATCGTCCGTGATCGTGTCAAGCCTGTTCTCGGACGTCCAGGTCAGATCCTGGGTCGTGGAAGCGAGGTCACGGACGGTGGTGTTGCCCGTCGCGTCGTACTGGTAACTGCTGCCCTGGCCTGTCGGGTTGGAGGCGATATAGCCCAACGTGTGTGGCTGCTTGCCCCCGTCGTGGCCGTAGCCGTACTGGAAGGTAACGGTCTTGCTCGCGTCCGCCGGGTCGTGCTCCGTCAGGGTGGCCCGGTTGCCGAGCCAGTCGAAGGTGAACGACTGACGGTAGGACGCGCCGCCCGTGGCGACCGTGCCCTCGGCCGGAGCCGCCGCGGCCAGAGTCGAGGTCAGCGAGGCGTCCGGGTTCGACGTGTCCGCCAACGCGTCGGGGGCGTCCGCCACCGGGCCCGACGACAGCGCGTAGTCGTCGCGGGGGCCCCAAGTCGTGCCGCCCGCCGACTTGCAGCCGATGCCGGTCGTTCCGTCGGGCCTAATGTTTGACGTCCAGGCATTGACCAGCTCGCCCAGCGCGTCGTATGTGTAGCACTGGGTGTCCCAGGTCTCGCCCAAAGAGTCCTGCATCAGGCGAGCGTTGGACGTGATCGTGCCGGAGGCATCGTAGGAGTAGGCGGCGTCCGTGATGCGGTGCGGGCCCGTGGTCTCCCGGTCCGCGATCGTGCGCTGGAGACGGCCGGTGTGCGGGTCGACGAAGTTCGTCGTCCAGACACGGTAGGGCTGCGCCCCGGACACCGTACGCAGGGGCTCACCGTACGGCGAGTAGGTCACATCCGACGTGTACCAGGCCAGACCAGACGTCGACTCCGCCAGACCGTCGCCATTGTAACGGGTGACCACCTTCTCCCTCGGCAGCCCGCCCACCGCTGGCAGCGTCACCGACGACAGTTTCCCCGTGGGGGTGTAGCTGAACGAATACGCGTAAGTGCCGGCCAGTCCCGTCGTCATGCTGCTGGGAGGAACGACCGTCTCGTGGCCGGTTGGCCGGTAACCCACGTCGTAGCCAGTGACGCGGTTTATGTAACTACCGTTCTCAGTGCGTCGAGTCGAGGATGCCTGCTGACCGAGCCCACCGGGCAGGGAGTCGTAGGTGAACTCCTTAACAGGCGTGGCGGTTTCGGAGCCCTCACGGATCTTGGTGATTCGACTCAGGACGTCGTACTCCATGTACGCCGTCTGCTGGCGGGCGTTGGTCAGCTTCTTGGTTCGGTCCGCCTCGTCGTACTCAGTGCGGGTGGTGCCTGTATCCGGGTCGGTGGTGGACATGACCCTGCCGCGGGCATCGTACGTGTAGGTCCAGGCGTTGCCCGCCGGGTCGGTGACCTCATCGCGGTTACCCCGGGCGTCGTACCCGTACGAAGTCGTGCGCCATTGGCTGGAGTTCGTCTTGGTGAACTGCTGGATGGAGGTGACGCGGCCGAGCGCGTCGGTGAACGTTTTGTACGTCGGTGCGGTCAGTCCGGGCGGGTCGACGTAGGTGCTGGTGTCGCCGTGCGTCGTGTATGTCCCGTACTTGAAGTTGCCGTCGTGGTACGTCGACTGGCGGACCGTACGCTCCAGGCCGTCATAGCGCAGCTTCACCCAACTGGGGACCAGCGTCTTGGACTTGGGGGCGAAGAGTGCAGCGGCCGGTTCGCCCTTGGCGAGGTAGGCGCCCGTCTGCTCGTCGGGCAGGCCATGGTCGTTATAGGTGATGTCTGTGACGATCCGGCCTGGGCCGTGAGCCTCGGACTGGGTCTGGACCTGACGCATCAGACCGTCGTAGATCGTCACCTGGCGGCTGTAGGAACCGTCGTCCTTCAACGTGCTGGTCGTGATCGTGGCGGGGCGTGTCGTCTCGGACGTCGCGATCGCCGCCTGGTACTCGATCTCGACATCCGGTGTCTGTGTCCCTGCAGATCGTGCCGTCGACCAGCCCTTCACCAGACGTCCGAGAGCGTCGTACTCATTCCGCGTGACATGGCCGTTGGGGTCGGTGACCTTGAGCGCCAGGCCCCGCCCCGGGTCGAAGGCCATGGTTGTTGCGTGATCCTTGGCATTGATCGTCTTGATCTGCGTAACGGGACCACCCGCATCAGCAGGGGTGTACTGGGTCTCACTGGTGCCCACACCCGGGCTGGTCACGGTGCGGAGCCGCCCCAGTGGGTCGTAGGTGTTCTTTGTGATGACCGAGTGGGTTGTCCCGGTTCCATCGATCTCAGCCACCGAGGTAGGCATGCCTTGGGTCGGAGTCGCTCCGTGGGCCAAGTCGTCGTAGTCGGCCTGTACCGAACTGATCAGCTGAGTGGCAGGGTCAGCCGTGTCGTAGCCCGAGCATGGCGTGGCGGTAGTGCGGCGCTCCTTGGCCAGGCCGATCAGCCAGGCGGATGTGCTATGAACGTAGAAAGTCTTGGAGCAAGTCCGTTCGGACAAGGTCTCGGCAGTTCCGTTGGGCTTGACCACCGCCGTCTCCACCTGGACAGGCAGCCCGTACGTATCCTCGACCGACGTCAGCGTTCGTACCGCCTGCCAGTCCGTGCTGGTCGGCTGCGTCTTGTTCCCGACCGTCTGGATGGCGTCCGTGCGCTTGATGCCGCTGCGGTGGGCGAGCAGCGGGTCCATGTCCACTCCGGTCTCGGCCTCCCGTGGGCGGGACGCGGTCTGCTTCGACCAGGGGTAGTTCAGAGTGCGCTTCAGGACCCGCTTGTCGGAGCTCGCGTACGTGATGGTCTCCGCCGTCATCCCCGCGTACTGCCGTGCGTCGTCCGCGAGGAGCGTGTACGTACTGGTGGAGTCCTTGACCTCGCCTCCGGTGCCCTGGAAGTACCTGGTCACCCCGTACGACTGGGACTGCGGATCCCCGATCTGGGAAGTCGACCTGCTCCCCTTGGTGGCCGCGACCTGGCGGTAGCCTCGCCAGTCGCTGAACGTGCGCAGGGCGGGGCGCGTGAACTCGTCGTCCGCCTTGGACCAGGCCGGGTCCGTGTAGGTGTACCTGGTATGGACCGGCTTGCCGTGGGACGTGACCTTGTCCGTCTCCGTCACGGAGTGGACCACGTACTTGTTGAACCACGCCTTCGCGGGCGTCTTCTCGTCGCCGTCCGGGGACCAACGGACCGGGTAGCAGGTGCCGTTGTCCTTGCCCTTGTCCGTGGCCGGCTCGCTCCCGCAACCGCCCTCGTACTCAACCTCGATGTCGCCGCCGTACTCCGTGGCGACCGTGCCGATGCGGGGCCGGGTGAAACCGGGACGCTGGTCGTTCGAGCCGCTGGAGACCAGGTTCGGAAGCTGGCGGTCCTTCAGACGGCCGTGCAGGGGCGAGGTCGAACCCACCGTGTACTGGGCGAAGCTGATGCCGGCCTCGGACTGGAGGGTGCCGGTGGTGTCGCCGGGGGCGAAGCCTCGGCGGGTGATCGAGTTCAGCCAGAGGCCAGGGGACGTGTCGTACCAGTCCTCCGGGAAGGACTGGTGGAGCTCGTACGTGTCCACCTTGCCCAGGCCGGTCTGGCCGGCACGGGCCGCCTTCGTCGTCACCGTGTCCAAGCGCAGCTGCGTCCAGAAGGACGGGAAGGCGGGGCACAGCTTCGACGTGGACTTGCAGTTGAGGTTGCCGGGGGTGTCCCACCAGGGGCGGTACGCACCCGGGTCAGCGGTCTTGGCGAAGTTGGCGGAGGTGCAGTCCGCCTCCGACTTGAGGCAGCGCTGCTTGACCCCGAAGTCGACCGTCGCGGACGGCTTCGTCAGGTCGGCGCGCATGCCGTACTCGATCGTCGTCGGGTAGGCGAAACGGTCGTACTGCTCGGGGGTCGTGAACTTCTTCTTTACCGCGTAGTAGTTCGTCTCCTGCGCCCAGTTGACGACCAGGGCGTTGCCGTGCACGTCGACGACCTTGTCCAGGCCCCAGCGCCAGGCCTGCTGCTTGCCCGCGCCGCAGCGGGAGTCGGCGAAGGCTGTGGCGTGGCAGGGCTCGGCGGGGTGGTTGCCGAAGACGGGGACGGTGGAGACGGAGTTGGTGTTCGCGTGGCCGCCGCCGACCGCGTTGAGGCCGTAGTAGTACTTCGTGCCGTCCGTGGTCGTGACAATCCAGTACTCGCCGTTGTTGTCGTCGTTGCTGCCGCCGGTACGGCGCTCGACTCGGGTGCCGTCGTCCTGCATGGGGCGGTAGATCTCGGTGTCGGTCTCGGGGTTGCTGCCGGAGGCCGCGTCCCGGACCAGTTCCGTGGTCTTGCCCATCAACGACATCACCGCGTTGTACGACACCCAGCACAGGTCGGACGTCTTGTCCTTCTTGGCCGTGTTGTTGGGCGTACCGGAGTTCAGCGTCTTGCGGTCGTCCTGGCAGGCGCGGTAGCGGCGCTCGATGTGGCCGGGGTCGAAGTCCCAGCCCTCGCCGATCCAGGAGGCCTGGGGCGAGGAGACCGCTGTACGGCCGTCCACCGTCTGGGAGTTGTAGGTGAAGGCGATGTTGGGCGCCGGGCCCGCGGGGGCCGCCGGGATCGTCAGCGGGTACGACCAAGTGAACGCGCCCGAGGAACCTCCGGCCTCCCACTTGCCGTTGGAGGCGAGCGGCGTGGCCTTGAACGAACCTCCCGCGCCGCCACCGGAGTCGACCGCCCCGATGACCGCGGTGTCGCCGCCGGCGGCGGCCTGGGTCGCCGAACTCCGGTAGGAAACCTGCGCTATTGACGGTCCGTCAGGGCTTGTTTCCTCAGCTGCGGCCTGGGTGACGGTGCCGTCCGCCGCGGTGTCGACCGTGGCCGTGATGGACTGGGCCTTCGTGTCGTTGGCCGTCTCCAGTTCCTCGTACTCCTGGCATGCCTCGACGTCCGGGGTCGTCAGGTAGCACTCGGGGAACTGCACGAAGCGCAGGCGGGAGGCCCAGTCAGCACCGTAGAGGTTCTTGAACTTGGTGTAGTCGAGCTTGACCGAGAGCGGGACGGAGCCGGTCGCCGGGGCTTGGACGGTGACGACGGCACCGTCAACGCCCTGGGAGACGGCGGCGGCACGGTCGAAGACCTTGACCTGCCAGGTTCCGGTGGGCGCCGCCTGATCGGGCGCCTGCCCTAGGCTGACGGGCAGGTCCTCGACCGGGGCGAGATCGACCTGCTGGGCGGTCGCACCCACGCGTGCCACGGCCTGCGCCGCGGTGGCGCTCGCCGCCGCACCGAAGGTGACTGTCCCGGTGTCGGCGGGCGGGACTACCGCCGTGCCCGTCGGAGCCTGTTCCAGATCCTCGGGGATGTCGACCTTCAGGGTCTCCAGGTCCCGTTCGAAGACGTTGCCCGTGACGGGCTCCTCCTCTTCGAGCGTCTCCAACTCCAGCGTTTCACGGCCTTCTGGGGCGATGGTCGGGTCGGGCGGCACCGCCAGCGACTGAGCGGGCAGGAGACCCACCAGCAGGACTGCCCCGATGGCGGGTACGACGACCGTGCGCAGTCTGCGCATGTGGCGCGCACGGCGACGGCGGGCAGGTGAAAAGCGACCGAACACGACGAGATCCCCCCGGACCACGTGAAGCGGGACCAGGGTGCGGACCACGCGTGATGGCGTAACAGATGTCGCAGATTCTGTGACGGTTCTGTGGTGTTTCGCTAGATCACCTGTGCGGTTGTGATGATCACCACGGTATGTAACGCCTTGTAGCGGTTGGTGATGGGTGAAGTGCGATCTATCCGAGGTAACGGAATGCGTCGCCTCTTTGCGATCTACTACGCAATTCTTAACTTCCCTTTATAAATGCCACTCGAATCGGGGAAGTTGGAGGCGTTTCATGATGGTTTGGCGTCACGGATGTCTCGCCGCACGGCAGTTGTCGGCGGGGGAGCCAATCACCCATACGGGCCCGGCGATTGATCTGCTCAATCCGCACCCGCATTCGCGGAGCGTGACGACAGCCGATGCATGGGCCATCATCGGCGAGCCCGGGCGCGCTCTGTCACACGCCCGGTTCCAAGGGGGGAAGGGGAACTCGCCCGATGACGCGCAACCCGCGCAGCACGCGCAACTGGCGTCGTATGCCCGGAAGTCGGACCACTGCCGCCGTGCTCGCCGCGGCCCTCGCCGCCACCGGCGTCGTCTTCGTGGGTCTCGGCCTGGACGATGCCGACTCCGTCGGCGAGGCGGACCGCGGCCGGAACGCGAAGCCGGTCACCGAGGCCACGGCGATCACGCGCGCCGCGAAGACCGGGAAGCCTGTCGAGGTCACCGCGCTGCGCACGGCGCGCTCCAGCACCTGGGCGCGGCCCGACGGCCGTATGGCCAAGAAGTTGTACGCCTCGCCGATCCGGGCCAAGGTCGGGGGCGAGTGGAAGCCCATCGACTACGACCTCCGCCGCACCGAGGCCGGCTGGGAGCCCGAGGCCACCAACGCGCGGATCGTGTTCTCGGCCGGTTCCGACAGCGCTGAGGCTCGTGGGCAGGAACGCTCCTCGCGCACGACCGTCCGCCGGGTCTCGCTGCTCAAGGGAGTCAAGAACGCGACCACGGCAGCGGCCGACGAGACCGCGACTCCCCTGGTCACCCTGACCGTTGACGGCGGCTACGACATCCAGCTCACCTGGCCGGGCACCGTCCCCACCCCCATCATCGACGGCTCCCGGGCCCTGTACCCGGAGATCTTCCCCGGAGCCGACCTGGTCCTCACCGCCGAGGACGACGGCTTCGCCCAGCTCGTCGTGCTGAAGAACCGGCAGGCCGCCGCTGATCCCCACGTCCAGCAGCTCTCGTACGGCATCAGCGCCCCGGACCTGACCTTCCGCCTGGATCCGATCACCGGCATCCTCACCGCCGAGAACGCCTACTCCACCGAAGTCGCCATGTCGCCCACCCCGCTGATGTGGGACAGCAGCGGGGTGCCGGCCGTCACGGACGGCGGTGTGGGTGCCACCTCGCAGCCGACCGCGTCCGAGTCCCCCGTGCCCACCGACGGGACCGGCGCCACGCCCAGCGACAGCGCGAGTGCGACCGAGGAAGAACTGGTCGAGTCGGACGAGCAGACGGACGCGGACCCGGAGGACCTGCCGTCGGCCTCCGACGGCCCCGCACCGACTCTGTCGGAGTCCCCGCTGCCGTCCGCGCCCGCCGAGCCGACCCCCGCCCCCTCACAGACCGGCTCGGCCGCCACGCTCAGCCTGCCGTCCCTCGACGGTCCGTCTCCCGACTCACGCGGTGAGCTGGTCGAGGCCGACCTGTCCGGGGCGAACTGGCTGCTCACCCCAGACCAGGACTTCCTCGCCGACCCGGCCACCACCTATCCGGTCTTCGTGGACCCGTCGGTGAAGAAGCACACCCAGAACTGGACCACGGCCTACAGCCGTCACCCCAACGCGACCTTCTACAACGGCAAGGGCTTCAACAAGGGCGGTACGCACGAGGCCCGCGTCGGCTTCGAGTCCGACACCTGGGGCACCTCCCGCTCGTACTTCAACATCGCTTTCGACAAGGACTTGAAGGGGACGAAGATCGAGAGCGCGAAGTTGCGCCTGCTGGAGACGTACTCCTGGTCGTGCAGCGCCCGTTCGATGAGCGTGCACCTCACCGGCGAGATCAACTCCCGCACCAACTGGAAGAACGCGCCCCGACTGCACGACGGCAACAAGTTCGCGACCAAGAGCTTCGCGCACGGTTACAAGTCCGGTTGCCGGGACGCGTTCGAGACGTTCGACGTGCGCAAAGCGGCACAGCAGCGTGCCGACAAGGGCGACGACACCATCACCTTCGGCATGCGCGCGAGCGACGAGCACTCGCAGTACTCCTGGAAGAAGTTCCAGGCCAACGGCGACTTCGCGCCTGTGCTGGAGCTCGTCTACAACCGCAGGCCGACTGGTCCTGACCGCCTCGACCTCGGCCCCGATGCCAAGTGCACCACCACCAAGCCGTACGTCCGTATGGGCGCCGGCAGTCTGACCTTCACCGCCAGGGCGTCCGACAAGGACAAGAACCTCGACTACCTCGACTTCGACCTCTGGCCGCACGGCAAGTGGGGCACCACGGGCGACATGCTCGGCTCCACGGGCACGGTGTCCGCCGGAGCCGACAAAGAGACGGCTCTGCGCACCACCAGCGCCTTCCCGACCAGCAGACTGACCAACGGCACCCTCTACTCCTGGCGGGTACGGGCCTTCGACGACGCGGGCACTTCGTCCAGCT
Organism: Streptomyces sp. NPDC000878; assembly: GCF_053599695.1. Classification (NCBI taxonomy): domain Bacteria; kingdom Bacillati; phylum Actinomycetota; class Actinomycetes; order Kitasatosporales; family Streptomycetaceae; genus Streptomyces; species Streptomyces sp. NPDC000878. The sequence continues at coordinate 29,820 of NZ_JBSFMT010000001.1, read as the reverse complement.
TCTCACCGGCCAAGACGCCGTGCCGTTTCATTCTCGACCTCTCGGCGCCCAAACCGCCCAAGGTCAGCTCCACGGACTTCCCCAACGCCGACGGCAATGAGAACGGCTTCGGCAACAGCGCCGAGGACGCGAACTGGAGCACCAAGAAGTTCGGCACACCCGGCACCTTCACCGTGCGCGCCCTCGACACGGACGTGGTGCGGTACGAGTACGGGTTCAACTCGCCCAGCTACGCGTTCACCCTCAACCGCACGGCCGGCACCGCCGTCACCGTCAGTGCGACCCTCGCGAACGCCAAGCCCCCGGCCGCCGGCCCGAACGTGCTGTACATCCGCACGGTCGACGGCGCGGGCAACGTCTCCGATCCGACGAAGTACCTCTTCTACGTCACACCACGCGACCAGGCCGACGCGCCCGGAGACTTCACCGGTGACAAGCTCGCCGACATGATGGTCGTCACCGGGGCCGGCAACCTGGGGCTGTATCCCTCGCAGGCCACCGCCACCGACCTCACCCAGGGCACCGGCGACCTCGTTGACTACTCGATGCCAGGCGGCTACCGGGACAACCCGGACAAGGACCCCAACGGCGATGACCTACCGCCGTTCGTCCAGGCGCCCGACGGCCACTTCAAGGGCGCCCTGATCACCCACAACGGCGACATCTACGGCGGCGACGGCCTCCAGGACCTCGTCGTGCGCCTCGGCGCGAAGCTGTGGGTCTACCCGGGCGACGGGTACGGCGCCGTCAACATCGACAAGCGCCGCGAGATCCTGCTGCCGGAGGGCGCGCCGAGCCCGTCGACCCTGACTCAGATCGTGTCCGCGGGCTTCGCCACCGAATTCGGGCACACCGACTTCATCGGCACCATCGGAGCCGAACTGTGGGCCTTCACCGGCTACCACGGGGCGACCGTCGACGGGGCGACCCGGCTCTCGACATCAGGCTGGACCAACCGGGACATCGTCATCGCCCGGGATGTCAGCGGTGACGGCATCACCGACCTCATCCTCCGGGACAACAGCACGGGCAAACTGTGGCTCCGCAAGGGTGTCGCCGCCGCCAGCGGCGGGGTCGACCTGCTCTCTCTGGGCAAGGAAGGCACCGACACCGAGTACGGCTCGGCAGGCTGGGGCAACACCAACATGCTGCACCTGATGGGCACGCCCGACGTCAACGGCGACGCCGTCCCCGACATCTGGGCCGTACGCTCCGACGGCACTGTGCGGGTCTACTCGGGTGGCAGGACCAGTGTGGTCGCCGGATCCGGCAAGGAGATCATCGGCGCGGCGCCCTGGTGGCAGAACCGGATCGCCGTCGGATAACCGGCTGACGTGCCGCGAGTACGTCGTCGAGGGCCCCGTTTCCGCAGGAGACGGGGCCCTCTGGCGTGCCGACACACGACCGGGTGACTCGGTGTGAAGGGGACACCGGTATCCCGTCCGGCCCACGATGATGGGCTCTCGATACCGGCTCCAGCAGGAGGCACTGATGTCCGCAACAGCTGTCGAGCAGCCTCGCATCGACGAGCCGTCGTTGCTGAACGCGGCCGACAAGATCATGGCCAGTTATCCGGGCTACCGCGTCGAGATCATCGGTGGCCAGATCCTCATGGCCCCCTCCCCGGAAGCGTCCCACGCGCTCGTCCTGACCGGCCTTGTTCTCCCTTTCGCCGCGGCCGGGCTCCACTGCGACGAAACCAAAGTTGTTCAGAACGTCAGCATCTGGCTCCCTGACGGGCCAGGAGGCTTCGCCACCCCCGACCTCTGTGTCGTCGACGCCGACATCCACGACCACCACATCGAGCGCAACTGCTATGACTCCGTGGCCTTCCGACTGGTCCTGGAGGTGACGTCCAGCCACTGGAGGACCGACCTCCAGACCAAGAGCGACGCCTACGCGGACGCCGACGTTCCCGTCTATGTCGTGGTCGACCGCGAGCACGAGCGCCTCCACGTCCTCACGGATCCCAAGGACGACACGTACACCACCCACCGCATCCACGCCCCCGGCGAACTCGTCACCCTCCCCGACTCCATCGGCGCCAAGGTCACCCTCAACGTGACGGAGATCCTCGACGCCGGCCAGTCGAAGCGGACGCCCTGATCATCGCGCGCCCTGACTCACCGCACGCCGATCACCGCACACGCCTCCAGAGATTCCGCCGACCATCCCGTTAACCTGACGCCATGTCAGATGACGAGTCGTACGAACTGCTCGGTTTCGACAACGTGCTGTTGCCAGTCGGTGACCTCGCCGAGGCGGTCGCCTTCTACGAGCGTGCCGGGTTCGGCATCACCGCCCGGCTCGACGAGGCCGGGATCGCCGTACTGAAGGTCGGCGCCGAGACCCCCGGCCTGCTGCTGCGCGTCGAGGAGGCGCTCGGCCATCGAGCGCCCCCGTGGGCCTCCCCCAGGGTCTGGGTGGAGGTACCGGACGCGAAGGCGGCGTTCCGCGCCCTGACCACGGCCGGCATCACCCCGCTCGACGTCCCGCTCTCCGTCGCCACGGGCTGGACCGTCGAGATCGCCGATCCGTGGGGCAATGTCATCGGGTTCACGGACTACCGGAAGCGGCCGGAACTCGCGCGGTCATGAACCAGGTCACCGACGGTTGATCGCAGTCAGGTCGATGTCGATGTCGAAGGGCACGGTCACCTTCAGACGGTCGTGGAAAATGCCGGTGAGGCCGTAGGCCTGGGTGGCCGGGTCGAGTTCATAGACGTAAACGACCGGGAGCCCTTTGTCTCCGTCCTGCTCGACGCGCCAGAAATGCGCCACCCCGGCCGCCGCGTACTTGCGGGGCTTGACCTCGCGGTCGCGCTCGCGGGAATCGGCGGAAACGACCTCAACAGCAAGGACGACGTCCTCGGGCTTGTACCAGGTCTGGTTCGGACCAGTGACCGCCGTCGTCGGAAAAACGACGATGTCGGGCTCCGGTCGATTCTTCTGGTCCAGCTTGACTGCCATTTCCCGGTCGACGTCCAAGTGCGCTGGCGCCTGGTCCAGCAGGGCGTTGTCCAACAGACGCATCGTGCGACTGTGAAACCGGGTCTGAGCACTCATGAAGACGAGACTCCCGTCGATCAACTCCGTGTGCGGCGGGAGGTCCGGAATCCGGTCGAGGTCGTCCGCGGTCCAGCCCTCGGCGGGCGGGATCGGCCAGCGGTACGCCGGCTCTTCGTTGAGCTCGTCCTCGGATACGGCGCTCATCAGTGCTCCCATGCGACGGAGTCTCGCCTGCCCGTTCAGCGTACCCAGCACCGACCGCCAAGGCGCCACCTGAACGAGGTACCCACTCACGGAACGGATGTGCGGATCGTTCGGATCGCATCGAACGTGACTTGAACGCGTTCAAAAACAGGTCTACAGTCTCCCCGTAAGCACTTTTGAACGCGTTCAAGTCGTTCGGATCGTGCAACGGACACGGGGACAAGGACGAAGAGACATGGACCTCACAGTCGTCGCATACGTCATCTATCTGCTGGTCAGCGTCGCGCTGACCGTCTGGGTCGCGCGGACTCTCAGCAGCAACGGGCGGATCTTTCTCGCCGATGTGCTGCGTGGGAACGAGAAGCTCGCCGACGCCGTCAACCATCTGCTCGTGGTCGGGTTCTATCTCGTCAACCTCGGGTTCGTCGCCCTCTATCTGAGCGGTGACGGGGACATCGGCAGCACTCGGGAGGTCTTCGAGGCCCTCTCCACCAAGCTCGGGGTCGTGCTGCTCGTCCTCGGTGTCATGCACCTCGCCAACGTGTTCGTGCTCAGCAAGATCCGGCGGCGGGGTGTCATGGAGCGGGAGCAGGTGCCGCCCGTCGCGCCGCAGGGGTGGGTCGCCCCCACCGCCGGGGCGTGACCACCATGAGCCACATGAACGTGGTGGGGTCGGGGGACACCACCGCCCGCGCGGACCGGCACGCCACGGGGGGCGTGCCGGTCCGCCGGCTCACCGTCCTGTACGACGCCGACTGCGAGCTGTGCACCTTCGTGCGGGAGTGGCTCACGCGGCAGTCTCAGCTCGTGCCGTTGGTGCTGGTGGCGGCCGGGTCCGAGCGGGCGCGGGTGCTCTTCCCCACCCTCGACCACTCCGCCACCCTCTCCGACATCACCGTCGTCGGGGATTCGGGGCAGGTCTACCGGGGCGCCGGTGCCTGGGTCGTCGTGCTCTGGGCACTGCGGGAGCACCGGGCGCTCGCCCATCGGCTCAGTACACCGGCCGGCGCCCGGGTCGCCAAGGCCGCCGCCCTGGCCGCCGCCAAGTGGCGCGGGGCGCAAGGGGGTGACCACAGGCGCGGTCGGCGGGTGTACCGGCGGCCCGACGGATGGTCGTACGATCCCAGTCTCGGGTGGATCCACAGCCCGCCCGGCTGTGACAGCGGCGCCTGCTCCACTGGTTAGGCTCCCTTCCGTGTCAGCAGCAGCGAAAGACAGCCCCGAGCCGCCCGAGTCCCCTGAGTCGTCCGCCCGCACTCCCGCCAAGAGCGAGCAGACCCGTGCGCTGATCCTGGAGACGGCCATGCGGCTGTTCAAGGAGCGCGGGTACGAGAAGACGACCATGCGGGCCATCGCTCAGGAGGCCGGGGTCTCCGTCGGCAACGCCTACTACTACTTCGCCGGCAAGGAGCACCTGATCCAGGGCTTCTACGACCAGCTGGCCCGTGAGTACCAGGTGGCCGCTCGGGAAGTCCTCGACCGGGAGACCGAGTTGGAGGCGCGGCTCGCCGGGGTGCATCGGGCCTGGCTCGATGTGGCCGCTCCCTACCACGAGTTCGCCGTGCAGTTCTTCAAGACCGCCGCCGACCCGAACAGTCCCCTCAGCCCGTTCTCCGCCGAGTCGGAGCACGCGCGCACGCAGGCCATCGAGGTGCACAGGGAAGTACTCGCCGGGTCCAAGGCCAAGGTGCCGGAGGAACTCCGGGACGTACTGCCCGAGTTGATGTGGCTGTCCCAGATGGGCATGGTCATGTACTGGATCTACGACCGTACGGAGGGCCGGGAGCGCACCTACCGGCTCGCCGGACGCGGCGCCCGGCTCACCGCCCGCGGGGTCACCCTGGCCCGCTTCCGGGTGCTGCGCCCGCTCGTCCGCGAAGTCCACGACCTGTTCAGCGACTTCCTTCCTGGGATGACCAACGCCCTTCCCGAGGAGAACAAGGAGACCGGGAAGGGCGAACACGCCAAGTAGGCGTCAGAGTAGGTCAGTTCACCGTGTCCATCTCGTCCTCCGACGCCTCCGTCAGCTCCACGTCGTACACCAATGGACTGTCCTCCACCGTCACCTGGCGGGCCCTGGTCCCGTACGACTCCGCTGTCGCCGCCAGCAGATACGCGCCCGGGGCCGGGACGGAGAGGATGTACGAGCCGTCCGCCAGGGAGGTGACCCGGTCCAGTTGGCGTCCGCCGCCCTGGGAGAGGAGGGTCACGGCCGCGCCCTCGACCGGCGCGCCCTCCGCGTCACGGACGAAACCGTGGACCACCGAGGCACCGCCCGCCGGCCCAGCGGGGTCCCCGGTCTCCGGAGCCTCCTCCTTCGGCTCCACCGCCAGGTGCGGCAGGCGCTTCTCCAGGCCCGCCGGGAGCCACCAGTTGGAGTTGCCGAGCATGTGCATCGCCGCCGGCACCAGGGCCGTACGGAGGATGAACGCGTCCAGCGCCACCGCCGCCGCGAGGCCGATGCCCGCCATCGCGCCCTCCATGTCGCCGCTCAGGACGAAGGCCGAGAAGACGCAGATCATGATCAGGGCCGCGCAGTTGATGACCCTGCTGGTTTCCGCGAGGCCCACTCGGACCGCCCGCGCGTTGTCCTTCGTGTGCACCCATTCCTCGTGCATACGGCTCACCAGGAACACCTGGTAGTCCATCGAGAGGCCGAAGAGCAGGGACAGCATGATGACCGGGAGGAACGCCGTGATCGGGCCCTCCTTGCCGACGCCCAGCAGCTCCGTTCCCCAGCCCCACTGGAAGATCGCGACCAGCACGCCGAACGAGGCCGCCGCCGCTATCAGGTTCATCAGTGCGGCTGTGAGAGGGACTATCAGGGAGCGGAATGCCACCAGCAACAGCAGGAAGCCGAGCGAGATGATCGCCGCCACGAAGTACGGGAGGCGGTCGCCCGTCACCGCCGCGAAGTCCTTGAAGATCGCCGTCACTCCGCCGACGTGTGCCTCGGTTCCGGAGGCCGGGATGACCTCGTCCCGGAGGCGGTCGATCAGCTGGTCCGTCTGCTCGGACTGGGGTGAGGTCGTCGGGACCACCTGGATCACGGTGATGCCCTGGGACGGCGGCGCCGCCGCTGCCTGCGCCACGCCCTCCGTCGTACGGATCGTCGCGACGAGCGCGTTCGCGTCACCCTCGGCCACCACCACCTGGAGCGGACCGTTGAAACCGGGGCCGAAGCCCTCCGCCAGCAGGTCGTACGCCTGACGGGTGGTCGTCGACTCCTGGTGGTTGCCCTGGTCGGTCGCGCCGAGGCGGATGGAGAGGACGGGGAGCGCCAGGATCAGCATCGCAAGCAGGGCCAGGGCCGCCGTTGAGCGCGGGCGCCTCTCCACGTACGACGACCAGCGCGCCGCCAGTCCGCTCGCCTCGGCCGGTTCCGGGCCCGTCGCGGCCAGCTTGCGGCGCTGCCTGCGGCTGAGGACGCGCATGCCGAGCAGGCCGAGGAGGGCCGGGAGCAGGGTCGTCGCCGCCAGGACGCTCAGGACGACCGTGAGGGAGGTCGCGATGACCACGCCGTCCAGGAAGCGCATGTTCATCACGAGCATGCCGGCGAGCGCGATGCACACCGTGCCGCCCGCGAACAGCACTGCCCGCCCTGAGGTGTTGAGAGCCGTGACCGCCGACTCCTCGGGCTTCATGCCGCGCAGGATGCCCCGGCGGTGCCGGGTGACGATGAACAGGGCGTAGTCGATGCCGACGCCCAGGCCGATCAACGAGCCGAGCAGCGGGGCGACTTCGGGGACGTCGGTGACATGGCTGAGGAGGGACGTCGCCATCAGGCCGGTGCCCAGGGCGGCGATCGCGACCACCAGCGGCAGCAGCATCGCGAAGAGCGAGCCGAAGGCGAGGAACAGGACGACCGCCGCCGCCGCGATGCCGACCGTCTCGGCCACGCCGGCCGGCGGCTCCTGGGTCCTGGTGATCGCCTGGCCGCCCAACTCGACCTGGAGTCCGTCACGTTCGGCGGCCTGGGCCGTGTCGACGACGTCCTCGACGGTCTCCTTGGGCACTCCGTTCGCCTGCTCGGTGAAGGTGATCTGGGCGTAGGCGATCCGCCCGTTCTCGCTGATCTGGGCGGCGCCTGCGCCGTCGGCTGCGTACGGGCTGGTGACCTCTCCGACGCCCGCCATCTTCCCGATCTCCGCCAGCTTCGGCTCGATCCGGGACCGTACCGACTCGTCCTGCACCGAGCCCTCGTCGACCTTCCAGACGACCGTGTCGGTGTCGCCCGCGCTCTGCGGGAAGGCCTTCTCCATCAGGTCGTACGCGCGGGTGGAGTCCGTGTTCGGGAGGGAGAACGTGTTCGCGTAGTCCGTGCCCGCGGCGGAGCCCGCGAAGCCCAGTCCGAACACGGCCCCCACCCATATCAACAGGACCACCAGCCGGTGCCGATAGCACCACCGTGCCAATGCCGCCACGCTCAACACCCCTTGTTCGTCAGGTACTTCAAGTTGTCCGGTCGGTTGGTCCCCCAGGTCCTGGCAACAGAATTGAGGGCGCGGGCGGGCAGGGACATGAGGCGGCCATGACTCTCAAGGAACTCCAAAGCGCGAACCGGGGCCGAGTGTCGGTGGCCCCGCCGATACTGGGGGCATGACAGCTCCAGGCACTGTGCTGGTGGTGGAGGACGAACCGAGCATCGCGGACGTCCTCGCCATCGCCCTGCGGTACCACCGCTTCGAGGTGATGGTCGCGGGCACCGTCCGTGAGGCGCTCACGCTCGCCGAGCGCACCCGCCCGGACGTCGCCCTGCTCGACATCATGCTCCCGGACGGCGACGGCCGGGCCCTCGGGCGTGAACTGCGCGCCCGCAGGCCCGAGTTGGCCCTCGTCTTCCTGACCGCGCGGGACGCGCCCGGCGAGATCGTCGGCGCCCTCGGCTTCGGCGACGACTACATCACCAAGCCGTTCAACATCGACGAGGTCGTCGCACGGATCACGGCTGTGCTGCGGCGGACCCGGCCCGCCGACGTCCTGCCACAGCGGCCTCCGCTGCGGTACGGCGATCTGGAGCTGGACGAGTCGACGTACAGCGTGCACCGCGCGGGCGGCACGGTCGAGCTGACGCCCACGGAGTACGCGCTGCTGCGGTTCCTGGTCCGCAATGGCGGCCGGATCGTGCCCAAGGAGCAACTCCTGCGGCACGTCTGGCAGTACGAGCACACGCCTCCCGAGTCGACCGTCGTCGAGACGTACATCAGCTATCTGCGGCGGAAGTTGGACGCGCTCGGACCGCCCGTGATCACCACCCGGCGCGGTGTCGGATACGGGCTGGCATGAGTCTCCTCGGGATCGGGCTGGGCTGGGGGCGCGTCTTCGGGGCGGGCTGGGGGCGCACCTTCCAGTGCAAGGGCGGGATCCGCTCCCTGCGCGTGAAGCTCACGCTGGCCAATGTGGCGCTGCTCGCGTTCGGCATCGTCGTGGCGAGCGGGGTGAGTGTGATGGGTATGCGGCTGTATCTGCTGGACAGCGTCGACACCCAGCTGATGAGTACGCGGGACTCGATCGGGGGCTCGCGGGTCACGTTGGAGCAGATCGACTCGCTCACCGCGTTCGCCGCGCTGACCGACAGGTATCGGTCCGCCTCCGGTGGCGGTGGCGGTGGCGGTGGTTCAGCAGGGTCCGGTTCCGGGTCCGGGTCCTCCGACGCCGACTCTCTTGTGTCCGACGGCATCTTCGTGGTCATCGGCAAGGGCGGGCGGGCCATGACCGTCGCCGGGTTCGCGCCCACCGCCGATCAGCGTGCCCTCGTGGCCGCCGTGTCCGACCCGGCCGACCTCGCCCGCGCCGACGCACCGCACGACATCCGGGTACGGCACGCTCCGTACCGTGTCACCGCCGCCCGTCTCGCCGACGGTTCGACCGTGCTCCTGGCCACCTCGACGGACACCCTGCACGACGTCCTCGGCAAGGCCCTGAAGCTCGACCTCGCCGTCGGGACGCTGCTGCTCGCGCTGCTCGCCGTACTCACGATGTTCAGCGTGAGCCGCCGGATGGCGCCCCTGGAGGACATGGTCGAGACGTCGACGGCCATCGCCGAGGGTGATCTGACCCGGCGGGTTCCGTCCAGTCGGGAGGCCACCCTCGAGGTCGAGCAGCTGCGGGTCGCCCTCAACACCATGCTCCACCAGGTCGAGTCGGCGTACCGCACGCGCGAGCGCAGCGCGGCCCAGCTGCGGCGGTTCGTCGCCGACGCCTCGCACGAGCTGCGTACGCCGTTGTCCGCGATACGGGGCTATCTCCAGCTGTACGACAAGGGGATGCTGACGGATCCTGCGGAGCGGCGGCGGGCGTGGGACCGGATGAACGGTGAGGCGGATCGTATGGGGCGGTTGGTCGACGAGCTGCTGACGCTGGCTCGGCTCGACCAGCGGCCCGAGCTTCGGTTGCGGAATGTGGATCTGAGCCGGCTGGTGCGGGATGCGGCGGAGGATCTGCGGGTGCAGGAGCCGGAGCGGCCGATCAGTGTGTCCGCGGAGGGGGCGTTGCTGGTGCGGGCGGACGAGTCGGGGTTGCGGCAGGTGTTGGGGAATCTGGTGGGGAATGTGCGGACGCATACGGCTGGGGATGTGGCTGTGCGGTTGGGGGTTGAGCGGGTGGGTGGGGTTGTTCGGGTGTGTGTCGCGGATGAGGGGCCGGGGGTGGCGGAGGAGGATGCGGGGCGGATTTTTGATCGGTTCTTTCGGGTGGGGGGTGGGGCTGGGAGTGGGTTGGGGCTGGCGATCGTGCAGGGGGTTGTGGTGGCGCATGGGGGGTCTGTGGCTGTGCGGACCGCTCCCGGCGAGGGGTTGGCTGTGACGGTTACCTTGCCGGAGCGGGGGGTTTGCTGAGGTTCGGTTGTCGGGTGCGGGTGCGTTGTGGCTTGTCGCGCAGTTCCCCGCGCCCCTTGTCGGGCCGGTCCGGTCCGTTGTCGGGTGCCGGTGCGTTGTGGCTTGTCGCGCAGTTCCCCGCGCCCCTATGGGGCGCTCCTGAGGGGCGCTCCTAAGTCGACGACTTGACCAGTGCCCAGACCGTTTTGCCGTGTCGGCCTCTGTTCCATACTCCCCACGCCTCCGCCATGTTCTCCACCAAGTGGAGGCCCCTGCCGTGTTCCTCCCACTCGTCTACCTCTCGCAGGCGGGGTTCTGTTGGGTCCTCGTCGGAGACCTCTATGAGGCAGGAGCCGTCTGTCAGGGCCGTTATGGCTACCTCGAACTCGCGTTCCATTAAGGGGCCGTGGCGTACCGCGTTGGTTGCCAGTTCGGAGACCAGGAGGACGGTGTTCGTGAGGGTTGGGGCGTCGGGGGCGTGGCCCCAGGCGGTCAGGTGGTCGTGTGTCCGGCGGCGGGCCAGGGCTACGGATGCCGGGTGGCGGGGTAGTCGGAAGGAGTTGCGTCTCGACACGTCTGCTCCTCACGCCGCCCGCACCGTCTCCACACATGGTGCCGTGTCAGATCCAGCCGAGGCTCCAGAGCCGGAAGACCCCGGTCCCGTCCGAGAGGTACTGGCCGCCGCCGACGTCCTCGCTGCTGACGACGTACTCCTTGCGCTGCCACAGCGGGATGACGGGTACGTCCTGGGCGATCTGCTGCTGGAGTGAGCGGAAGTCCTGGGCGGCGCGGGTGCGGTCGGCGTACTTGCGGCTGTCCAGGATGAGTTGGTCCACCGTTTTGCTGCCGTACCCGTTCTTCATGCTGTTGCCGGTGCCGACGAGCGGGCCGGTGAAGGTGTCCGGGTCGGGGAAGTCGGCGACCCAGCCGACGGCGTAGGCGTCCAGTTTTCCGGCCGCGTACCGCTTCTGGTAGTCGGTCCACTCGTAGCCCTTGACGGTGACCTTGAACAGGCCGCCCGTCTCCAACTGCCGCTTGAGCAGGGCGGCTTCCTCGGCGGCGGCGCCGCGTCCCTCGGCGTAGCCGTAGGTGAGGCGGACCGGGAGTTCCACGCCGGCCTCGGTGAGCAGGGCGCGGGCCTGGGGGACGCTGGGCCGGGGGTAGGAGTCGAAGAACGACGTGGTGTGGCCGGTGATGCCCGCCGGGATCAGCGAGTAGAGGGGGTCGGCCGTGCCCTCGTACACCGTGCTGACGAGTTCCTCCCGGTTGACCAGCCAGGCCAGGGCGCGGCGGACCAGCGGGTCGTGGAGGGGTGAGTCGGCGCGGACGTTGAGGATCAGGTTGCGGGTCTCCGCGCTGTCGTCCTCGATGACCCGCTGGCCCGGGTCGCTGGGCGAGAGGCCGGCGAGGACCTTGGGCGGCAACTGGCGGGTGGCGACGTCGATGCGCTTGGCCTTCCAGGCCTTGTCGAGGGCCGCCGGGTCGGCGTAGTAGCGCAGGAGGACGGGCCGGCCGGTGCTCTTCACGGCGCCCTCGTAGCGGCCGTTGGGTTCGAGGACGGCCTGCTTCTCCTTCGTGTACGACTTCAGGACGTACAGTCCGGTGCCGTCGGCGCCGGTGTCGGTGCGCAGGCCGTTCTCCGGGTAGCGCTCGCGGTCGACGATCGAACCGGCCCCGCTGGCCACCTTGAACGGGAAGGTGGCGTCGGGCGAGTTGAGGTGGAAGGTGACCGTCAGGTCCTTCGCGTCGACCGAGCGGAGGGTGCCCAGGAGGGAGGCGGGGCCCACGTCCGAGTTGATGCGTTTGACGCGCTCGAAGGAGAACCTCACGTCGTCGGCGGTCATCTTCCGGCCGCTCGGGAAGGTGAGGTCGTCGCGCAGGACGCAGACGTACGTGCGCAGGCCGGAGCCCTTGAAGGCGCAGCTCTTCGCCGCGTCGGGGACGGGGGTGACCCCGCTGGGCTCGTAGGTCAGCAGTGTCTGGAAGACGTTGCTGAACAGGGCCCAGGAGCCGGCGTCGTAGGCGCCGGCCGGGTCGAGGGAGGTCACGGCGTCGGTGGTGCCGACGGTGATCGTCCTGCTGGTGTCCTCACGGTCCGGCATCAGCTGCCAGGCGACCGCTCCCGCGGCGGCCACGATGAGAAACGCCGCGAGAATCCGTATGCGTACCGAGCGCATCGGTGTGCCCTCCCCAGGACCCCTGCACAGGTCACTCCCCTGTGGTGTTGATCACCTAACCACAGGTGTTTCGGGTGGGGGAAGGGGCTTCTTGCGAGATGGGAAAGACGTTACCGACGGTCTGTTTCCGGCCGGTTTCCCAGCCGGGGGCGCCGGCCGCCGTCACAGCCGGACGGCGACAACTGCCGCTCCGGCGAGGGCACTTGCGACCAGCGCCGCCCACCAGCGCACATCCCGGAACGGTGTCTGGCGGGTACCGCTTCGGGACAGGCCCGCGAGGCGTTCGGCGGCGGGCGCGATGCCGAGCAGGACGTAGGCGCGGAGCGCTCCCTCGACCCAGCTCATGTCGGGGAACCCGTCGAACAGGACGACCGCCCAGGCACCCACGAGGACTCCCGCCTCGAACCACAGACTGTTGACGGCCTTGGTGGACCTGACCGCGACGAAGGCGAGCACCGCGAGCAGAGCGACGAACACGATCGAAATCACTGCGCACCCCTGGAAGTACGAGCCGGGCGAGGCGTTTCCGCCTCGCCCGGCGAGTTGACGTTCACTCAGATACCGCTGGTGTTACCTGGGTGGGTACCGCTGGTGTTACCTGCTCGGCTTGATGGTCATCCAGGGGTAGTAGAGCCAGCCCCAGGAGACCTTGATGCCGATGGTGATCTTCACCTTGGGCTTGGGCAGGGCCGCCGCCACGATCAGCGCCGTGCCGAAGGCCTTCACGCTCAGGCCGATCGCGCTCACCGCGGCGGCCAGGATGGCGGCGTAGCCGGACGGGACAAGAGTCGTGGCGAAGACCGTGAGCGAGGTTCCGCCCCTGCTCAGCGCCTTGCCGATCTTCTTGGCCTTCTTGTCCGTGAGCTTCTTCGACGCCTTCTTCCACCAGCGCTTGCCGTCGAGGTCGTGACCCGTGACCGGGTCGGCCGGGTAGCCGTAGTGGTTCGGCGACCCGTCCACGACGGTGTCGGTCTGCAGGAATCGACCCGTGGTGGCGTCGTAGAGCCGGGCGCCCATCAGGGTGTGGCCGCCGACCGTGCTCGTCGCGCGCTGGTGCACACCGAGCCAGCCGTAGGCCGTGGCGACCGTGCCGTCGAGTGCGTTGCCGTACTCGTCGAAGTGCTGGACGGTGCTGGCGACGGTGGTGTCCAGCGGCTGCTGGACGGTGATGTCGCCGTGGATGTTGGACAGTTGGAGCACCGTGGAGCCGCTCGCCGAGGTGGTGGCGACCAGGTCTCCGGACAGGTCACGGACGTTGCGGCTGACCGTGTCGCCCGTCTTGGCCCACGTGGAGCGGTCACCGTCGGCGCCGTAGTGGCTGGTCGTGGTGGCGCTGGTGGTCCAGGTGCCGTCGGTGGCCTGGGTCTGGGCGGTCTGGACGGCGAGGCGTCCGGCTCCGTCCAGGGTCCAGGTGTTGCGGCCGGTGCCGACGGTCTCGGAGGCGACCAGGTCGTTGGTGAAGTAGGCCAGGGTCGCGGTGCCGTTGGCGGTGGTGCGGCCGAACGCGTCGTACACGTAACCGGAGTTCACCAGACGGTCGGCGCTGTCGTAGGCGTACGACGTGGTGGCCGTGGTGGTGTCGTCGGTCGTGGTGCTGTCGCAGTCGTCCGAAGTGGCCGTCAGGGCCGTGCGGTTGCTGTTCGCGTCGAAGGTGTAGGCGCGGGTGACGCAGCCGCTCGCGGTGGTGTCGGCGGCCTTGGTGAGGCGGCCGGCACTGTCGTAGGTGTAGTCGGTCTCGGTGGTGGCGCCGTCCGTCTGGGTGTGGCCGGCCTGGCGGCCGGTGGCGGTGTAGCCGGCGCTGTCGGAGGCGAGGGTGGTGCCGTCCGAGGTGGTGTACTCACGGCCGGTCTCCTGGCCGGTCGGGTCGGTGGCGACGGTGAGGGTGTGGTCGCCGGGCAGGGTCTCGGAGGTGAGGGTGCCGTCGGCGTCGTAGGTGCCGGTGAAGGTGCCCGCGACCGAGTCGGTGAGCGTGGTGAGGGTGCCCGCGGTGCCGTAGGCGTAGGTGACGGTGGAGGGGGCCGAGTCGGTGGTCCTCACCGGCCGGTCCAGGAGGTCGTACGAGGTGGTGCTGGTGTTGCCCGCGCCGTCCGCGTAGGTGAGCTGACGTCCGAGCGAGTCGTAGCCGTACGAGATCGTCTGGCTGTTGGCGGTCTGGGTGGCGATCCGCCCGTTGGCCGTGTTGTAGGTGAAGGTGGTGGCGGGGGTGGCCGTGCCCGTGCCGCCGGTGACGGCGATGCCGGTCAGGCGGCCCGCGGTGTCGACCGTGTTGGTGGTCGTGCGGGTCACGCTGTTGGCGGTCTCCGCCTTGGTGGCGATCTGGCCCCAGCGGTCGTAGGTGTAGACGGTGGTGACCGCGGTGGTGGGGTTGGTGCCGCCACCGGTGATCGCCGCCGCCGGAGCCGTCCTGCAGAGCAGTCCGGCGAAGATCGCCGAGGAGCAGGTGCCCGTGGCGTCCGCGCTGTAGTAGGTGTACGCCAGCGTGCCCGCGTCCGAGCCGGACGAGGCGGCGGTGCGGGTGGTGGCCACCCGGCCCGCGCTGTCGTACGTCGTGACCACGGCCGAGGCGTTGCCGCCCGAGACCGCCTTCTCCTCGCCGGTGGTCCAGTCGTAGGTGGTGGTGGTCGTGCTGGTGTCGGCGTCGGTGGCGTAGCCGGGGACCGCCGCGCCCGTCACCGCGGAGGTGACCAGGCCGGAGACGGCCGCGCCGCTGGTCCGGTTCTCGTCGTAGGTGTACGAGGTGTGCGTACGGGCCGGGATCACCGTGCCCGCCGCGAGCGTGGACTCGGCGGTGGAGCCGGTGAGTTCCGCGGCGAGGGTGACCTCGTGCAGCGGGCCGTACTCGTCGGTGAGCTGCTTGCCGTCCGCCGAGTACTCCGAGACCGTGGCCAGTTGCTGGGCGCGGTCCGCGGTGGACAGGCCGGTCAGACCGAGCCCGGCCAGCTCGTCGGCCGCGCCGGTGGCGGTGCCGAGCGCCAACTCACGGTTGACGGCGGTGAGTTCGGCGACGGTGTTGCCGTAGTCGTCGTACTCGGTCGTGGTGATCGAGCCGCCGGGACCAGCGGTGTTGGTCTCCTCACCGTTGGCGTTGACGTACGTGACGGTCGCCCGCGAGTACGCGGTCGACGTGAGGTCCCCGCCCGTGCTGGACGACGGGACCGAGTCCGCCGGGAAGACCGCGGTGGCGTCGGTGGGTGCCTCGTCCTGCGCCCAGGTCGCCGTGGTGGTGGCGTCCATCTGGTGCGGGGCGGTGGTGCCGGAGAGCGGGACGTCGTAGACGACGGTGGTGGCCGCCGTACCGGACGTGGTGCTCGCGGAACCCTCGGCCAGACCGGCGCGGGAGGCCTTGAGCAGCATGCCCGTACCCGACGTCAGCGCGGAGCCGGCCGTGCCGTAGGTGAGCGTCCAGGGGAGTTCACCGGGCTGGGTGTACGTGGCGATCCGGCCGTCGGTGTCGTAGGTGTACTCGGTCTTCAGCGCGGGGCTGATCCGGGGGTCCCACACCTGACGCAGCTGGCCCGAGGTGTTGTACGCGTACGACGAGACGGTCTCGGCGGTCGCGGCGGAGGCGCCGGGGACGGTGGTCCACAGCTTCACCGACTTGACCTGGCCCGTGTAGTCGCCGAGCGCGCTGGACGTGGCGGTGGTGGCCGTCGCGTAGACGTACTCCAGGACCCGGCAGCCCTTGGTGGCCGGGGTCGCCTGGCAGGTCGCCGCCGTGACCGCGCCGGTCGGCGAGATCACGTACTTCGGACGGGCCTGTGTCTCGGTGCCGACCGTGACGGTCTCCGAGGCGACGGTGACGGTGGTGTTGTCGGACGCCGACGCCGACGAGGACAGCGTCCAGGTCGTCGCGGCGGTCGCCGCCTTGGCGAACACCGTGGTGTTGCCGTCGGTGTCGGTCAGCGTGAACGAGGTCCCGCTGAGCGTGCCCGTCAGGGTCAGGAACTCGGACCCGGCCTGCGGCGCCCAGCCGCCGGTGCTGGTCGCGGTGAACGCGACGGCGCCACCGTCCGCGTTGAGCAGTTCCACGGACGTGCTCGACGTCTTGCGGACCTGCGTGTACGCGCTGCCGAAGGTGTCGATCAGCGAGGTCCAGCCGGGACCGTAGATCTGCGCCTGGCCCTCGGTGTCGGTGCTGTTGGCACGCGAGGAGTAGGTGCGGTCCGCGCTCGCCTCGAACGCGAGGGCGTCCGTGGCCGACAGCGTGAAGTCACCGGTCAGCTGGTTGAGTTGGCCCGGACCCACCTGGGCGGCGGGCGCGTTACCGGCATCACGGTCGAGCGTGACGTCGACGGTCTGCGAGTACCCGGTGGTCGTGCCGTCGGTGAAGGCGGCACGCAGCTGGATGACACCGTCCTCGGCGAGCGAGGAGACCGTGTTCCAGACCAGCCTGGTGGCGGTGCCGCTGGTGACGGCGACCGGCCAGGCGGAGACGGCGGAACCGGAGGCGGTGACGTCGCCCACGGCCACGGTGTGCCAGGAGTCGGTCTCGCCGCGCCGGTACTGCCAGGTGGCACCCGTGTAGGAGGTGAGCCCCTTGGCGGACAGGGTCACCCGGCGGGCGGTGGTGTCACCGTCGGCCGGGGAGAGGATGGCGGCACCGTCGGCGCCGACACCGAAGCTGTAGGCGGTGGTTGCCGTCGACAGGTTGCCGCCGGAGTCGATGGTCCGCGCGTACAGCGTGTGCCAGCCGTTGGCCGGGTCGATGCTGATGGTCTGGGAGTCGCCGCCGGTGCCGTTGGTGGTGTCGAGCTTCTCGTTCGGGAGCGACGAGTCGTCCAGGCCCCACTGGTAGCCGGCGCCGTCCGTGGAGGAGGTGTCGAGCGTGCAGGACACGGCGGCGGAGGCCTTGGCGGTCCAGCCGTTCTCCGGGTACGTGTCACACGTGACCGTCGGCGCGACCGGCTTGGCCGTGTTCAGCACGAACGTCGTGTAGCCGGTCCAGGAGCCGTAGTCGGTCCCGTCGTACGCCCGCACGCGGTAGCGCAGATGCGAACCGGACGGGAAGGAGCTGGCCGAGGGGATCGACAGCGCCGCCAGCCCGCCGGAGGCCACCGCGAGGGAGGAACCGGTGTACGTGTACGTGGTGTCCGCGTAGGTGGGGTCCGGGGTGACCTCGAACTGCGCCCGGGTCTTCGACCCGTCCGGGTCGGTCACCCGCGCCCACAGCAGCGGGGTCAGCGAGGTCACGTACCGCTTGCCGTTGTAGTCGTTGACCTGCGACGGCGAGATGCTCGCCCAACTGGGCGTCTTCGGATACGAGTTGTACGTCACGGTGAGGTGGGGCTCGGTGGAGCCGTCGCCGGAGACGTAGTTGGCGGAACGGTAGCGGCGCCAGGTGGTGGAGTCGGTCTCCGAACCGCCCGCGATCCGCACCCCGTAGTTCGACGAACCGTCCGCCCAGGCCTGCACGATGGCGTCGACGTCGAAGTTGACCGTGCCGGCCGGGCAGGAGTCGCTGTAGCCCTTGGCCGCCGTGCTCGTGACCGCACCGGTCGTCGTAGTGGCGGGCTGATCGCCCCAGGTGATCGCCGAGGACGTCCAGGACCCCGTGATCCGCCGCACCTGCGTACCCGCACCCGACGTGTCGCACGTCGAGGACCAGTACGAGTACAGGGCGAGGTTGGTGTCGGTGATGTGCTTGCCCTTGAAGGCGGCGACATCGAACTTCAGGTACGAGCGGGCTTTCGTCGTCCCCGCGTCGTACGTCCCCGACTTCAGCTCGTCCGAGGAGACCTGGGAGTCGGTGTAGTTGGTGGCGACCCAGGTGTCCGTGGACACGGCGAGAGTGCTGGTCGGGTCGACCGTGACCGGGTACGTCAGCTTGTTCTCGGTGAAGTAACCGGCGTCCGGGGTGAGGACGAGGGTCTGCGACCCGTCCTCGGCCGTCTCGACCTTCGTTTCGACGCGGGCCTGGTACTTCGACTCGCCGGACTTACGGTCCTTGGAGGAGTCCCACATCATCGGCGCGGGCGCCTCGGCGACCAGCTTCCCGGCCGAGTCCTTCAGCAGCAGGTGCCCGGATTCGGCCACCGACAGCTCAAGTCCCTTGAGCCGCATCGGGATCCGGTACTCCAGCGGACCCTCGGGCGCCTTGTCCAGGACCACGTTCTGACTGAAGCCCTGCGACAGCGCGGTGACTGTCAGGGTCTCACCGTCACCGAGGTCGTAGGAGGCGGTGTCGTCCTTCACCGACGGCGTCGGGAGCTTCGACTCCCAGCCCATCCCGAACGACCGCGCACCCTTCGTCACCGACGCGAGCGCGGTGTCCCCGCCGTCGGAGACGGAGATGTCCGCCGCCGCGACCTCCGGCTCCAGCGCAGCACCCCCGTCGGACAGGGCAGTGTCGATGTTGCGCCAGACTCCGTCCACCTGCTGGCGGATCGGCGCCGCGTACGTCGACGTCTGCATCTGCCCGTTCGGCAGCGCGTACGTCGTCGAACCGGCCGAACGCTCCGACAGCACCTCGATCTTCCGGCCCTGCGTACGGGCCATCAGCAGTGCAGCGGCAGCCGAATCCGCCGACGACGCACCCGACTTGGCCGACTTCACGGCCGTCGACGTCACCTGCGACGCGGTGGCGGAGTCCGTGGCGGCGAAGGCCTGCCCGGTCCCCAGCGACACCAGCGCCGTCTCGGCCGCCAGCACGGCGGCGACGGCGAGCGCGGTACGTCTTGGCGATATGCCTACGGCTCTCGCCCTACCCCGTTTGATTCTCAAGAACGACTCCTGTGATCACGCCATGACGCCTGGTGCGCCATGAACGGACGTGATCCAAGCAGGAGTTCGTGAAGGAACTTCCACTGTTCCCTCAGATGTCGCTCACGGTTACCCTCAGATCTCCCTCAAGACACTTGACTGGAAATCGATCACTGAGTTTCGGCCACGCGGAAGATTCCACTCCCCTGTGCCGTGCCTGTGGATCGATCAAGGCGAATGGGACAGCTGGGCGCCAACTCCCGCCACCGCGCGCCGGATTGACAGACCGCCACCGGGGTTCCATCCACCCGGATTATTTACCGATCCGTGACCTTCACTGACGGTGATCAGGCCTGCGCGGACGCCAGTTCCACCACGGTGATGTCCGACGGCGCACCCACCCGGGTCGGCGGACCCCACGCCCCGGCGCCCCGAGAGACGTACAACTGCGTGTCCCCGTACCGCTCCAGGCCCGCGAGGGTGGGGTTGGCGAGGTCGGCGATGATGTTGCCGGGCCACAGCTGGCCGCCGTGGGTGTGGCCGGAGAGCTGGAGGTCGACGCCGTGCTCGACGGCGTCGTGGATCTGCACCGGCTGGTGGGCCAGCAGCACGCTCGCCCGTGAGGTGTCCCGGTCGCCGAGCGCCTTGGCGAAGTCGGGGCCCTGCCCCTCGCTCTCACCGGCCACGTCGTTGACCCCGGCGAGGTCGAAGGCGGGCAGCTCGACACGGGCGTTCTCCAACGGGCGCAGGCCTAGCCGCCGTACCTCCTCGACCCACTCCTCGGCGCCGGAGAAGTACTCGTGGTTCCCGGTCACGAAGAACGCCCCGTGGCGCGCCCGGAGTTGGGCGAGGGGGGCGGCTGCCGGGCCGAGGTCCTTCACACTGCCGTCGACCAGGTCGCCGACGACCGCGATCAGATCGGGCTGCGTGGAGTTGATCGTGTCGACGACCTTCTGCGCGAACCCCCGGCCGAGGACGGGCCCGAGGTGGATGTCGCTGACGACGGCGATCCTGAACCCGTGGGCCCCGCGCGGGAGTTTGGCCAGCGGTACGGTTACGCGCTTCACGCGGGGGCCGCGTACGACGCCGTAGGTGCCGTATCCGACGGTCCCGACGGCGGTCGCGGCGGCGGCACCGGCCACGACCCGGGAGACGAAGAGACGGCGGGAGGGGGCGGCGAGGAGGCGGGGGCCGGTGCTCGGGTCGGGGGCCGGGTTCGGGCTCTCGGGCACGCCCGGCGGTACGGTCTCCGACTTCCGGAGCGGTACGGGCGGCGCTGCGGGTGCCTCGGCCGGGCGGCGCCGTTCCAGGAACCGTCGCAGCAGTGGCCGTACGGCCTCGCCCGCGATCAGGGCCAGCCCCAGGTAGATGAACAGGGCCAGCCACAGGAAGCCGGGCCAGGCCAGCGTGCGCTGGAGCCAGAAGGGCGCGCCGCCGCGCTCGGCGACGAAGGCCCCGATCATCAGGACCGGCCAGGCGACGAACGCAGCCGTGCCGACACGGCGGGCGAGGCCGGGGCCCGCGGTCGTGTCGCGCACCAGACGGCGCCAGACGTACCAGTGCAGGCCGACCAGGGCGGCGAGCACGACGAGCAGGAAAACGATGACCATGCGGGGGTGTCTCCCGTTGTTCCCGTTGTGAGGTCCGGCGTTGCGAGATCGGGTCTTATGAGGTCTGGCGCAAAGCGCGCAGTCCGCGCAACCCGATGCCTCCGACGATCGTCCCCAATACGAAGGAGACGACCGCCAGCACCAGATGCACCCAGAAGTACGCCGTCGGAGTGCCCGCGTCGTCGAACGCGAGCCCGCTGCCGTCCTTGACCAGATTCTTGATGAAAGTGACCCAGATGACCCAGCTCCACACCCCGAAGGCGAGCAGGAACCAGGAGACGGGGCGGCTGAGTTTCACAAAAAAGGGCCTTTCATCACTACACCGGTCAACTCAGTCCGACCGAGTCGGCCGGGGGTCCGGGGGTTGTCCCCCGGATGAGCACAGCATGCGTCCAGTATCGCCGCCGGGTGCTGGGTCCCTCGGCCGGGGTGGGGAGGGCGGTACGACATCCAGGGGTACTACATGTACGTTCTCGATCGTGTCCGCCTCCAAAAAGACCGCCAAGCGCTCCTTGCTGGTCACCTCCGCCGCCCTGCTGTCCGCCGCGCTGACCACGCCCGCACCGGCGTTCGCGGCCCCCAAGCCGACGCCGAGTGCCACGCCGTCGGCGACTCCCCCGGCGAACATGTCGACCGTGGGCGGGGAGCGGCTCGGGGAGGCCGGGACGCAGGTGAACCTCTCCGACGGGGTGCCGGTGATCCCCAAGGACATCAGCGCCCGCTCGTGGATCGTCTCGGACGCCGAGTCCGGTGACGTCCTCGCCTCGCACAACGCCCACTGGCGGCTGCCCCCGGCGAGCACGCTGAAGATGCTGTTCGCCGACACCGTGCTGCCGAAGTTCCCGAAGACGATGGAGCACAAGGTGACCTCCGCCGAGCTGGCGGACGTCGGCGCCGGGTCCAGCATGGTCGGCATAAAGGAGAAGGAGACGTACACGGTCCACGACCTGTGGCTCGGCGTCTTCCTGCGCTCCGGCAACGACGCGGTGCACGTGCTGTCCCACATGAACGGTGGCGTCGCGGCCACGGTCAAGGAGATGAACGAGCACGCGGAGGAACTCCAGGCCCTCGACACGAACGTCGTGAGCCCCGACGGCTACGACGAGCGGGGGCAGGTGTCGTCCGCGTACGACCTCACACTCTTCGCGCGGTCCGGGCTGCAGAAGAAGGACTTCCGTGAGTACTGCTCGACGGTGACGGCCAAGTTCCCGGGCGAGACGAAGAAGAACAAGCAGGGCAAGACGGTGCGCGGGACCTTCGAGATCCAGAACACCAACCGGCTGCTGGCCGGCGACTCCGACGTCTCGGTCTACCAGGGCATCGCGGGGGTGAAGAACGGCAACACCACGAACGCGGGGGCGACCTTCACGGGGGTCGCCGAGAGGGGCGGCAAGGTGTTGCTGGTCACGGTCATGAACCCGTCGGAGGAGGAGCACAACGAGGTCTACAAGGAGACCGCGCGGCTGCTCGACTGGGGGTTCAAGGCGTCCGGGAAGGTGCAGCCGGTGGGCGAGTTGGTGGCTCCCCAGGGTGCGGCGGGGTCGAGCCCGCAGCCCGGCTCGACCGACGGTGACGCCGGCTCCGGTGAGGCCGGAGGGGGCTCCGGTGACGGTTCGGCGTCGCCGGTGGCGAACGCGTCGGCGGGGGCCGGGGCGGACGGGGGTGGGATCGGGGTCGCGCTGGGGATCACCGGGGGTGTGGTGGTGCTGTTGGCGGGGGGCGCGTTTCTGATCAACCGGCGTTGGCCGTTGCGGCGGCGGTGAGGTCGGATGCGGTTGGGGGTGTTTCTCGCCCCCGCCGCCCCTACCCGTCCCATCCCTGGGGGCTGCGCCCCCAGACCCCCGCTATCGGCCTGAACGGCCTCGTCCTCAAACGCCGGACGGGCTGGAATACCCCGGCCGGCGCTGAAGAGGCACCGCCCGTACTGCGGAAGCAGCGGGGGCGGATGGGCGGGGAAAAAGGGTGGGCTGAGCGCGCTCGTCCTCGAACGCCGGACTGGGCTTGATCTTCAGCACCGGCCGGCACCCTCCAGCCCGTCCGGCGTTTGAGGACGAGCGCGTTCAGCGCGAGCCTTTCCCACCCACCCCGCCGCACTTCACCACCGGCCTGGGCATCTCAGCCCGTCCGGCGTTTGAGGACGAGGCCCGTTCAGGGCCGTAGCGGGGGTTCGGGGGCGCAGCCCCCGAGGATGGGAACGGGTAGGGGCGGCGGGGGCGAAGAAACCCTCTCAAGCGCTCGGCGTCTTGGCCGGTTCCGTCGACGTCCATGCCGCGCAGAACAGGACAAGTTTTGATGTGAAGTTGATCCACAGCAACAGGGCGACCGGGACGCCGAACGCGCCGTACATGCTCTTCGCCGCCACGTCCTGCATATAGCTGCTCAGCAGCAGCTTCAGCAGCTCGAAACCCGCCGCTCCGATCACCCCCGCCACGATCAGCCGGCGCCGGCTCGGCTCCACACCCGGCAGCAGAGTCAGGACGTACAGGAGCAGCAGGAAGTCGGCGAGCACGGCGACGCCGAACGCGGCGGCACGCAGCAGCACCGCGCCCCAGCCCTCCTCGTCGATGCCCAGCCCGCGCGCGGCCCAGCCGACCGCCGCCGAGGCCACGGTGGACGCGGCGATCGTGACGAGCACGGCGCCGCCGAGTCCCACCAGTACCCCGGTGTCCTTCACCTTGCGCAGAACCGGGTTCCCCTCGTCCTCGGGCAGCTCCCACACCGCCCGCAGACACTCCCGCATCGAGCCGACCCACCCGATCCCCGTGAACAACAGCACCGCACCCGCGATCACCCCGATCGTGCCCGCGTTCTGGACCAGACCCTCGATGTTCAGTTGCTCGGAGATGCCGGGCACCTGCTCGGCGATCTTGTCCTCCAGCTCGTTCTGCCGCGCCGTGCTGAGCGTCGCGGCGGCGATCGCGGCGGCCACGGTGAGCAGCGGGAACAGTGCCACGAAGCTGATGAAGGTCATCGCCGCCGCCAGCCGCGTCCACTTCACGCGGTCGAGTCGCTCGTACGACCGCCACGCGTGCGTGGCCATCAGGCGGACGACGATCGGTCCGACGCCGGGGAGCTTTTTCAGCCAGTCCATAGTGACCTTGTACCCCGGAAACGCCTGTCCGTGTGGCGGTTCTACCTGGTCGGAAGGGTGCCGCGCTCCGCATGGGCCGCCTGCGGCGGTACGACGGTCCCGCCGAACGTGAACTCGCGCAGCTTGCGCCACACCGCGTCGGCGCCCTGCTCGTAGAGCGCGAAGCCGGTGCAGGGCCAGTCGGCCTCGTAGTCGGCGAGTTCCGCGAAGGCGCGGTCCATCGCCTCCTCGGCGATGCTGTGCGCGACCGTCACATGCGGGTGGTACGGGAACTGGAGTTCGCGCGCCACCGGACCGGAGGCGTCACGGACCTGCTTCTGCAGCCAGGTGCAGACCTCCGCGCCCTCGACGATCTGGACGAACACGACGGGCGACACCGGCCGGAAGGTGCCGGTACCGGAGAGCCGCAGCGGGAAGGGGCGGCCGGCGGCGGCCACCTCCACGAGGTGCGTCTCGATGGCGGGCAGGGCCGCCGAGTCGACTTCCGTGGGCGGCAACAGGGTGACGTGGGTGGGGATGCCGTGAGCAGCGGCGTCGCCGAAGCCCGCACGCCGCTCCTGGAGCAGGCTGCCGTGAGGCTCCGGGACCGCGATCGACACACCGATCGTTACGGTCCCCACGTCGTCTCCTGTTCGTCGTCTCGGTTTCGTGGTCGCGGTGTTGCTCGTACTGGTGTCGCTCGTACCGGTCGGCTATCGACTGTACGGGCAGGGCGGGTCTGCGGGCAGGCGCAGTCGTAGTGATGTGCAGCGCTCTGGTGCCACGGTGTGCGCCCTGCGGTGGTGCGGGTGCGGATAGGGGTAGCGGGTGCCGGTACGGGCAGTGCTAGTGCTTCGCCGGGAGGAAGCCGACCCGCTCGTACGCCTGGGAGAGCGTCTCCGCGGCGACGGCCCGTGCCTTCTCCGCGCCCTTGGCGAGGATCGAGTCGAGTGTCTCCGGGTCGTCCAGATACTGCTGGGTGCGCTCCCGGAACGGCGTCACGAAGTCGACCACGATCTCGGCGAGGTCCACCTTGAGCGCACCGTAGCCCTTACCGTCGTATTTCTGCTCCAGTTCGGCGATGTCCGTGCCCGTGAGGGTCGAGTAGATGCCGAGCAGGTTGCTGATGCCGGGCTTCTCGGCGGGGTCGAAGCGGATCACGGTGTCCGTGTCCGTGACCGCGCTCTTGACCTTCTTCGCGGTGGCCTTCGGGTCGTCGAGGAGGTTGATGAGGCCCTTGGGCGTCGACGCCGACTTGCTCATCTTGATCGACGGGTCCTGAAGGTCGTAGATCTTCGCCGTCTCCTTCAGGATGTACGGCTTCGGGATCGTGAAGGTCGCGCCGAACCGGCCGTTGAAGCGCTCGGCGAGGTCGCGGGTCAGCTCGATGTGCTGGCGCTGGTCCTCGCCGACGGGGACCTCGTTGGCCTGGTAGAGCAGGATGTCCGCGACCTGGAGGATCGGGTACGTGAACAGGCCGACGCTCGCGCTCTCGGCGCCCTGTCTGGCGGACTTGTCCTTGAACTGCGTCATACGGCCGGCCTCGCCGAAGCCGGTGAGGCAGTTCATGACCCAGGCGAGCTGGGCGTGCTCGGGGACGTGGCTCTGGACGAACAGCGTGCAGCGCTCGGGGTCGAGGCCGGCGGCGAGGAGCTGGGCGGTGGCGAGGCGGGTGTTGGCGCGCAGGTCGGCCGGGTTCTGCGGGACCGTGATCGCGTGCAGGTCGACGACCATGTAGAAGGCGTCGTGGGTCTCCTGGAGGGCGACCCACTGGCGGACGGCGCCGAGGTAGTTGCCGAGGTGGAACGAGCCGGAGGTGGGCTGGATTCCGGAGAGCACGCGGGGACGATCTGAGGCCATGTTTTCATTGTCTCAGAGGTGTGGGGTGGTTTCGGTACGCGGGGAGCTGCGGGCCATCTGTGGCTGGTCGCGCAGTTCCCCGCGCCCCTAAAAGCAGCTCAGCCCAGGTCGATTTCCGGGTACAGGGGGAAGCCCGCCACCAGGTCGGTCGCCCTGTGGGAGATCTCGTCGGAGATCTTGGTGTCCAGGACGTGGGAGGCCTTGCTCGGCGCGCCGGACTTGGTCGTGCCCGGTTCCGTCGCCGTCAGGACTCGGTCGATCAAGGACGCCACCTCGTCCATCTCCGCCGTACCCAGGCCCCGTGTCGTCAGTGCGGGGGTGCCGATGCGGATGCCCGATGTGTACCAGGCGCCGTTCGGGTCGGACGGGATGGCGTTGCGGTTGGTGACGATGCCCGAGTCGAGGAGGGCGGTCTCGGCCTGGCGGCCGGTGAGGCCGTAGGAGGAGGCGACGTCGATCAGGTTGAGGTGGTTGTCGGTGCCGCCGGTGACGAGGGTGGCGCCCCGGCTCATCAGGCCCTCGGCGAGCGCGCGGGCGTTGTCGACGATGCGCTGGGCGTAGTCCTGGAAGGCGGGCTGCCTGGCCTCCGCCAGAGCCACCGCCTTAGCCGCCATCACGTGCGGGAGCGGGCCGCCGAGGACCATCGGGCAGCCCCGGTCGACCTGGTCCTTGAGGGAGTCGTCGCACAGGACCATGCCGCCGCGCGGGCCGCGCAGGGACTTGTGCGTGGTGGTCGTCACGATCTGGGCGTGCGGGACCGGGTCGAAGTCGCCGGTCAGAACCTTGCCCGCGACCAGGCCGGCGAAGTGGGCCATGTCGACCATCAGCGTGGCGCCGACCTCGTCGGCGATCTCGCGCATGATCCGGAAGTTCACCAGCCGGGGGTACGCGGAGTAGCCCGCCACGATGATCAGCGGCTTGAAGTCGCGGGCCGTGGCGCGCAGGGCCTCGTAGTCGATCAGGCCGGTCGCCGGGTCCGTGCCGTACGAGCGCTGGTCGAACATCTTGCCGGAGATGTTGGGGCGGAAGCCGTGGGTGAGGTGGCCGCCGGCGTCCAGGGACATACCGAGCATGCGCTGGTTGCCGAAGGCCCGGCGCAGCTCGGCCCAGTCGGCGTCGGAGAGGTCGTTGATCTGGCGGACGCCGGTCTTCTCCAGGAAGGGCGCCTCGACGCGGTCGGCGAGGACGGCCCAGAAGGCGACGAGGTTGGCGTCGATGCCGGAGTGCGGCTGGACGTAGGCGTGCCGGGCGCCGAAGAGTTCGCGGGCGTGCTCGGCGGCGAGGGACTCGACGGTGTCGACGTTGCGGCAGCCGGCGTAGAAGCGGCGGCCGACGGTGCCCTCGGCGTACTTGTCGCTGAACCAGTTGCCCATCGCGAGGAGGGTGGCCGGGGAGGCGTAGTTCTCGGAGGCGATCAGCTTGAGCATCTCGCGCTGGTCGTGGACCTCCTGGCCGATGGCGTCGGCGACGCGCGGCTCGACGGCGCGGATCACGTCGAGGGCGGCGCGGAAGGCGGTGGATTCGTTGGAGAGGGGCTCAGGTGACATGGGACCTCCGGACGTGGCGTTCTCGGCGTTCACGGCTCGGCCCAGGCGCACGGCACTCACTTACGGAGCCGCTCCCCGATGGTCGGTCCCATCCCAGCGCGCCAGTCACGGCCCGCCGGTCACCTTACCGGGCACACCGGACACCGGGGTCCCGCGTCCACCATCCGAGCGAGGCGAGCTGCCCCACCCGGCGACCGCCCCGGTGACCGGCTCAGCCACTGACTAGAGGATCACGTGGGGCAGGAAGCGGGCGTACTCGTCGGTGATCAGGCCGGAGGACTCCCGGATGCCCAGCCCCGCCGACTCGTTCTCCACGACCCACGCGCCCAGCACGACCCGGTTGCCGTCGAAGTCGGGCAGAGGGGCCAACTCCTGGTAGCAGCAGGGCTCTTCGCGTACGACGGGTGCGGCGCCCTTCTCGTGGACGGTGACGCCCGCGCCCTCCCGGCCCAGGAGCGGCTTGGTCACGTAGCCGGTCGTGTGCGCCAGTTCCCGTGGGCCGTCCAGGTAGGCGGGGAGGAGGTTCGGGTGGCCGGGGTACAGCTCCCAGAGGATCGCGAGCAGCGCCTTGTTGCTGAGGAGCATCTTCCAGGCGGGCTCGATCCACAGCGTCGTACCCGTGCCGCCGCCGTTGTCCAGGGTGTCGAGGACGTGACCGGCGAACTCGTCGGTGGTGAGCCACTCCCAGGGGTACAGCTTGAAGCAGCTGCGGATGAACCGGAGTTGGTTGTCGACGAAGCGGCCGGAGAGCGGGTCCCAGCCGATCTCCTCGATGGCGAGCCAGTCGGTGTCGAGGCCCGCCTGTTCCGCGGTCTCCTTCAGATACGCGACGGTCATCAGGTCCTCGCCGAGTTCGTCGGCGGCGGAGTGCGCGAAGTGGAGGGGGCTGCCGGGCGGGAGGAGGGCGGCCTGCTTCTGCCAGGCGGCGACCAGGCGTTCGTGGAGGGAGTTCCACTGGTCGGCGCCCGGGAAGCGGTCCTCCATCCAGAACCACTGGGGGGAGGCCGCCTCGACCAGGGAGGTGGGGGTGTCGGCGTTGTACTCGAGGAGCTTCGCGGGGCCCGCGCCGCCGTCGTGGCGGAGGTCGAAACGGCCGTAGACGGACGGGAGTTCGGCGCGGCGGTGCCAGGCCTCGGCGACCGCTGCCACGATGTGCGGGTCGGTGATGCCCAGGTCGGCGAAGCGGTTCACGGTGACGATGTGGTCGGCGGCGGCGAGACACATGCCGTGGAGTTCCTCGACGACCTCCTCCAGCGCCTCCACCTCGGGGAGCGAGAAGACGTAGTACGCGCTCTCGTCCCAGTAGGGGCGCAGGGTGTCGTCGGGGTGGCGGGTGAGCGGGTAGATGAGGCCCTGCTCCTCGACGGTTCGCTGCCAGTCGGGGCGGGGCTCGATCGTGCGGCGTTGCATGTCGGGCTCAGCCGCCCGAGCTGCTGTCGCCGCCGCCGAGGCCGCCGCGGTGTACGCCGGTGCCGGAACCGCCGTCGCTCGAACTGCCGCTGCTCTTGCCGGACTTGGTGAAGGAGCCGCCCTTGACCCAGCCGGACTTCTTCTTGCCGCCGTAGTAGTGGGCGCCGTTGACGCTCGTGACGGTCTTGCAGTTCTTCTCGGCGACGACCTTGTAGCCCTTGGCGGCGTTGTAGCTGTCGCGGTCGACGCAGCGCTTGTCGGGGTCGTCGGAGGAGCAGGCGGTGAGGGCGGCGGCGAGCAGGCCCATGCCTCCCAGTACGACGGTGCCTGAGCGGAGTTGTCTGCGTGACTGTCTGCCGGTGTCGGCCATATTCGTGTCTCCCCGTTGGTGTTACGCCCGTTCTGAAGTTCGCTCAGCTTAAAGATCGTCCAAGGACGGGTGTACCCCTACCCCCCTGTACCTCCCGTCCACCTAGAGTCACTTTGTGCTCTTTGGAATGGTGTGCGCGCTCGGCGCGGCGGTCTGCTTCGGTACGGCGACGGTGTTGCAGGCGATGGCCGCGCGGGCGGCGGCCGATGCCCCTGGCCGAGGTGGCGAAGCCGCGCTGCTGCTGCGCGCCGTGCGGCAGTGGCGGTACATCGCCGGACTGGCCCTGGACGGGCTCGGCTTCGTCTTCCAGGTCGCCGCGCTGCGGTCCGTTCCGATCTACGCCGTCGGCGCGGCGTTGGCCGCGAGTCTCGCCGTCACCGCGGTGGTCGCCGCCCGGTTGCTGCGGGTGCGGCTGAGCGGGGTGGAGTGGGCCGCGGTCGGGGTGGTGTGCGCGGGGCTGGGGATGCTGGGGCTCGCCTCGGGGACGGAGGGGGAGCGGGCGGGGTCGGACGCGCTGAGGTACGCGATGCTCGCGACCGCCGTGGGTGTGCTGGTGCTGGGGTTGCTGGGCGGGCGGTTGCCGGAGCGGGGACCGGGGCTGGTGCTCGGGTTGGGGGCGGGGTTCGGGTTCGGGGTGGTCGAGGTGTCGGTGCGGCTCATCGATGAGGTGTCGGTGGGGGCGCTGGTGGGGAACGCGGCGACGTATGCGCTGGTGGTGGGGGGTGGGGCGGCGTTTCTGGCGTTGACGTCGGGGTTGCAGCGGGGGGCTGTGACCGTGCCGACGGCGGGGATGGTGATCGGGGAGACGATCGGGCCGGCGGTGATCGGGGTGGTGTGGCTGGGGGATCGCAC
This sequence comes from Streptomyces sp. NPDC000878, assembly GCF_053599695.1. Classification (NCBI taxonomy): domain Bacteria; kingdom Bacillati; phylum Actinomycetota; class Actinomycetes; order Kitasatosporales; family Streptomycetaceae; genus Streptomyces; species Streptomyces sp. NPDC000878. Next base: position 198 of record NZ_JBSFMT010000001.1, on the reverse strand, counting down.
GCGGGAGGGGTTGGGGTGGCTGGCGGTGGTGGGGTTCGGGGTCGCGGTGGCAGGCGCGCTGACGCTGGCCCGGTTCGGCGAGGCCCCGGACTGATCTCGCCCCCGCCGCCCCCGAACCCCCGTATCGCGCTGAACGCGCTCGTCCTCAAACGCCGGGCGGGGGGGGGGGGGTGGGCCCCGCCGGGGGTGGGGGAGATG